>NZ_BAAAFZ010000009.1:0-61622 GCF_039523795.1 Craurococcus roseus | reverse complement strand
AAGGCGGCCGCGACCAGCGCCGCCGCGGGCGCGAGCAGCAGCACGCTCCAACCCCGGTAGGCCAGCCACACGAGCAGCCCGAGGCCGAGCAGGATGCCGAGCAGGCCCACGGCGGTGTCAGACCCCCTCCAGCAGGCCCTGGAGGTCGAGGGTGGACCGGCGGCCGAGGTCGTGCCCGTGCGCCTGGAGGAAGGCGTCCGCCGCCTGCCGCCCCTCGTCGCGCAGGAACAACAGGAAGTCCCACTCGGCGTTGAGCTTCGAGGAGTAGCCGAGGTCGGTCATCGCCGCGGACGCGATGCGGTGGACGCGCATCCTGGCCCAGAGCGCGCCTTCGCAGTCGCCCGGGTTCGCCACCTCCCGCAAAAGGTCGATCATCTTCAGCTCCTTCAACAGGGTGGCGTTGAAGGAGACCTCGTTGACGCGGTTGTTGATCTCCCGCGCCGTGCGCGGCACGCCGGGCCGCTCCACCGGGTTGATCTGGACCAGGATGGTGTCGTCGGACGAGCAGTCCCGCACCAGCGGCGTGATGGTCGGATTGCCCGAGTAGCCGCCGTCCCAGTAGGCCTCGCCCCCGATCTCCACCGCCTGGAACATCTGGGGCAGGCAGGCGGAGGCGAGCAGCACGTCCGAGGTGACTTCGGCGTTGCGGAACACCCGGCCCTGGCCGGTGCGGACGTTGGTGCAGGTGACGAACAGCCGCGTCGGCGCGCGCGCCAGCCGGTCGAAATCAACCACGCTTGCGAGTATGCCGGTCAGCGGGTTGATGCCGGCCGGGTTCAGTTGGTAGGGCGAGACCAGCCGCGCCGCGAGGTCCAGCGCGACGAAGGCGGGCGACGCGTCCAGGGTCCAGCGGCCGAGCAGCGCGTCGAGCGGCGTGCGCCGGATCGGGCTGAACATGGCTGCGCGCGACACGGCGGACCAGAACCGCTCCAGCGCCTCCCGCGCGCCCTCCGCCCCGCCGGCCGCGTGCCCGTCGGCCAGAACGGCGGCGTTCATGGCCCCCGCGGAGGTGCCGGAGATCGCCTCGATCTCCAGCCAAGGCTCTTCCAAGAGGCGGTCCAGCACGCCCCAAGTGAAGGCGCCGTGCGCCCCCCCGCCTTGCAGGGCGAGGTCCACCAGGACGCGGTCGCGCTGGAGCGGGGCGTTGGCCGACCTTTCCGGCATCGCGGCTTCCCCGCCTCGTGCCGGTTCAGACCGGATCCGGGCCGGCCGTGGCCGTGGCGCCGGCCGCCCCACCGAAAGGCTGCGACGACGGCGCCGCGGCCGAGGCCGCACCGGATGCGGGGGCGGCGCCCATGTCCTGGCGCCGGGCCTGCGACAACGCCGCTTGGAGCCGCTGCTCCTGGTCCGGCGACAGGGAAGAGCGGATCACCCGGCCCTTGAAGCCCGCCCCGGTGATGTCGGCCAGGACCTTCTCCGGCTGCACCTTCCGGACCAGCACGAAGAGGGCCGAAGTGTTCGGCTGGAGCGTTTCGCCGATGGAGCGGATCAGGTCGTCGTCGATGCCGTAGTCGCCCAGGCTGCCGGCCAGCGCGCCGCTGCCCGCGCCCACGGCGGCCCCGGCGGCGAAGCCCAGTAGCGGATTCAGGAACAGGAGGCCCACCAGCGAGCCCCACAAGGCGCCGGACAGGCCGCCCTGCGCCGCGCCCAGGCCGACCAGGTTGACGCTCTGCTTGATCCGCACCGTCCCGTCGGGCGAGCGGATCGCCACCACGGCGTCCTCCAGGTCGATCAGGTGCTCCTTGGTCAGGCGGACGAGTTCGTTGAGCGCCCGGTCGGCTTGCTCGGTGTCCTCGAACCCGACAACGATCAGTTCAGACATCGGCACCTCCTCTCGCTTCGCACGGCAAGCGCCATGCGGAGCCGACAGTTCCGGCTTCAGGCGCTCGCCGCGTCCAGCAACTCGACAGCTTCACGGTCCAACTCCAGGCTCGCTGCCTTGACCAGCCCGGCCAACTGCTCCGCGATGAACGTCGTCGAGGCGTTGGCCGCGCTCGCGGAAGAGGTCCCCGGCACCGCCGTGGCCTGGGCCTTCCGCCGGCCTTTGGCGGCGGCGAATTTCGGCGGCGGGCGCGACGACGGCCTCGCCGCCCGCGGCGCGCGTGCCCGCGTGCTCGTGGAGGAAGGGCGCGCCCGTGCGTTCGCGCCCTTCCTCGTCCGCCGCCTCTCCGACGCGCCGAATGGCGCGGTGCGCGTGGAGGGGCTGTTGGACAGTCGGCTTGAGCCACCAACTCCCGCGCTTCAACGCGAGCTGGCACACCAGCACGTCGCCATGGACCATGGCGATGACCACCCGTCGCGGAGCCGGGGGCGCCGCGGCATCGGCGATCAGGATGTCGCCGTGCCGGATGCCCCGCTCTACCAGGGCGTCGCCGCGGACGCGGACCGGGTAGCGGTGCGGCCGGCGGAGGTCGAGGATCTCCGACAGGTCGATCGGCCCTTCCAGGCTGTCCGACGCCGGCGAAACAAATCCCGTCGTGTTGCCGCCATCGTAGTCGCCGCCCGACACGCCCCGGCTCCTGATTCGCTCCGAGCGCAAGAATGTATAGAGAACAACATGGACGGACAATCGCGAGTTTCGCGAGGCGCGAAGGAGAAAGGGCGAGTTAAGATGGGGCCCTGAAACGCCAACGGCCCGCCGGAAGGCGGGCCGCGGGGTAGTCGGGTTGTCCCCCCAAGACAGGCTTTCGCCCGTACCCCTGGAGGCTCACGCGTTTTGAATAGGCCCCGCCTCGCGCCGGGTCAACGCAAGGTTTCTCGATGACCGGCGACACACCCGGGGCTCTGCCGCCGGCGTTCACCGAAGCGGAACTCGCCGCCATACCGGCGGTGCTCTCGGCCGCGCGCTTCGGGACCTACGTCAAGGAGGCGGGCGGCGACCGCGCGAGGGCCCTCCGGCTCTATGTGTGGAACGCCCGGGTCTCGGCGGCCTTCGGCCCCCCCTCCACATCGCCGAGGTCGCCGTCCGCAACGCCATCGCGGAAGCCGTAGAGCGGGCCTACGGCACCCGGGATTGGCACAACAGCCGGACCTTCGCTTCGGACCTGAAAGACCCATTGAAGGGGTACAGCCCCTAGAAACTGTCTGCCAACCGTCGTGAGCTGCTAAGAGGCTGAGTTGGCGTTGTTTTCCGGCCTTGCCGGAGAGCCCGCCATGCCCCGCGACGCCCCCTCGCACCGTCCGTACCCGTCCGACCTGAGCGACGCCGAATGGTCGCTCCTCGCGCCGCTGTTCGCCCGCCGCAGCCATCTGGGGCGCCCCGAGAAGTGGCCGCGCCGGCTGCTCGCAGACGCCGTGTTCTACCTCCTGCGGTCGGGCTGCGCGTGGCGCATGCTGCCGCGCGACTTCCCGCCTTGGGCGACCGTGTACTCGCAGTTCCGGCGCTGGCGCATGGACGGCACGATCAAGGCGGCCCACGACCGCCTGCGCGGCCGTGTCCGCGCGGCGCAAGGCCGCGACCCGGAGCCCTCGACGGCGATCGTGGACAGCCAGACCGTGCGCTGCTCGGCGGCGGGCGGGCCCGCGCGGGGCTACGACGGCGGCAAGAAGGTCGCGGGCAGGAAACGCCACCTGCTCGTCGATGCGGGCGGCCTCGTCCTGCTCGCCCACGTCCACGCGGCCGACGTGCACGACCGGCTCGGCGCTCAGGCGCTGATCGCGCGCGCGGCCCCGTCGGACCTGCCGCGCGTGGAGCTGGTGTGGGCCGACGGCGCCTACGACGGCCCGTTCGCGCGCTGGCTCGCCGCCGAGCGCGGCTGGCGCGTCGAGATCCCGCGACACCGCGACCGGCAGCTCTGGCGCTACGGCTTGGAAGCCAAGCCGCGCGGCTTCCGGGTGATCCCCCGCAGGTGGGTCGTCGAAGTAGTCTTTCCGCAAATGGCAAAACCGGACGTGCTCGCTCTCGGGGCTGGTGGGCAGCACGTAGCGGATCTCGACTTCGGCGTCGGTGACGACCACGCGGTCGATGAGCAGCAGCACGAGTTGCCGGCGCTGCTCGAAGGTCGCCGTGGCCAGCCCGTGCTGCACCCGGCCGCGGAATGCCTCCAGTGACGCCCCCACGCCGGCAAGCCGTTGGCGGCGCTCCGCGTCGTTGCACAGCAACTCCTCCTGGCCGGCCAGGGCCTGCGCTCGGCCTTCCAGGTTGCGGCGCCGCCGCTCGTACTCGTCGAGCGGGAGGACCGCCCGGAGGTAGGCGTCGGTGAGCCGTTCGATCTGCTGGCGCAGGTGCGCCTGGGCGCGGCGCAGCGTGTCGCGGCGGGCGAGCAGCTCCTGCGGCAGCCACGCCCCGCCGTGGGCGCGTGCCACGGCCGTGGCCAGCGGCGCCGGCTCGCCCAGCAAGGCGCAGAGGTCCGTCCACACCAGTTCGTCGAGCTGGCCGGCGGGCGTGTACCGCGCCGCGCAGCAGGTGGCGCGGTGCGAGAAGGTGCTGTGCCCCTTGCCGCCGCACAGGTAGTAGAAGTTGCGCCCGTTGACCGCCCGCGCCGTGCAGGCGAGGCCGCAGCGGCCGCAGCTCACCAGCGCGCGCAGCAGGTACTGGTGCGCGGTGTTGTTCCGCCGCGCGAAGGAGCGGTTCGCCGCCAGCTTGGCCTGCACCTCATCGAACTGCGCCTGGCTCACCACCGCGGGCACCTGGCCGACGAGGAGCCAGGTGGCGGCCGGCTGCGGCACCGCCGTGCCGTGGGGGTGGCCGATGGGGTGCGTCGCCGAGCGCCGGTGCGTGGGCGCGCGGTACCGGGTGCGCTGGGCGTGGACCTGCCCCGTGTAGGTCGGGTTGCGCAGGATGCCCCGGATGGTGGGGCTCGACCACCGCGGCGTGCCCGTGGGCGTCGGGATGCCGCGCCGGTCGAGGTGCATGGCGAGCCGCATCAGCGAGGCCCCGGGCTCCCGGTACATGGCGAACAGCTCGGCCACCACGGCGGCCTCGGCCGGGTCGACCGTCACGCCCTGCGGGTCGCGCGGCCGGTCCGGGCCCAGGCGGTAGCCGTAGGGCGCGTAGGTCCAGGGCAGCAGTGCGCCGGCGCGGAGCTTGGCCAAGCGCCCGCGGCGCATCCGCTCGGCGATCAGCGTGCGCTCGTACTCGGCCACCGCGCCGCGGATCTGCAGGAGCAAGCGATCGTGCGGGTCGTCGCTCATCGGGCGGTCCAGGAACTCGGCGGTGCAGCCGGCCCGCACCCACTCCTCCAGCAGCACCATCTGGTGCACGTAGTTGCGCGCCAGGCGGTCGGGCGCGGTGACGAGCACGCGGTCGACCTCGCGGCCTTTCACGGCGTCGCGCAGGCGGTCGAGCCCCGGGCGGGCCAGCGCGGCGCCGCTGTGGCCGTCGTCGCGGAACACGTGCGCCGGGTCGAGCGCCCAGCCCTCGGCGGCGTGGGCGCCGACGTGGGCCGTCAGCCGTTCGAGCTGCTGCTCAATGGTCTGGTGCTCGACCTGGTGGCCGGTCGAGACGCGGCCGTAGATCGCTACGCGCATGGGCTGCCTCCGGCGGGATCGGGGGCGCCGGCATCGGCGCCGGCGCGGGCGAGGCCGTCGCCCACCCCAGGAGGAGCTGGTAGGCCCGGTCCCAGCGCTGCTGGCCGGTCGCCGCCGGCACGTCCGTGCGCCGGACCTGCCAGGTGCGCTGCCGCCCCATGCTCCCCTCCGCGGTGAGTGACCTCACCGCCGAGTTGGGGCGGAGCCGACCCGCGCAGCCGGCCCCTCGCCCTGGGCCAGCCCAACCGCAGCCGCCCCGAGCGCGTCAGGCAGAACTTGTCATTTGCGATAAGGCCATTGAGCGGACGTTCGCGTGGCTCGGGCAATCGCGCCGCCTCGCGCGCGACCACGAGCGCCTCCCCGAGACGGGCGAGGCGATGATCCACGGCGCCATGACCCGCATCATGCTCCGGCGGCTCGCCATGGCGGCCTGAAACCGCGCGGCTCCAGCGCACCAGCACCGCATCACGAGCGTTGGCAGACAGTTTCTACTGACCGTCGGCAAAAGCATGGTGCACGGGCATGCGGCCCTCATGCAGCGATGCGCCGGAGCATGATGCGGGTCATGGCGGCGTGGATGACCGCTTCGCCGGTCTCCGGCAGACGCTCGTAGTCACGCGCCAGCCTGCGCGAGCGCGACAGCCAAGCGAAGGTGCGCTGGCCTGCTCCAAAGGAGATTGTTCTGCGTCTGTTCGCGCGAGCCGGACACCCAAGCCACTTTCGTGTCCTGACCCCATCCAGGCCATGCCGAGGCCGACGCCGAGCTGGAGGCCGAGCACCGCGGAGCGGGGCACGGCGCGCGCCGCCCAGCCGACCGCGCCGGTGAGGCCGAGCAGAAGGAGCACGGCACCGCCGGCCAGGCCCGCGGCGGCCACCTCGCCGGGGGCGAGGCCGCCCGCGACGATCAGCGCGCCGACGGCCTTCATCGGCTGCACCGGCAGCGGCAGGCGGTAGAACAGGCCCGTCGCCACCAGCGCCAGCCCGAAGCCGACGAGGGCGCCTCCCGGGGCGAGGCCGCCGACGGCGATGGCGCCGAGCAGGATGGGCAGCAGCGTGCCGAGGTCGCCGAAGGCGCCGCCGGCCTCGCCGGCCAGCGTCGGGCGGGGAGCGCCGCTCACGCGCGGGCGCGCACGCCGAGGTGGACGACGCCGCGCCCTTCGCGACGGAGCAGCCCCGCGCGTTCCAGCCGCGCGAGGGCCCGGTACGTCGCTTCGTGCGTCAGGCCGAGCTCGGAAGCCAGCGCCTTCCAGGTGCCGCCGAGGCGACGGGCGCCTCCTTCCTCGGCCGGGAGGGCGTGGAGGGCGTCCAGCAGCCGGTCGGCGGCGTGGGGGAGGGCCAGGCGCTCGGCGCGTGCCCGTTCGGCGACCAGGCGGGCGGCGAGGTGGGCGGCCACGCGCCAGGCGAGGGCGGGGTCGGTGGAGGCGGCACGGCGCAGCTCCGCCGCGGGGTGGACCGCGACGACGCTCGGCGCGGCGGCGACCGCGTCGCAGTGGTGGCGCGGCTCGAAGAGCGAGGCCTCGGCGAAGGTGTCGCCCGGCGCCGCGCGGTGGAGGACGGAACGGCGGCCCTCGCGCGAGGTGCGGACCAGCTCGAGGGCGCCGGAGCGTACGACCACGAGGCCGAGCGCTGGGTCGCCGGCGCGGAACAGCGCCTCGCCGCGCGCGAGGCGGCGCTCGCGGGCGGGCGGCAGCAGGGCGATGAGGTCGGCGTCCATACGACCGCAGTCATATGATGGGTCGGGCGAGGCGCGCTACTGCGGCGGGGACCGGAGACCGATCACGTGCGCCACACCTCGCCAACCCTCCTTGCGGCGGCCCTCCTCGCCGCCATGCCCGCCGTCGCCCAGCACGGGAGGCACGGCGCGCACGGCCCCGCCGCGGGCACCGTCACCATCCCGGGGCAGCCCTACTCGGGGCTCGACCGGCGGCGCACCAAGGCGCTGCCGGACGGGCAGGCGGCCGACCTCCTCGCCGGGCGGGGCATGGGACTGGCGCTCGCGGCGGAGCTGAACGGCTATCCCGGCCCGATGCACGTGCTGGAGCACGCGGACGCGCTCGGGCTGACGCCGGCGCAGCGCGCGGCGGCCGAGGCGCTGCGCGCTCGCATGGCGGGCGAGGCGCGGGCGATCGGGGCGCGGATCGTGGCGCTGGAGGAGGAGCTCGACACGCTGTTCGCGGGAGGCGCGGCCGACACCGGCCGGCTCGCCGCGCTGACGGCGGCGCTGGGGGCGATGAACGGCCGGCTGCGGGAGGTGCATCTGGCCACCCACATCGCCATGCGCGACCAGTTGGAGCCGGCGCAGCGCGACCTCTACGCCCGGTTGCGGGGCTACGCCGCGGCGCGCTGACCCGCGCGGACGCCTCCGCCTCGTCGTCGATCGCCATCGCGGACGCTGAATCGACTTCCGGTTCCGTTGCCACCGCAAGCCCGAGTTCCACGGCCGGACAGCCGCCGCGTTCTCGCTCCGTCCGCCTATGCTACAAATCCGTGCATTCCGTTAAGTCCGGCCGGGACGCTTGGAGGAGCAGGGAGTCATCCCCGCCGCCGCACGCGGCGGCGGCGGCGGGGACGATCCGCGCCACGGGCGCGAGCCCTTGCGCGCCGTCCGGGGGCTGCTACGGCCGCGGACGCCGGGCAGCCCTCCCCGATCCGGAAGCGAGAGGACGAACCATGCGCGCGAAGCACGCCATTTCCGCCGCCGCCGCCGCCCTGCTCGCGGCCTGCTCCGCCGAGGCCGTCCGGACCCCGGACGCCCGCTACATCGCCTTCCTCCGCGCCACGCAGGCCCAAGCCGTGCGGATCGCGGCCATGACCGACGAGGAGGCCGTGCCGCTCACCTCACCCCGGAACACAAGCGCGGCGACGCGGCGGGGTGAGACAGGGCACACGCGAGGGCCCGGACTTCCAGGCCCTCGCGGAGGCACCACGACGGTCGGGGCACGGCGGCCTGCGGCTGGCGCCGGAACGCCCGACGACAGCGCCATGGCCGGCGTCGAGTGGGTAGCGGCGCCGTGCGGGCGGTGCGGCGCTCCGCTTGTCCGTCACCTCTCCTCCGGCGGCTTGATGTGCCGGAACGCCGCGAGGAGGGCGAAGTCGTAGATGATCTTCAGGACGCCGCACGCGACGAACGGCAGGTCGGCGTATCCGGCCGAGAGGAGCGCGCCCGCGAGGGCCGGGCTGGCGGCCGCGGCGAGGCTCCTCGGGACGGCGGTGAAGCTCGCGGCCGCGGTCCGCTCGGCCGGCGTCACCACGGCCATGACGTAAGAGGTCCGGGTCGGCACGTCCATCTGCGAGAGCGCCGCGCGCAGCAGCAGCAGCCCGAGCGCGAGCCCCGCCGTCGGCGCGAAGATGGCGGCGATCAGGCACAGGCTCGACGGGATGTGCGTCCACACCATCGTGTTCACCAGGCCGATGCGCGCAGCGAGCCACGCGGCGACCGGGAAGGAGAAGGCCGACAGCACCCCCGACCAGAAGAAGAACAGGCCGGCTTCGGCCAGCGACAGGCCGAACCGCTCGAACAGCCAGAGCGCGAGCAGGGACTGCACCGCGAGGCCGCCGGCGAAGGAATCGACGCTGAAGAGCGCGGCGAGCCGCACGACGATGCCGCGGGACGGCCCGAGCGGGGCGTGCCGCGCCTGCCGCTCGGCCCCCGGGAGGGGCGGGATCGCCCAGTACGCCGCGGCGCAAGCCACGCCGAGCAGGGCGTAGAGAAGGAACATCGATTGCAGCGCGGCGGGCCGCGGCACCCCGAGGGCGGCGAGCGCGTCGGGCCCGCCCGCCGCCAGGGCGCCGGCGGCCGCGGCGAGCGCGCCGACCAGGCTGTAGCGGGCGAAGACGGCGGTGCGCCCCGCGTCGGGCGACGCGTGCGTGAGCAGGGCCTGCTCCAGCGGCGCGAAGACGCTGACGCTCCCGGCCGAGGGGTTGATGGTCCCGATCAGCGCCACCGCCGCGATCACGGCGAAGCCCCCGGCTACCGCGAAGCCGAGGCCGGTGGCGGCCATCAGCCCCGCGGCGAGGAGCAGCAGCAGCCGTGGATCGGCGCGCCCGCCCGCGATACCCGCCCCGAGCGTCATCATGGCGGAGCCGAACAGGGCGATGGTCGCGACGGCGCCCACCTCGGCGGCGCCGAACCCGAGCGCGACGAGGTGCGCCGGCAGCACCACCGCGGCGAGGCCGTCGCCGAAGTCGCGCAGGCCGCGCGCCCACAGGATGCGCCGGACGGGATCGTGCGCGGCGACCGGACCTTCGGGCATCATGCCGCGCCCCGATGCCGTGCCGCCGCCGCCGGCACGGCGGCCACGGCCTCGGCGACGCGCCGCGGGTGCCCCCCCCGGTCCGAAGCACAGCGCGAACTCGCTGCGCGGGTCCACCTCGACCACCTTGCCCCCCGCCGGCACGCGCACGCCGCCGCGCCGTGCCCGCCGGCGCGGCGGGATCAAGTCAGCGCCACCAAGGCGACGCCGGCGCACATCAGGGCGGCGCCGGCGATCCGCCCCCAGCCCGCGTCGTGCTGCTGGAAGCCGAGCAGGCCGTAGTGGTCGAGCAGCAGGGAGAACACCACCGAGGCGGTGACGGTCAGCCCGGTGAAGGCGGCGGCGCCCAGGGGCTGGGCCGCGTAGGGGCGGGCGATGAACACGGCGAAGCCGGCCAGGCCGCCGAGCCACGCCCACCAAGGGACCTCCGCGGCCTTCTCCGGGGGCCAGCCGAGCTGGCCCGTGAACAGACCGCCCGCCACCGCGCAGAGCAGGCTGAGGGCGAGGCTGACCGCGGCCACGAGGAAGGGCCGCTCCAGCGTCTTCTCGAGCGTCCCCGCCAAGCCGGACGCCACGGGGTTGAGCAGGCCGGCGACGATGGTGAGCACGTAGAGCGGCCACAGCACGTCAGGGTTCTCCGGGGGCGTGTTCGGGCCAGGGTGCGAGGAGGGGGGCGCCCCGCCTCGCCGGGGCTGGGGGATCTCGCCCCGGTCTCGGCCCGGGGCGCGGTCCGCCTTCCGGCACGCGCGGCGAGCGCGCTACCGCAGCGCCTCGGCCTCGAAGCCGTCGAAGTGGGTCAGGCTGTCGGCCTTGGTCCACAGCCCGACCCGGCCGGCTTCCGCGAAGGTGCGGTCGGTGGCCGTGAACAGCTCGCGGCCGTCCAGCGACACCTCGAAGCGGTCGCCCTCGACCCGCAGCCCGAGCGCCTGCCAGCGGCCGAGCGGCACCGGCACGTCCACGCCCGCGAACTGGGTCCGTCGGCCGTCCACGACGCGGTAGAGCCGGACGTTGCCCTCCAGCGCGTTGGCCCGGGCGATGTAGTAGTTCCGCGGGTCGCGCAGGCGCACCATGAGCCCCGCCGCCTGGTCCACGGTGCCGGAGACGGGCTTGAAGCGCACCGAGACCGCCGCGTCGCGCGCTTCGAAGCCGTCCAGGATGGCGAGCGGGAAGCGGTCGTCGGTGCGGTCCTGGCTGGTCTCGGCGAGCACCTTCCCGCCCGCCGGCGCGGACGGGTCCTCCAGCACGACCCAGCGCACCGGCCCGCCGCCGCCGGTCAGGGCGAAGGTGAAGCCGGGCGGCGGCGCGCCCGTGGGCGCGTCCTCGAAGGTGCTGGGCGGCGGCGGCGCTTGCGCCGCGGCGGCCGCGCCGAGGCCGGCGCCGGCGAGGAGCGCCGCGACGGCGCTCCTCCTGGTCGTCATCGCCTCGCCCACGGCGCCCGTCTCAGCCGCCGCCCCGGCCGCCCGGCGCCGCTTCGGCGCGGCGGCTGTTGGTGCGCTCCAGCGCGGCGCGCAGGCCGCGGGCCAGCTTCTCGGCGTCGTCCACCGCCCAGAAGTGCATGAAGAACAGCCGCGGCTCCTCGCCCAGCATGTGGTTGTGCAGTGCGGTGACCTCGATGCCGTTCTCGATGAGCGCCCGCTGCACCGGCGCCACCTCGCCCGCCGTCAGCACGAAGTCGCCGGTGGTCGCGGCCTTGCCGTTCCCGGCGGCCTGGAAGTTGATCACGGTCGGCAGGCCCATCGCGGCGGGGACCTCGGCCCCGTGCTCGGTGACGCGCTCGGCGCGCGGCACCGACACGTTGTACACGCCGCCGGCCGCGCGCCCTTCGCGGCCCAGGGCGCGGGCGACGGCGGCGGTGTCCAGCCCGTCGATGCGCTCCGCGCCCGCCGCGGCCGGGGCCGCCCCGCCTCCCAGCGGCGTCGCGCTCTCCTGGAGGGCGGCGCGCAGCGCGGTGGCGAGCCGGGCCGCGTCGCCGTGGCCGGCGACGTGCATGTACATGGTCGCCGGCTGCGCGCGCAGCAGGTGGTTGTGCAGCGCCGTGACCTCCAGCCCGCCGGCGGCCAGGCGGCGCATCACCGGCGCCACCTCGGATTCCAGCAGCACCAGGTCGCCCATGACCATCAGCTCCTGCCCGTGCGGGTGGAAGGCGAGCCAGGAGCCCAGCGCGAAGCCGGGACGGATCTCGACGCCGTCCAGCGCGACCTTCAGGTCGGTGCGCGGCAGCGACACGCGATAGACGCCGCCGGGCTGCTCGGCGCCCGGCCTGCCCAGCACCGAGGCGACGGTGCGGTGCCAGTCGGCGTTGGGCGCGAGGCCTTGCTGCTGCGCTGGCGCACCGCCCGGCCCGGCCGGGGCGGTGCCCTGCTGCGCGAAGGTCGGCGCCCCCGCGGCGGCCAGGAGCGCCAAGCCGGTCAAGGCCGAGCGGCGGAAGGTTCGGTGTGGCATGGCGGTCTCCTTTTTCGGTTCAGGGCTGCACGGACGCGAGGCTTTCAGCCCAGGGCGAGCTTGGCCACCAGCCCGACCGCGGCGGTGATGCCCAGGGTGCGCAGCAGGCCGAGCTTGAAGGCGAACAGGCAGGCGGCGGCGAGCGCCGCCAGCGCCAGGGCGAGCGGGTCCAGGCTGCTGAGGGCCGGCATGTCCAGGGTCGCCGGGCCGACCTCCACCCGCCGCACGTCGGCGAACAGCACCCGCAGGCCGAACCAGAGCGCCAGGTTGGCGATCACGCCCACCACCGCCGCGGTCACCGCGGCCAGCGCGCCGGTCAGCGCCCGGTTGTTGTGCAGCCGCTCGACGTAGGGCGCGCCCAGGAAGATGAAGGCGAAGCAGGGCGCGAAGGTGACCCAGACGGTGAGCACGGAGGCCAGCACGCCCCAGAGCAGCCCGCCCGCGCCGTAGCCGGCCAGGAAGCCCACGAACTGCAAGACGAGGATCAGCGGCCCCGGCGTGGTCTCGGCCAGGCCCAGGCCGACCAGCATCTGATCCGGGGTGAGCCAGCGATAGGCCTGCACCGCTTCCTGCGCCACGTAGGCGAGCACGGCGTAGGCGCCGCCCACGGTGACCACCGCCATCTTGGAGAAGAACCAGGCCACGTCGGCGAACACGCCGCCCACCGCGAGCGCCAGCGCCGCCACGGGCAGCAGCCAGAGCGCGACCGCGGCCAAGCCGGCGCGCCAGGCGCTCGCGGCGAGGCGCGCCGGGCGGCCGGGATCGGCGGCCAGCACCGCATCCAGCACGGCCGGCGGGCCGTCCTTCGCCGAGCCATGGCTTCCGGCACGGAAGCGACCCGGCACGGCGTAGCCGATCAGCGCGGCGGCCAGCACCACCAGCGGGAAGGGCACGGAGAAGGCGTAGAGCGCGAGAAAGGCGGCGCCGGCCAGCGCCCAGGCCTCGCCGGTCTTGAGCGCCCGCTTGGCCACCCGCAGCAGCGCCTCGACCACCAGCACCAGCACCGCGCATTTGAGGCCGAAGAACAGCGCCGCGACGACCGGCACCTCGCCCAGCGTGGCGTAGAGGACCGACAGGCCGAGCATCACCGCCATGCCCGGCAGGACGAACAGCGCCCCGGCGGCGATGCCGCCGCGCACCCCGTGCAGCAGCCAGCCGAGATAGGTGGCGAGCTGCTGCGCCTCCGGCCCGGGCAGCAGGGTGCAGAAGTTCAGCGCGTGCAGGAAGCGCGCGTCCGAGACCCAGCGGCGCTCATCCACGACTTCCCGGTGCAGCAGCGCGATCTGCCCGGCCGGGCCGCCGAAGGAGAGCAGGCCGATCTTCAGCCAGACCCGCAGGGCTTGCGCGAACGACGGCAGCCGCGCCTCGGCGGCGGCGGTGCTGGTTGCTGGGGCGGCCGCGTCGAGGGTGGTGCCGCTCATGCCCCGGCCCCGGTGTGGCTGCCGGCCGGGCTGGCGGGCCAGTTGTGCGTCTCGGCGACCGCGTCGCGGCTCCAGCGGTAGAAGGCATCGTAGAGCGCCATGGCGGCGTCGAGCTGGGCCAGATCGTCACGGTACATGCGCGAGAAGCCGAGCGAGGCGGCGAGCAGGCCCTCCGCTTGCGGCGCGAGATCGGGGCGGGAGGTATCCGCGCCGCGCACGATCACCGCCAGGCGGGAGAGCGCCTCCGATCGCAACCCGAACTCCTCGATCATGGTGTCAAAGGTGCAGCCCTCGCCCCGGTGGCTCCAGAACACGTCCTCGATGTCGAAGGGCGTGGCGCCGAAGCGCTCGGCGACCGCCGGGACTTCGGAGGGCGCCACGAACAGGAACACGGCGGCGGGATCGACGAAGCGCCGGACCAGCCAGGGGCAGGCGATGCGGTCGATCTTCGGCCGGGCGCGCGTGACCCAGACCGTGCGTCCTTGCGCGTCGCGCGGCGGGATGCGGTCCGGGCGCAGCAGCGGGTTGCCGCCGCCCGCGGCCCAGGCCTCGAAGCCGCCTTCCAGCGCTTCGGCGCGGGCGCCGTTGTGGCGCAGCCAGGCGGCGGTGCCCTGGCTGATCTTGAGGCCGCGGTGGCAGACGGCGACCACCGACCGGCCGGCATAGTCGGGCGCCCAAGCGGCCACGGTGCGGAAGTCGCGGCGGATGGAGCCGGGGAGCAGCCGGGGATCGGCCGCATAATCCTCGTCGGTGCGCAGATCGAGGAGCACCGGCGCGTCGGGCAGGCCGATGAGCCGGGACAGTTGAGCGGTGGTGATGGTGTCGGGCGCGGGCATAGGGCGTCCTCTCCCTCAAGCGTGGAGTTGCGGACGCGATCCTTCAGCCGAAGCCTCACGGGGCAATCGCGGTGGTCCCCTTGCCCGGGAACAAGGGGGTGTCGGGCCGATGTGTCAAGGCGGTCCCGGCAAGCGTCGGGACCATCCCGTACGTGAAGGTGCCGAAAGCGTCGGCTGCGGCGTTGCGGCGCTTTGCTGGTTCGAACGTGGCATGATCCGCCTTGTCACGCACCGTCAAACGTCCCTTTGGGTGCGTGACAAGGCGGGCGGGGCGGAGGTAAACAGGCCGGAGATGCCCGGCGACGCCCTGAATCCTGTCCTATCCGGCGCCGACGCAACTTCGGCAGCTACGTCAGCGCCGCGCTTCGTCGCCTACTTCCGGGTGTCCACCGAGCGGCAGGGGCGCTCGGGCCTCGGCCTCGACGCCCAGCGCGAGGCGGTGGCGCGCCATGTCGCCGGCTGCGGCGGCGAGGTCGTGGCCGCGTTCGAGGAGGTGGAGAGCGGCAAGCGCTCCGACCGGCCGCAACTCGCGGCCGCGCTCGCAGCCTGCCGCGCCCGGCGCGCCACGCTGCTGATCGCCAAGCTCGACCGCCTGGCGCGCAACGCCCGCTTCCTGCTCGGCGTGGTCGAGGGCAGCGGCGAGGGCGGCGTGGTGTTCTGCGACCTCCCCACCGTGCCGCCGGGGCCGGTCGGCAAGTTCTTGGTCACGCAGATGGCCGCCGTCGCCGAGCTCGAAGCGGGCTTGATCAGCCAGCGCACGCGCGCCGCGCTGGCGGCGGCGAAGGCGAGGGGGGTTGTGCTCGGCAACCCGCGGCTGCGCGCCGGGACGCCGGAGCAGGCATACATCGCCGCGGCGGCGAAGAGCGCGCAGGCGCAAGCACGCGCCGCCGATGTCGCGCCTTACATAGACGCCGCGCGGCGCGCGGGCGCGGCGACCCTGCGCGAGCTGGCCGCGGCGCTCACCGCCCGCGGCGTGCCGACCCCGGCCGGCGGGCGCGACTGGCACCCGATGCAGGTGAAGCGCGTCGTCGATGCCGACCGCGGTTGAGGTGCCCGGGCTCGTCGCGCGGGGCGCGGCGCGGGTCGCGTGGTCATCGCGCGGGGGGCAGCCGCGCTCGGCATTTCATCACCGGACCGCACCCGCATGACCGCCATCCCGCCGAAGCTGGCGGCGCTGCCCCTGGTGGACTTCGAGAAGACCGTCCTCTCCGGCTGCCTGCGCGTGGTCGAGGACGAGGACAACCCCGTCAGGCTGAACTTCTTCGCGGCCGGGGTGCGGGAGATATTCGGTCACGTGCTCCATCGCTTGGCGCCGGACCGCGAGGTGTCGGCGTGCTCCTGGTTCAAGCAGGAGCCGACCACAAAGGGACCGACCCGCAAGCAGCGGGCGAAGTACGCCACCCAGGGCGGGCTTTCGGACGGCTTCATCGAGGAGGCCGGCATCGATGTGTCGCACCTCCACGACGAGGCCATCCACGCGGTTGACCGGCTCTCCAAGTTCACGCACATCCGGCCCGGCGTGGTCGTGACCGACCAAGCCCAGATCGAGGCGTTCGTTGGCGACGCGCTGGCCGCCCTGGAGGGGCTGTTCGCCTCCTTCGAGCAGTGCCGGAAGCAGGTGGTGGAGGCCGTCTTCGACCACATCGACGAGGAGGTCGTTTCCGCGCTCATCTCGGACACCATCCTGAGTCTCGACGAGCTGGCCTCGCATCACAGCGTCGAGGAGGTCTGCGCCGAGGAGATGCGCGTGACGGGCATCACGCACGAGGCGGTCACCTTCGCCATCGCGGGCACCGTCGGCGTCGAACTCCAGTGGGGCTCCAACTCCGACGTGCGCCGGGGCGACGGCGCCGTCATGGAGCGGGGCTTCCCGTTCAGCGTGACCATGTTGTCGCCGGTCGACGACATCACGCGCTTCCAGGACGTGGACTGCTCCGTGGACACCAGCGGCTGGTGGGAGGGCTACTACGACGAGGAGTAGCGCCGGGCGGCGCGCAGAGGCGGCCGGAGCGGGTGCGGCGCGTGCTCAGAGCTGTGGGTTCTTGGAAGCTTCGCACCGCCCCCGCTGTGCGCCGAGGAGCAAAGGGCGGATCCTCAAAGGGGAGCCAACAGGCTGCTCACCCGGTACATCATCGCTGACTTGCTGACGCGGAACGCGGCCGCGAGATTCGCCATGCTCCTCTCGTCGTCGACGTCAAGGGCTTGAGCGCGGATGGCGGGTTCCACGAGGAAGCGCGGCATCAGCAGCTCCGCCGCGAACCTGTTCGCCTCGATCTCCAGGACGTCGGTTCCGAGCGACGACTTCTGGTCCCGCATCATCACGTGGAACTGGCGGTCCACATGCACATTGGCCGAGACCTCGTCCCGGTGGAGAGCGAGGTGGCCGCACTCGTGGGCGATGGTGAAGCGTTGGCGGTTCGGGTGGTGGAGCGAGTTGACGCCGATGATCGTCAGATCGCCGTTGATGGCGAGCATCCCCGACAATTCGTCGTCGAGGGGGGCTCGACGGATGACGGCGCCGAGACGCCGGGCGATCAGTTCGACCGGAACCGGAGCCTTTCGGATGCCCGCGTCTTCGAGCAGCCGCGTCGCGGCGGCTACGGGATCTCTCCTCCGTCGCGGCATCGCCTACCTTTTCTCCTCGTGGTCGCCGCGCGTGGCGCCCTTCCCGGCCCCGCTGAGCAGTCCGGCGATCTGGCTCTTCTGCCGAGGCGTCAGATCGCTCGGCAGCGGCAGGTCGCGCCCGGCGTCGGGCTGGCCGCCGTCGTGGAGCAGCAACTCCTCGACGGGCAGGTCCAGGGCCCGCGCGATCTGGTGGAGCTGGTGAACCAGCAGCTGCTGCCGCCCGGTTTCGATGTTGGCGACCGTCGCCCGCGAGAGCCCGATGAGGGCGGCCAAGCCTTCTTGGGTTTGGCGCAGCGCCCTTCGCTTTCTCCGAATCAGGTCGCCCTGCGCCTTGTAGAAGGCCAGGGTTGCGGTTTCTTGCATGGGAACGCGCATAGCACATGTGTGCGATACACACAATGTGCCTATTAGGCACGACTTGATTGTGTGCTTGACTCGTTGTTCGCGAGCCAGTTAGACCGCTCGGCGCACCGGGCGCGGCCCGGCTCCGATTTGAACGAGCGAGGTCAAGGTGAAGCAGGACAAGGTAGCGCAAGGACGGGGCCCGGAGAGCAAGAAGCTCCTCCTGACCGTCGTGGTGAACGGTGCCCCCGCCGCGATTGAGGTGGCCCCCCGGGCCGCGCTTAAGGCGCTCGTCGCCCGTGCGCTGGAGGAGACGAACAACGTCGGCCGCTCGCCTGAGAACTGGGAGCTCCGCAACGAGGCCGGCCAGTCCATCGATCTGGATGGTTCGGCCGAGTCCAACGGTCTCGCCGACGGCGCCGTGCTCTTCCTGTCGCTGAAGACCGGGGCCGCCGGTGCCTGACGGAACCGAGGTGCTGGTCGACCCCGCGGTGTCGCGGGGGAAGTTCGAGCGGGAGCTGGCGAACTACCGCACGTTCGAGGACGCCATGCAGCGGCGCGGCCAGTGGCTGCTGCGGGCGGAGTTCCCCGAGGTGTTCACGGTCTTCGCCGCCCCGCGCGGCACCCCGCCGGTCGTGGTCTTCGGGGCCCTGCTGGATTACACGAATTACGACCTGTGGCCGCCCTCGGTGCGCCTAGTGAACCCGTTCACGCGCCAGCCTTACCGTTATGCGGAGCTGCTCACGCGCTTGCCCAGGCGCGATCCGGCCGCACCGCCACCGGCCGTGCCCGGCATGCCAACGCCGGTTCAGGAGCTGATGCAGGCTTTCAAGCCGGAGGACGTCCCGTTCCTCTGCGTGCCCGGCACGCGGGAGTACCACGCCAACCCCGGCCACAGCGGCGACGACTGGCTCCTCCGCCGGGCGGACGGCGAGGGAAGCATCTACAACATCCTGGACGTACTCTGGCGCTACGGCGTCGACCCGATTGCCGGTCTGCAGATGCAGATGACCCTCGCGCCGGCATTCGACAGGATCCCCGAATGAGGGCGCTGGATCTGCTCCGCGCGGCCTTCGGCTCCCGACAGGAGGAACATCGGATGGGGCCCCTGCACGGCGTCAACATCGTCGAGTTGCCAAAAGCATGTGTCGACGCCACGGAACGCCACCTCCGGCGCGTGGGGCAGGGCGGCAACGAAGGGTTGGTGCTCTGGACCGGCACATGCGAGGGCAGCACCGCCCACGTGCGCGAAGCGGTCATCCCGAAGCAGCAAGGCGTGCGTACCCCGTCGGGCATCTACGTCAGCATCGACCGGGACGAGTTTCACCGGCTCAACGTCCACCTCTACCGCACCCGCCAGATCCTCGTAGCGCAGGTGCACAGCCACCCCGGCCGGGCCTACCATTCCTCGATGGACGACGAGTATGCGGTCGCCACCCAGGTCGGGAGTCTCTCGCTCGTCGTCCCGGACTTCGCCGCTCGGCCGTTCTCGGTCCGGGAGTGCGCCGTGTACCGGCTGTCGCCGCGTCGCCAGTGGGTCGAGCTGCCCAGGGCCGACGCCGACCGCCTGATCAGGACGCAAGGCTAAGACCGATGGCGCTTGCCAACTTCCACGCGCGCTCGGTCGCGGCGGCCGTTCATGTGCTGCGGAACTTCGACGAGCAAGGGTTCCTCGACACCCTGGAAGCGGCCTGCGTCGGCGTGGCGTTCGACCGGGCGGCCGCCCTCTCGGCCTCCGGCAGCGCCGCGCTCGAACTAGCCGTGGACCTGCTCGCGCGCCTCTACCCTCGCCTCTTCATCCTGTCCCTGGGAAGGGGCGCCGCCCTCGACAAGCGCGCAAGCGCCCTGTCCGCCCAGGCCCGCAGCATCAACCCCGACATCGAGCTGACGGCCGGCGCCCCCGCCGTGCGGTGCACCGCCTGCATCGTCGTGGGGGGCTCCGATCCGGCCTTCGAAGGCCGCAAGGTCTTCATCGGCTCGGATGGGTGGCGGGTGCGCCTCTCGGCCACCGCGCCGGTCCCGTCCGGCCGGGCGGCGGCCAATCCCTTCGCGGCCGGCGCCGCGGCCTGCCTCGGCGTGGCCAACGTCTTCCGCCTCGTGTTCGCTGACCAGCTGCCGCACGGCGCGCCCGACGGCGAGGTCTGCTTCAGCATCCTATCGCAGGACGGCGCCCACGCGCCCGAGCCGCCCCTTCCCAGGGCGGTGGACATCGGCAGCGTGCACCTGGCGGGCCTCGGCGCGATCGGCCGCGGGTTCGTGTGGGCGATGCGCCGCGTCCCGGGGGTGAGCGGCGCCCTCGACCTGATCGACCACGAAGACATCGAGCTCCCGAACCTGCAGCGTTACGTCGAATGCGGCCAGGCAGACGTGGGTGCGTCGAAGGTGGACACGGCCGCGCGCCTGTTGAGCGGCACCTCGCTGCGGGTCGCCCCGCACCGATGCCGCTGGGGCGCCTTCCTCGGCGAGCGCGGCGATTGGGACCTGGGGACGGTGGCCGTTGCGCTCGACACGGCGCAGGACCGCCGGGCGGTCCAGGCCTCGCTTCCTCGCCGCATCCTGAACGCGTGGACGCAGCCCGGCGATCTCGGGGTGTCGAGGCACGACTTCCTCGACGGCGCCTGCCTCGCCTGTCTCTACCTGCCGGACCGCGCCGTGCCCCACGAGGACGAGATCGTCGCGGCGGCCCTCGGCCTGGCCGACGTGCGGATGGTCCGCGGGATGCTCCACGCGGGCACGCCCGTCGACCGCTCGCTGCTGGAGCGAGTCTCGGCTGCGCGGGGCGTCGAACTCGAGAAGCTCTTGCCGTACGACGGGCTGCCGCTGCGCGCGTTCTACGGCAAGGCGGTCTGCGGCACCGCCATCTTCGGCGGCGGCAACAAGGGGGACGGCGCCATGGCCGTGCCCATGGCCTTCCAATCGGCGCTCGCGGGCGTGCTCCTCGCGGCCGAGGTGGTCATCGACGCGGCCCGGCTTCGGAGCCGGCGGGTGCCGGTCGCCACGAAGCTCGACCTCCTCCGTCCCGTTCCCGCCGTGCTCACCGTTCCGGCGGCGAAGGCGCCCCGCAACCGCTGCATCTGCCAGGATCCGGACTACGTCGGCGCCTACCAAGCGAAGTATGGTCGACGACTGAGTGAGCCCCAGCGCCCGCACCGGCCGCACCCACAGCGCGCACGCCCGGCCGGCCGCGTTCAGCCGCGGGGCAGGTAGCGGCGGTAGCCGGAGGGCGCGATGTAGTAGACGCCGCCCCTGGGGCCCACGCACGGGCTGCTCGGCGTGCAGACGCTGCTCAAAGGCGGCCGGGACGCCTGGGATGCCGGCGCCCGTGCCGCCCGGTCGTAGCACTCCAGACGCGAGCGCCCGTCCGTTACGCCGGAGCACGAGAGCTGCGCCACGGCCGGCATCGCCCCTCCGGCGACCACTGCCGGAACCGTCCCGGTGACGCGCTCAGTGTCGCACTCGTCCGCATGGTACTGGCCGCCGCCGCGGCGCGTTGAAGCGGCGCCGGCGCCGGCGCCGGCATCCGGCCATCGCCGAGGCGCTCCTCGGGTCCGCAACGCTCATCCGATGCGCTACCCTACCCACGTCCGGGGGGGAGCTGGCGTGGACGCGGCCGAGTTCATCGAGAAGTGGCGGGACACCCCGCTATCCGAGCGGGCCGCGGCCCAGCAGCATTTCCTGGAGCTGTGCGAGGTGCTCGGCGTCGAGAAGCCGCCCACCACGGGGCCGGGGACGGCCGACTACCGCTTCGAGGCGCCCGTCGTCGGCGCCGACGACAAGCCCGGCTTCGCCGACGCCTTCCGCCGCGACTGCTTCGGGTGGGAGTACAAGAAGCGCCGCGCATCCCTCGTCGAGGCCCGCAACCAGCTCCTCCGCTACGCCGGCTCGCTCGGGAATCCGAAGCTGCTGGTGGCTTGCGACCACGACCGCATCGAGGTCACGCCCAACTTCAACGGCTACCCTCCCCGGCGGAAAGAATTCCGCCTGGAGGAGCTCATCGCGCCCGCGGTGCGGGCGCGCCTCGCCCAGCTCTGGAACAACCCCGACGCATTCCGCCCGGCCCAGTCGGCCGCGCAGCTCACGGAGGAGACGGCCGCGCACTTCTCCGTGCTGATCGAGAGCTTCCAGCGGCGGGGGCACCCCGGGCCCGCGGTGGCGCATTTCGCCAACCAGCTCCTCTTCTGCCTCTTCGCGGAACGCGCGGGGCTGTTCCCGGACGGGTTGTTCGGCCGCCTCTTGCGCTCGGCGCAGCGCGGGAGCGCGGCCGAGGCGACCGCGGCGATGCAGGGCCTCCTCGACGCCATGCGGCGCGGGGGCGTCTTCGGCGCGGACCGGCTGGACCGCTTCAACGGCCGCCTGTTCGATGGCTCCCCCGCGCTGCCCTTCGAGCGCCAGGACCTCGGCCTCCTCGCCGACCTCGCCGGGCTCGACTGGGGCGCGATCGAGCCCGCGATCTTCGGCACGCTCTTCGAGCGGCGCCTGTCGCCCGCTTGGCGTGGCGCGACCGGCACGCACTACACCCCGCGCAAGAAAATCGAAGAGATCATCGAAGCGGTAGTCACCGGCCCGCTCCGGGCCGAGTGAGGAAGTCGCGGCGTGAACGGGGCGGATGCGGTCGCCGAGGCGCCGGAACCCGCGACGCCGGAAGAGGAAGCCGGGGGCGCGCTGGACCGTCAGCCACTGTATTGGGTGAAGCGCGACGAGGAGTGGAGCGTGAAGGGCGCCGCCGTCCGCGTGGCGCTCGTCTGCTTCGCGGCGGCCGACGAGCCCTGCGTCGCCGAGCCGGTGCTCGATGGACACAGGGTCGACAGGATTCATCCCAACCTCCGCGTCGTGGACGACGCCGACGTGCGCCGGCTGACCGAAAACAGGGGCGTGGCGTTCCAGGGCGTGAAGGAGGACGTCTGCCGTCCCAGCGAGGGACCTGCATTCAAGCTCAGCGGTACCGAGGCGAGGGCTATGCTCCGCGAACTCGGCAATCCGAACGGGCGGCCAAACAGCGACGTGGTCCGTCCTTACTGGGATGGCGAGGACGTGACGGAGCGGCCCAGCGACATGTGGATTGTGGACTTCGGGCCGACGATGGAGGAAGCAGAGGCGCGCGGCTACGCTGTGCCCTTCTCTCACGTTCAGCGGGTCGTTTACCCGTTTCGCGCAAACAATCGCGCACCTGAAAATCGTCGCCGCCCTTGGCGATTCGGCCGAGCGCGAGGCGATCTTCGAACCGCGCTCGTGGGCAAGGCGCGCTGCGTCGTGCGGTCCGAGACCTCGCGCCAGCCGGTGTTCGGTTGGATGGACACGCGCATCCTGCCCAGCGGCAGCCTCGTGGTGGTCGCGGCCGACGACGACCTCACCTTCGGCCTGCTCCACTCGCGCGCGCACGCGGTCTGGACGGAGTTCATGGGCAACCGCATGGGGGCGGGCAACGACCAGCGCTACAACCACCGCCGAACCTTCGAGACCTTTCCATTCCCGGCGGGGCTCGCGCCGACGCTGCCCCTCGCCGAGCGCATGGCGGCGGAGCACGCCGCGGCCATCGCGGAAGGCGCGGCGGCGCTTGAGGAAAGGCGACGCGCCGTGCTCTTCCCGGAGGGCACGGGCGCGTGGATGCCCGCCGACGCCGACCCCACCGATCCGCGCCCGGTGGCGCCGGGTTCGGCCGTCTACCCGGACCGCTTCGTGCCCGACCCGGCCTACGCGGCGCAGCTCGCCGAGCTGACGCTCGCCGGCCTCTACGCGGGCCGGGATGCTTGGCTCGTGGACCTGCACGCGAAACTAGATCGTGCCGTCCACGCGGCCTATGGCTGGCCTGGGCCCACGAGCCTCACCGACGACGACCTCCTGGACCGCCTGCTCGTCCTGAACCGCGAAAGAGCCGCCGCAGGGCCGCCGCCCGGGCCGGATGACGATGACGACGTGGAGGGGACGGAAGCTCCCGAAGAGAGCTGAGGCGGGGCACGGTTCAGATCAGCACACGCTCCACCTCGTCCAGCGTCACCTCGTCCGGCCGGCGGTCGTAGAGCTGCGTCGTGCGGGTGCTGGCGTGGTTGGCCATCGCCGCCGCCTTCTCCAGCGTGCCGCCGTTCTTCAAGTAAGCGGTGATCCCGGTGGCACGGAAGCTGTGGTTGCCGATCCGGGTGGCGAGGCCGGCCGCCGCCGCCCGGCGCTGGACCATCGCGTAGGCGTTGGCCTGTGGCATGGCCGTCCGGGTGAGCTTGCCGGTGCCCCGCCCGATGGTGCGGAACAGCGGCCCCTTGGGATCGCCGCGCAGGCCCGCGCCGTCCAGGTAGGCGTGCAGGTACTCTTCGAGGTTGCGGTGGCAGGGCATCTCGTGGCGCTTGCTCCCCTTCTCGTGCAGCCGCACCCAGAGGCGCCGGTTCTGCACGTACACGTCCTCGACGCGCATGGCGAGCGCCGCGCCGATGCGCGCGAAGGAGTAGACCATGAGGCCGATCAGCGCCCGGTCGCGCAGCCCGGCCGGCGTCGCCGCGTCGAGGCTGTCCAGCAGCGCGCGCGCCTCGGCCGGCGCCAGCACCGGCGTCTTGCCGCGCTTCACGCGGTGCGCCGGGCCGCGCACCGAGGCGGCCGCGTTCGCCGGCACCACCTGGCCGACCACCAGCCAGTCGAAAAGGTGGCGCAGCGCCGCCAGGCGCTGCTTCGCCGTCGGCGCGGAGTGCTCCCGCGTCTGCATCTCGATCCACGCCGCGACGTGCAGCGGCTGCACCGCCGCGAGCGACGCCACCCCGGCCTCCTCGCACCAGGCCAGGAAGGCGACCACGGCCTGAGCGTAGGCCCGGCGCGTGTTAGGGTTGCGGATGTTGGAGGCGAAGAACTCCAGGAACCGCAGCGCGCCACGCTCGCCACAGGCAGCGACAAGGGCCGGCAAGTGCCCGGCCGTCGTCAGGGGCGCCAGCTCGTTCATGGTCCCTCAAGCTCCTTTGGTTTGCTGTCGCGGATCTCGGGGACGAGCTCCAGCAACTGCGCGACCTCTTCCGGGGTGCGCGCCTCGGCTTCCACATCACCGACCTTGAGCCGTGCCTTCCGCCCGAACCGGGCTTGCACCCAGACGCCGATGACCGCCGCGAGCGCGGGAGCTACGTACGGGCCCAGCTTGACCACCATCTGGCCGAGGTGGATCGCCGGCGTTTCCGCGTCGTCCTGCCGGAACATGCTGGAAGACGCCTTCACGCCGTGCTCGCGCAGCGTACGGTCGGCGGCCCAGAGCGCGGCTTGGTAGTCGGCGCCGTCCGGGGCGGGATCGTCGGCGGCCGGCAGCAGGGTCAGCTCGATGCGATCCGGGTCCATGGTCTCGCCCTACCTTAATGTGTGATAATGTCCTTTATCACACATAACACGGCCGCGCGAACCCTGGGTCGGTGACGGCATCCGAAAAACGCTGGAGGCCCCTCCACCCGGAGGAGCCGGAGACGCTTAAGGCCGGTCGGTGGGGCGCGAGCGGCGCTTGCTCCGGCGCTTCCCCTTCTCCGCCGCTTTGCGGTCCGGCTCGGCGCTCAAGCGCACAGCCGGCCGCACCGCATCCCGAAACGCGCGCGAGGACACGACGACCCCAGCGAAGGAGGCGACGGCCTTGTTCAGCGCATCGAGGAACGCGGAAAGGCGGTGGAGGAAGACGGTAGCGGCCGACAGCACGACGCACGCCCACGCCAACCAGCCCAGGAGCTGATCGGACATGTCGGACGACGACTTTCCGGCATGGAAAAAGCCGCCACGGGGTCCGGGGCGGCCTTGCTGTGGTGCTCGACAGCGGCGAGGTCGGGTGGCGGCGCGCTGCGCGCGCTCCGCCATGGCTGCCGCACTGCGGGAGCCCGACGGCACCCGGCATACGCCCGCACTCCACCGGTTTCGGTGGATCAGCCGGCGGGAATCGCCCGCCTAGGCGAATTAGGCCCGGTTCCTGGCAACCACGTCAAGCGGAACGTTCGAGGGTGGCAGTGGGCATGTTCATCGCTCGGCCTACCGCACCGGCGGAGCCGGTTGCGACTGCCCTTTCTCGGGCCGCACGAGGGCGATGCGCCCCGGCGGATGCACGGCCAGGAACCGGCTGTGCTCGCGCGTCCAGGCGGCGGCCGCCGGCGACAGCCAGCCGGTCAGCCGCAAGATGGCGTCGTAGTGCTTGCGCAGGTTCCAGGGCAGGATCGGCTCGTGGTGCGCGACCCGGTTGCGCAGTTCGCGCAGCGGCCGGAGCGGGCCGCTCAGATCCTTGCGGCGCAACCCCTTCTCGCCCTCGCCCCGCTGCACCGCATGGTGCAGCGTGCTCTGCCACATGCTCTCGTAATCGGTATTGAGGAACGCCGTCCAAAAACCGAAGGTCAGCTCCGCCACCACCCGGCCCGGTTCGATGGGTCGTCCCGCATCGACCAGCTCCGCCTTGGCCTTGGCGAGCTGTTCCAACTGGTGGGGCACGACCAGCAGACCCGGTTGATCGAACCAAAGCGGCCCGTGGGCGACGGTCAGCACCGCGTGGAAGCGGTTGCGCAGCGCCACCTCCAGCATCTGCAACGGCGTGTAGAGGGCTTCCGAGAGCGCGGTGTTGAGGGCGTAGAGTTCGACGGCCCGCTCTCGGTCGCCCCCCGCCCAGGCGACGTACCGCGCAAAGCGTTCGGTGGACAGCACCGCCTCAAGCTCTAGGTGATGGTAGGGCGGCACGCTTCCAAACATACGCTCACGGGCTTGAGACCAACATAGAACTTGCAAACCATAGGCAAAACAATTACATTCGTTTTCGTACACCCTGGTAAGCGTCTCTGCGAAAGTATGCGCCCAGGGTAGAACCTTTAAAAGGGCGGCCGGATCATTCCGGTCGCCTTTTTTATTTGCCCAGCAGCCAAGTCCGCCAGCCTTTAGGCTTAGTGACTTGCTCCCGCTCCCAATGATCGGTGAGCAGCTTCGCCGTGTCCTGGGCCTGCTGCACCGGCTTCATGAACTCCGCCCGTTGGCTTCCCGGCCGCGAGCTCGAACCTGTTCCTTTGGTGGGACGAAGCCTCGACGTTCCTCCGGAGCCGACAAGCTCCCCGACGGCACGTAAGCCCCCGCCGGTCACCCCGGAGGGGCCGCAGCGGAGCGGAGGACGGCCGCAGGCCGTTGAGGGGCGGGGGTGTCGTGCCACGCTGGTCGTGGAGGTCCGCGGCGCCTCAGACCCCAGCCACCGCGACGGCCAGCCCGGCGGTGCCGGCGGCGAGGGCACCCAGCAGCGGCCAGGCCAGCCCTTCCAGGCTGCTCGCGCGGCCCGCCAGCCGGGCCAGGACGCCGGCCCCGACCACGGCCAGCGCCATGCCGGCCAAACCCGCCCCCGACGTCAGGAACAGCGCGAGGGCGTAGCCCAGGCCCCAACCCCACCGCCACGCGCCCGCGACGAACGGCAGCACCGCCGCGACGGCGCAGCCGGCCGCCGCGATCGGCCGCAGGGCGTGCAGCAGCGCCAACCGGCGGCGCTCGGCCAGCCAGCGCGCGCGCCGTTCGTCGCGCTCGCGCGCCTCGGCGTCCCGGTGCAGCGTCCGCAAGATGCGGTCGGACGCGGCCGGCGAGAGGGCCGTGCCGTCCTCGCCCAGCAGCCGCACGAGGGCGGCGTGCGCCGCCATCCGGTCCATCGGGTCCGGCAGGGCCACGATGCGGTCGACCTCGGCGTCGGTGGCCCGCTCGGCCTGGATGGCGCGGCGGGACACCAGCGCGTCCAACTCAGACCACCCAAGCGGCTTGGGTGCGGTGTCAGACGGCCGGCGCATCCGCCCGCGCGTCCCCGTAGACCGCGTCGAAGGCGGCGGCGCCGTCGCGCAGGAAGAGGGCCAGCCGGTGCGCCGCCCTCGCCGCGGCCGGCCCCGGCAGGCCGAGTTCGCGTTCCCAGTGGTCCGGAGAGAGTTTCACCGCTTCGGTCAACTGCGCGTTCGCGTCCGTCATCGGGGCGAAGGCGGCCGAGGTGCAGCAGGGGATGCGGATCGCGCCGGTCGCGCCGGTCTCCGCGATGATCTCCTTCACGCCCGCGCTCTCGACGTCGAGCGGGAAGATCCTCTCGTCCCTTTGGTTCAGCGTGAAGAACCGGCGGCTGGCGGGGAGCGCGGCGCGGACGTGGAACAGGGCGGCGCGGGCGCTGCTGACGGCCCGGCTTTCGCCCGTCGCCACCGCGAAGAACGTCACCGCGTCGCCCTTCCCCCACGGGCCGTAGTCGCCGGCTTCCGCGACGTAGCGGCAGAACGGCACCACGAGGTTCGCGCCGAGGTCGAGCACGACCGTCGTCCCGGAGCGCTTCACCACGTCCGCGACGGCGTCCCACGTCGCGTAGGCGAGGGACGGGTCCGCCTCCAGCCGGGCGGGGTCCAACTCGACCGGGAAGAACTTCACGTTGTCGGCGCCGAAGATGGCGGACAGTCGCGGTTCGCTCTCCACCTCGACGACGACCGGCAACCGGCCGCCGTTCTGCATCTGGTGCCGGGCCACGCGCAGATGCGCCGTCAGCGTCTTGCCGACGCCTCCCTTGTCCGACGCGACGATGGCGGTTTCGACGGCGGGCGTGGTGGTGCCGGTGGATTTCGCCATTTGGTCTAGCTCTCCTTCTTGCGCCAGCCGGCGCGGAAGTTGGGCGGGGGGACGGTGGGCAACTCCCGAATGCCGCCCAGGACGCGGGCCAGGTCCGGGTCCGCCGCGACCGAAGCGGGTGCCTCGGGCGGTTCGGGTGCAGGCTCGGATGGTTTCTGGGCGACTTGGCTAGAAACCACGGAGCCGGAATGGTCGGCCGTGGCCGGCTCTGGCGCCGGGGAAACCGGCTCAGCTTGAGCCACCTTCGGCTGCACGGGCCGGCGCCTCCTACGGGCGCCACGCGTGTAACGTTCGGCGTGGTACAAAGCTCGGGTCTCGGCCGGCGAGAGCGGCGAGCCATCCGCCGCCTTGATCCCCTCGGCGTCCATGAGGTCCGCGATTTGCCGCCAGATCACGCCGCGCTTCCGGGCGGCCGTGATGTGCTCGAAGTTGTTTCGAATGTGCGTCCGGGCGGCTGAGGGGTCCTGACCCTTGGGGGCCGGGGCGAGTTCCTCCAGCCGCTTTCGGAACGGATCATCGGCCAAGCCGGGTGCCCCTATCCGCTTACTGTCCTCCACTCTGTATCCCAAGAACATCAAGGGTGTAAACATGTGCGAAGCGTGTGCAAAAGCTGTGTTGCGCTGTAAAGATACCGTAAGGAAAGTGTAGAGCTTAGAAAGGTAGGATGTTAGGCTTCACACGGCGCGGCACCTTCCGGTGCAACACCACAGCCAAGGGGGACCGGACATGCCCACCGAACTGCCCCGCGTGACCATCACCCTCGCGCCCGCCGAGTGGGACGCGCTGCAGCTGTACGCGGCGGCGCGCGGGCTGCGGCCCAGCGAGGCCGCCCGCGGCGCCGTGGTGGCGATGCTGCGCGACCCGGCGCCGGCCGAGGCCCCGGGCGCCGCGGCCGACCCCGCCAGCCTCGCCGCCGCGGCCGCCTCCCTGGAACGGACGGCGGCCGCCCTCGCCAAACTCCTGCCCTCGGCCGAAGCCGTGGCGCAGGGGCAAGAGCAGGTCCGCCGGTCGCTGACCGAGATCGCCGAGGCGGTCGGGACCGTCGCGGGCGCGGTGGTGCCCCTGGAACCCGAGCCGGACAATTTCGGCCTCCGCGGCGGCTGAGGCGTGCTGTCCGTCAAGCGGATCGGCGGCGGGGCGGGAGCGGCCGGCGCCGCGGCGTTGGCCGACTACTACGAGGGCGAGGTCCGGCGCGACCTGACCGACCGCATGGCCCTGGCCCGGTCGGCGTCCAAAGCGGCGGACGAGTACCGGATGGCGGACCCCGCCGCCCCGCTCGCCCGGTGGTGGTCGGCCGGAGGCAAGCTGGCGCCGGACGGCGCGCCCATCGTGCCCGGGCAGCTCCGGACCGCCCTGGACGGCGTCGGCCTCGACGGTGCCAAGCTGGTCCAGGGCGCCGCGCGCAACACCCGCGTCGGCGGCTGGGACCTGACCTTCTCGGCGCCGAAGGACGTGTCCGTGCTCTACGCGGCGGCCGATCCGGAGACCCGCCGGGCGATCCTCGAGGACCTGGCCGCGTCGGCGAAGGCCGGGCTGCAAGCTCTGCACGAGCGGGGCGTCTTCGAGACGCGACGCGGGAAGGCCGGCGCGACGCGCGAGGTGGCGGCTGACGTGATGGCCGCGGTGTTCCCCCAGGCCACCAGTCGGGCCGGCGAGCCGCAGCTGCACGCCCATGCCGTCGCCATCAACGCCGGCCGGCGCGCCGACGGCACGATCGGCGCCCTGGATCCGGCCAAGCTCTACCCCTTCAAGACCTATGGCGGCGCCGTCTTCCGGGCGGAGCTGGCGCACCGGATGGAGCGGCGCGGGCTGGCGGTGGAGGCCGACGGCCAAGCCTTCCGCATCGTGGGCGCGCCGCGCGCGCTGGCCGAGGCGTGGTCCACCCGGCGTGGCCAGGTGCTCGCCGGCGCCGGCGACGCGGCCGGCATGGACGGCAAGGCGGCGCGGCTGGCGAAGGAGCAGGCGGCGCGGCGGACCCGGCGGGCGAAGGACACGGTCCCGGCCGACACCGACCTGGAAAAGCGATGGGCCGCCGACATGGGCCGGCACGGCGTCGGCCCCGATCGCGTCTGGCGGGACGCCAGGGAGGCCGCTCGGCACCACCAGAGGCCGGAGCGATCGGCGGGCGACGCGGCGCTCGCGGATGCCATGGAGCGCCGTTCGATCGCCACCGAGCGGGAGTTGCGGCGGCTGGTGGCGGAGGCGGCGCAGACGCGGGGCGGAGGCGCCGCGGCGGCCAAGGCCGAGGCGGACCGGCTGCTCTCGGACGGGCGGACCCTGGAACTCGGCCGCACGAAGGACGGCGAACGCGTGTTCACCACGGAGCCGGTGCTGGACCGCGAGCGGCGGATGATCCTCGACGCGACGGAGCGCCGCGGGGAGGCCGGCCCCATCCGGGCCGATGCCGTGGAAGCCGCCATAGCACGGCGGCCCACCATGGCGGGGGAGCAAGTCGCGGCGGTGCGCCACGCGACCGGCGCCGGCGGGGTGGTGGCGGTGGAAGGGCTGGCGGGCACCGGCAAGAGCTACGCCCTTGGCGCCGTGGCGGAGGCGGCCCGGGAAAGCGGCGCGCGCGTCGTCGTCCTGGCGCCGTCGTGGCAGGCGGCCGAAGTGGTCGGCAAGGACACCGGGACTCAGGCGCGGGCGCTCCAAGGGTTCGTGAAAGACCTGGAGCGCGGCGAGGCCGTCCTGGGCCGCGGCGACGTGGTGCTGGTGGACGAGGCCGGCATGGCGGGGTCGCGCGACGTGGCGACGCTGTTGCGGCACGCCCGCGAGGCCGAGGCCAAGGTGGTCCTGGCCGGCGACCGCGGGCAGCTCCGCAGTGTGGAACCGGGCGCCGCCTTCGCCGCGATCGCGGACACGATCGGCGTGTCGCGGCTGGCGGAGGTCCGCCGGCAGGACCTGCACGGCTGGCAGCGCGAGGCCAGCAAGGCGTTCGGGGACGGCGACGGCGTCGAGGGGCTGGCGCGGTACGACGCGAAGGGCCGCGTCGTCTACGCCAAGGACGCCGGCGACGCGCTGAAGCGGCTCGGCGACGCGTGGGAAGCGAACCGGAAGGCCCGTCCGCGGGCGTCCCGGCTGGTGCTGGCGGGCCGGAACGCCGAGGTGCACGCGCTCAACGCCGAGCTGCGGGGCCGGGCCATGGCGGCCGGCGAACTCGGCGCCCGGGCGGTGACGCTGCGGGCCATCCACGCGGGCGGCAGGCGGGGCGGGAACGGCGAGGCCCGAACCATGGAAGTCCGCACGGGCGATCGCGTCGCTCTTGGGAGGACGCTGACGAAGGCCGGGTGGGACGTGCTGGCGAACGACGTGGCGACCGTGAGGGCGGTCGAACCCGGCGCCGATCCGACGTTCACCCTGCGGCTGGACCGCACCGGCAAGGACGTGGCGCTCCGCGCGTCCGACCTGGCGCCGCCGCTCCGGAAGGACCAGGACCAGGACCCGGCGCGGCGCCTGCCGGTCATGCAGCACGCCTACGCCCAGACGATCCACAAGAGCCAGGGCCGCACGGTCGATTACACGATGGTCTTCGGCGGCGCCGGGCTCGGCGCGGACCGCGCCTATGTGGCGATGACGCGCCACCGCAAGGACGCGGTGCTGTTCGTGGACGCCGGGGCGATCGGCGAGCGCTTCTCGGTGGACGGCCGGAAGGCGGATCCGGAGGCGGTGCGGAAGGCCTTCCTCCAGTCCGCGCGCGGATCGCCCGATGGCGTCAACGCGGCCGACTTCGTGCGCGACCGCGCCGCGTGGCTCCGGACGGGGAACCACCGCGCCGTGTCGGACGCGCCGAGGCTGAGCCGCGTGGGGTACGCCATGGACCGCGCGGCGAAGGCCGTGACGGTGGCGAGGCGGGCCGTGGCGGAGCGCGTCCTGGGGGCGCGGCGTGGGCGGGAAACGAGGCACGCCGCCCCGCGCGAACGGTCGGCCTCGCGCGGGATGGAACGCGGGATCGAGCGGTGAAACCGTCCCGGGCCTCGACGGAGGAGGGTGCCGGCGTGCTCGCTGCGGGCAAGGGGTGGATCCTCCCCGTGCTCGCCTGCGGCTGCGCGCGGGTCCGGTCCCGGCCGCGCCGCCCTTGCCCTCCGCTGCGCGCGCCGGCGTCTGGATCGCGTCGGCTCCGGAGAACGCCGGGCTCATGTCCCTCCAGAGAACGGATTGCAGGAACAAGACGGTCGTTCAGGCCGCGTCGGCGGACCGGTGCGTCGCCTCGAACGCCCGCTCGAACGCCTCCAGCCGCTTCGCCGCGGCCTTGGCGTCGCGGACCGCGGCCGATGCCCGCAGCTTGGCTTGGCGCGCCGTTTCCGTCGCCTCGGCGGCCTGTGCCGCGAGCCGGGCCGCTTCCTCGGTGGCGGTCGCGCCCCCGCCCTTGGCATCGGCACGGGCCGCTTTCGCCGCTTCCGTCGCGGCTGCCGCCTTGGCCGCGGCGTCGCGGGCTCCCGCGGCCGCTTCGGCTTCCGCGGCCGCCGCGCCGCGCTGCGCCGCTTGGAGTTGCGCGAGCCGGTGTTCGGATCGGGCGCGCTGGGCCTCGGCTTGCCGCCCGGCCTCCTGGACCGCCTCGGCGCGTTTGGCTTCGGCCTCCATGCGCTTGGCTTGCGCCTTCGCGCGGGCCTCCTCGGCGCGCTCCGATCTCCTGCGTTCGGCCTCCTCGATGCGCTCCGCCCGGCCGCGCGCCGTCGCCTCGGCCTTTGCGGCTCTCGCGCGTCCCTTCTCATCGGCTTCCTCGGCCCTCGCGCGCGCCGCCGCTTCGGCGCGCTGGGCCGCTTCGCGGCGCGCGGCGGCGATCGCGGCGAGGTCCTCGCGCACCACCTCCACCGCGAGCGGCGGGACGCCGGGCGGGGGTGGACCGAGGGGCTTGTGGTCCGGATCGGAAGACCACGCGAAACGCCTGAACCACGGGTCGTGGTGGGAGACGACGCGGTCCAGCTTGAACAGGCGCAGGTTGCCCCGGCGCACGAGGAGCTTGCCGGCGGAAAGCCTTTGCACGTCCTGCGGCAGCACGAGCGGGCGGGGGCGCTCGCTCTCGCTCTTCGTGCCCTTGTCCACGGCGAACCACGAGAAGAACGCCGGGCCGCTGCGCGACTTCGCCTTGACCGTGTTCTCGCCGGCCCACCGGCTGATCTTCTCGGCCGCCTCGCGGTCCATGCCGCCGAAGTCCAGCCGCGCCCCCGTGTTGGTGAAGAGGTTCTTCGCGCCCTCCGGGCCGAAGGCCGCCACGCTCTGTTCCTCGGATTGCTGCACATAGGCCCACCGGAAGCCGTAGGACGCCGTGAAGGCGGACGCGTCCGCCAGGACGTCCTGCTTCCCGAGCGCCCAGAACTCGTCGAGGATGCCCAAGACCCGGTGCCGGTGGCGCGGGTCCCGTCCGAACTCGCCCCGCGTGTTCATCTGCACGAGCTGTTGGAACAGCAGGCCGTAGACCGGCCGATAGATGCGGATGTCGGCAGGGCCGCCGCAGACGAAAACCGCCATGCGCTCGCATCGGAGTTCGGCCAGGTCGAAGTCGCTTTCCTCCGTCGCGGCGGCGACCACCGGATCATCCCACAGGCCGAGGGCCGTCGTCAGCGTGACGATCACGTCGCGCGCTTCCTTCTCGTCCTTCCGGGCGATCATGCCGAGCAGGATGTTGACGGCCGAGAGCGAGTAGGGGCGGCCCTGCGCGCGCGCCTCTTCGATCAACCCGCCGAGGTACTTCGGCCAGTCGGGGCGCTGCACAGAGCCGAGCACCGCGGCGACGTTCAGCTTCGCGCCGGGCGTCTCGGCCAGGATCACGGCCAGCGCCGCGCCCATCTTCCGCGCCGCATTGTCGAAGAAGGGGTTGTTGCTCTTCGTCTCGGGCACGAGGAACCACATGGCCCGGTAGATGTCGCCGTAGGTCTCGACCTGCCCGCGCCGCACGTAGCCGAACGGGTTCCAGCGGTGGGTGCGCCGCGCCGGGTCCGAAAGGTCGAAGATGAAGACCGCATCGCCCGTCCGGCGCCGGTGTCCGGCTGCTGCCTCGAACACATCGCGCTTCACGGAGAAGGAAACCAGCGAACCGCCCCAGTTGAGCGCGTTCGGCACCACGACCGAGACGCCCTTGCCGCTCCGCGTCTTCGCGGTCAACGCCGCGTGCTCCTCGCCCGGAAGCCCGACGTAGCGGCGCAGCGGGCCGAACCCCCGCGCGCCGATGACGATGCTGTCCAGACGCGGAAGCCGGCTATAGGAGAACCCGCCGCGCTTCGCGTCCCGGTCGCTCAGCCAGCCCGTCTCGCCGTGCAGCGGCTGCTTGTCGCGGCCCGTGCCGGCCACGGCCAGCGCCGCGGTGAACAGCGCGGGGAAGCTCGCCATGATGCCGGACGCGCCCAACAGCAGCACCGACCACCAGTTGGTGGCGCCGGTCGGCAGGTAGGTTGCCCAGGCCCAGGTCCAGTGGACGCCCGAAGCGAAGAACGGATGGGCCCACATCCCCGCCATGCCGAGGTATCCGGCCGACGCGGCGGGGAGCCACCCGGCGATCGAGACGGCCGCGGCGGTGCTGAGGATCTGTCCGCGGAGGGTCATCAGCGCAGCTCCATGACCTCGGTGATGCGGAAGGGGTCGCGCGAGACGTGCGCCACGACGTCGATGTGCTGGCGCAACAAGCCGTCCACGGTGCTTTCCGGCAGGGTGCGGCCTTCCTCGCTCTGCCGGACCATGAGCGCGACGGCGTCGAAGGCGGCGGCGCAGTCGGCCGCGTGGACCGTGCCGATGGTGCGGTGCCCGATGACGCGGGCGCGCAGGAACGCCCAGGCTTCCGGGCCGCGCAGCTCCTGGAAAGGGATGTCGTCCGGCCGCTGCCGCATGGCCTCCTGCACGCAGTCGATGGCCGTCCGGCGTTCGCCGTCGAAATACAGCGGCAGCCAGTTTTCGTGCGGGAGGTCCAGCCACTCGGGCGTGTCCTCGATCGTGACGAGGCGCCGATGCAGCGGGATGGCGCGCAGCAGCGCTTCCGCGAAGGTGGTCTTCGAGCTGCCGATCGAGCCGACCACGAGCACGGTCTTGTTCGCGGCGACGGCGCGCTGCCACCAGTCGGCGCCGCGGCCCGGCACGGGGCGGAAATAGCCCTGCGCTTCCAGCCATCCGAGCGTCGGCGTGAAGTCCTTGGCGCGGCGCCGGATGTTGAGGCTGACGGTCCCGGGCGCCGTCGCGGGCGGCCGGGCGGTGGCGATGCGCTCCCCGCCGGGCAGGACGGAGGAGCAGGTCGGGCGGTCGGGGCCGACGCGCTTCGACGTGCGCGCGGCGGAAAGGGTGGCGATGGCGTCGAGGCGGGCGTAGGTCAGCTCGGGCGCGTCGTGCCACGTCCAGCCATCGCTGCCCTCAACCGCGAACCGGCCCGGCCGGTTCACCACCACCTCGCGGGTGCCCGGCGACGCCAGTGCGGCCGCGAAGGGCGAGAGGAGGCGCAGGAGGGTCGCTTCGCCGGCGCGGCGCGTCACCGGGGCCTCAGCCGGTAGCTGTCGGCGAAGGAGATCGGCGCCGTCACGAGGAAGGCGATCTCCTCTCCCTGGTTGACCTCGACGGTGTTCTGGATGCCGATGTTGCCGCGCAGCACTTCGGCGACCACGCTTTGCACCGAGCCGGTCTGGAGGTTGAGGAAGGTGTTGCCGCCGCCCGACGAGGCCAGCCCTTGCAGCGCGGCTTGCACGGAAGAAATCGCGCCCTGGCCGAGCAAGAGGAACGTGGCGGCGCCGAACTTCTCCATGACGTGGCGGTTCACGGCGCCCTCCATGCCGATGCGGCCGAGGGCGTCGCCGACCGGGGCGCCGAGGGGGACGGGGATGCCATTCGGCGTCGTGGCGACGGCGGCCATGGACAGGATGCGCGCCTGGCCGGGGCGCACGTCGCTCTGGTAGCTGCCCTGGATCACCGTCCCGGCTTCCATGAGCGTCACGCGGCCGGGCGATTTGATGTCGTCCGTGGTGTGGCAGAAGAACGGGCCGGACCGCTCGGACGAAATCGCCACGTCGAGGGTGCATTTATACAAGCCCGGCATCAGCGTGTTCACCAAGTCCATCGCGCGGCCGGCGCGGCCGCCGACGATCGTCTCCCCCTTGAACGCGACGTTGGTCGCGGATCCCGCGTTCGGCGAGGCGGCAGCGGCGGCCGAGGCGGGAGACGCGGCGGGGGCGGGCGGCGAGGCGACGGCGAACGAGGTCATGCGCGCCGGGCGCTCGGCGGCCGCGCCGACGGCGGGCGGCTGCGGCGCTGCCGGCGGGCCTGAGGGCGCCGCCGGGGCCGGTGTCGCGGCTGGCGGTGCCCCGGCGGCGATCTCCACGTTTGAGGCGCGGGAGAGGGTGTGCGACGCCGGCGGCGCCGTCTCGGGCGCGTGCGCGCCGGGGTTCTGCCAGAACACGACGGCCACCAGCGCCGCCGTGCCGACCACGCCGAGGCCTACGCGCTGGCCGGATGTGAGCCACGGGGCGCGGGCGGCCGGCGCCCCGTGGCGTTCATCGATGCCGCTCACTGGCTCCGCGCCTCCACCACCTCGCGGATCACGTCGGGGCTCGACGTGCCGGTGCCGGGGTTGCGGCCGATCGCGTCCAGCCGGCGGTTCCACACCGCCAGCACCGCGCCGCCGAGGCGGAGCCGCATCTCGCCGCGCAGCGCCGGGACCACCATCCAGTCGCCGTGCATGGCGGGCCGCACGGACTGTTCCTTGCCGTCCGCGCCGATCAGGAAGACGGCGGGCACGGGGCGGTTGCCGCGGAACAGGAAACCCGTCGCCTGCCCGTCGTCGCACGTCTTGTCCGGCACGATGGACGCGCTGCCTTGCGCCTCGTAAAGCTCGTTCAGGCAACGGAAATCCACGGCGAGGCGGTCGCGCGCGGTTTGCGTCTCGCGCTGCTCGCGGACCGCCCGCGAGCGGACGGCGTTGTTCTGCCGGGCCTCGGCGGCGGCCGTGGCGCGGCGCTGCCGCTCGTCCTCTGGATACACGAAGGTGAGGCCGAAGACGGCGTCGGGGTCTTCCGAGCAGCGGCGCGTGTCGAGGCCGCCGGCACAGGTCGCCGGCAACTGCCGGACCTCGGCGGTGAACTGGTAGGGCCGGTCGGGATGCCCGGGGCGGTGCGTGATGACTTGCAGCGTCGTGACGCCCACCGCGTCCCCCCAGAGCGGGAGGTTGTTGCCGATCGTCGCGCCCTGTCCGCCGCCGCCCTGGACGTCCTGCGGCTTCGGGCCGCTCATCAGTCCCTCGGTGCCGAACATGACGCGCTTGACCTGCTCGTCCTGGCCGAAGGTGAGGATGGCGGAGCGCCCCATGGTCAGCACCAGGTGCGTGCGGCCGGCGGGGTTGTAGACCTGCCGCCGCATGTGCGGCTCGTCCGGGTTGATGCGCTCCGGGACGTCGAGGGCGTGGGCGGGCAGGGCCGCCGCCACCGCCGCCGCGGTGGTCACCAGGAAGTTCTTCATTGGCCCTGCCCCTTGTCGGGTTCGAAGCTGTAGCCGACGACCTGGAAGCCGGCGGGGTTGATCTCGCGCGCTTCCTTCGTCATCGAGAGTTCGGGGCGCCACTCGAAATGCACCGTCGCCGCGTAGTCGCGAGGCGCGCCCTGTCCGGCGCTCGACACTTCCCAGCGCGTGTAGCGCACGATCCAGGTCTTGATCCGGCCCTCGCCCGGGTAAGCGGAGAAGCGGAAGTTGTTCGGCAGGACGCTGGCGTTCAGCGCGTTGTAGATGCGCTGCGGGCTCTGCGGGTTGGACAGCCGGAACCCGTCGCTGTACCGGCTCTGCATCGCCGGGTTCATCAGCGTGGTGCAGCGCTCCAGCATCTGCGTGACGGCCGGGCGCAGGTAGCCGTCGCAGTTCTCCACGAAGGCGCGGAGGTACTGGCGCGCGGTGTCGTCGCTGAACAGCCGCGGCGCGTCGGTCGCGGGTACGGTGGCGGTGACGCGGCTCGTCACGCTGTCCACCAGCGCGAAGTGCGTCCGTGTCGGCTCCGCCCGCACCACCACCCACGCGGCGGCGCCGACGCCCAGGAGGCCGACCAGCGATCCGACCCCGCCGACGATCCACCCCGCCTTGCGGAAGGCGCGGCGCGAGTGCTCGATCTCGTCGGCGCGCGGGCCGGCGCCTTGCATCGCCGCCTTGGCGGCCTCCGGCGTCAGCGGCTCGTGCTTCATGGTGCCGGGGGCGAGGCGGACGGCGGCGCTCATCGGGCGGACGCCACCGGCGGCAGCGCGGAGCGCTCGGCTTCGGCCCAGCTCTCCGGATTGAGGCGGAACACCGGCCCGGACGGCTCGGCGAGCTTCCGCGGGCCGTCCGAGCAAGCGGCGAGCGACGCGAGGACCACGAAGGCGGCGGCGAGGCGCATGTCTTTCCTCATGTATTGGAGAGGGAGGGGCCGGGCGGCTGCTGGCGGCGGTGGCCGGCATCCGAGGGAGGTGGCACGGACGGGTTGCCGGGCGGCAACGGCTGCGGATCGCGCGGCGGAGGAGGGGGCGGGCGGGTCAAGCGCCGGCCCTGCGAGCGCGCGTATCCGGAGAAGCCGTGTCCGATGGCGTTGGCGGCGCCGTGCAACTGCCAAACCAGCCAGCCGACGCCGACCAGGACGACCATGCCGGCGAGGAGGTGTTGCAGCGCCACGATTTCGTTGCCGCCGCGGGTCTCGGCCGCGATCTGCGAGAGCAGTTGCGTCATCACCGTCATGAACAGCGAGAGCAGGGCGGCGAGGAGGATTTGCAGGACCACGCTCGACGCCACGGTGTTGAACCAGCCTTGCGCGAAGCCGCGGAACCACGGGAACACGAACAGGGCGAGGAACACCGGGCCGACACCGACGAGCAGCGCGATGAAGACGAACGCCTTGAGCCAAACGAGGAAGACGAAGGCGATGGCGGCGACGGCGACGATCCAATAGAGGACGATGAGGATCCCGAGCGGGATCGCGGCGAGCGTCCACGGCAGGGCGCGGAACACGGCGAGGCCCGCCAAGAACGCCTTAGCGAACAGCTCATCGAAGAAGGCGCCGTTCACCGCGCGGTTGCCGAGCGCTCCGGCGAGCGCGCCTCCTACCTCCTGCGGGATGGTGGTGAGGAGGATGTCGCGGACGTAAGCGCCGTAGTTCACGGCCGAGCCGGCGACGAACACGGCGAGCGCGCCGGCCAGCAACATGCCGGTGAAATCCGACAACGGCTCGGTCGCCGGACGCAGGGACTTGAGCAAGAGGCCGGCCGAGATCGTCACCACCAGCCCGGCGAGCAACACGCCGCGCACCCACGGCGCGACCGCGCCCACCATGGCGTCAACGCCGCCGATCAGCGGCGTCGCTAGCAGGTTGTAGAGGGTGGTGAAGACTTCCCACTGCATCGGCGTTCACGACCCCGAGCGGGCCGCGGCGCAGATGCGGGGCATCAGGCTGGTGGGCGGCATCCGCTCCACCGGGGCGCGGTTGCATTGCGCGATCTGTTGCGCGCGCTCCTGCGGGCGCGTCGTCCAATACTCCCGCGAGGTCGGTGGCAGCATGTTCCCGCGGTTGCGCTCGTGCTCGTTCCGCGGGGTGCCGGCCGACGCGCGGGCCATGCGCTCGGCGACGATGACGCGAGCCTGCGCGGCGTTGATGCAGTCCGGCGAGTTGCGGAGGCGGCCGGGATCGTCGCGGCACGCCTCGGTGATGTCGCGCAGCACGGCCGGGCGGTCGGCGTACCACGACGCGGTGCGTTCGCCGCGGCGCTCCTGCCCCGACGCCGGGAAGGAACAAGCGAGCAGCACCGCGGCGAGCACCCAGAACCCGCCTTGGAGGTCGGGCGTCAACAAGCGCCGGCGCATCAATAGAACCCCCGCGCGCGGCCGGCTTGCAAAACGTCCTCGAAGCTCTGTTGCAACCGCTGCTCGCGGATGAGTTCGGCCGCTTCCCGGCGCATCGTGCTGTAGTTCGAAAGCGCCGCGGCCTGGACCGCCTGGTTCTGGGTCTGCGCTTGGTAGCTGGCGAGTTGGTTGGCGAGCGACGCTTGCGCGGCGGGGTTGCCGGCGTTCAGCGCGATCTGCGCCTGTAGGCCGGCGATGTGGTTCGCCCGCTCCGCCGCCGTCTGGTGCAGTTGCAACGACGCCGATTGCGAGCCGGAGACGGCCGACACCTGTTCCATCAGGAATGCGCCGGCCCAGTGCGTGACCGGGACCTGGAACCGGGTGTTGGCCGAAGAAGCTCCGGTGTGGAGCGCGGACATGTTGGAGATCATGCCCTGCGTGCCGCCGGTCCCGTTCAGCAGGTTCTGCATGGCGTAAGGATTGATCGGCAACGGGTTATGGATGCCGATCAAGCCGAACGCGCCCACCGCCGAGCCGAGGTCGTGGATGTTCGTGAAGGCGTCGAAGGTGCTGCGGGCGATCTGGATCTGCTGGACGCCCTGGCCGATCATCTGCGCGCCTTGGCCGATCTGCTTCGCCACCTCGATCGCGCGCTTGCCTTCGCGGATGATCTCCGTGACTTCCTGCGTGCAGTTGGCGCAGAACTGCGCGCGTGCCCCGCGCGGGGGCAGGGCGAAGGCCAGCGCGGCGACGCCGGCCAGGAGGACGGACTTCATGTTTGCACCTCTGCGATTTGCCGGTGCCGCGCCGCGCGGCGGGCTTCGATGAACGCGGGTCCCAGCCGGGCCGGGTCGCGGCGCGCGACTTCGGGGATCGTCTCCAGGGCGCGGAGCGAGGTTTCCGAGGCGGACAGGACGGCGAGGCGGTCGGCCATGCCGCGCAAGGGGAGCTCCGCCACGAGGCTGCGTGCGCCCTTGCAGAGCAGGAAGCGGCCGGAGCCCTTCTGCAATTCCTTCAATGCTTCGTACTCGCCGACCGTGCGCTTGAGGCCGTCCACGTAGTCGTCGCGCGACGCGCGGGGGTTGGGGAAGTGGATCTGGTTCGGGCATTGCTCGATCAACTCGGACGCGATGCCGCTGGCGACCGCGTCGGACGGGCTTTGCGTGATGAACACGACGATGCCGTTCTTCGACCGGATGGTGCGGAACTGCGCCGCGATCGGGTCGCGGAAGGCGGGATCGCGCAGCACGGACCAGCCCTCGTCCACCACCAGGAGCAGCTTGCGGTGGCCGTCGAGGCGGAGCGCGATGCGGTGGAACAGGTAAAGCAGGGCCGGCGCCGCGGCGCGGCAGTTCGTCAGCAGCTCGGTGGTGTCCAGCCCGACGATGCCGCCGGACAGGTCCAGGCAGCACGTAGGCGCGTCCAGGGCCCAACCGAGTTCGCCGCCCCAGCACCACTTCAGCAGCCGCGCGCCGGCCCCGTCCACATCCACATCGGGCGACAGGAACTCGGCGACCTCGGCGACGGAGCGGTCCGCCGGGGCGTTCTCCATGACGCTGGCGATGCCGAGGGACAGGAGGCGGTCCTCTTCGGTCGTCAGGTCGCGCCACCCGCCTTGGCGGATGCAGCCGCGCAAGAGTTGGTTGAGCAGGTCCAGGTTGCGGGGGGTGTTCTCCAGCGCCTTCAGCGGCGCGAAGGTGGGACGCCCCGAGCCCAGCACGCCGTAGGAGCCGCCGAGGTGCAGCGCCAGGGCGTGCCACCCCTGCTTGTGGTCGAGCAGGATGCAGTCGGCACGGCCGGCGGTGTGCGCGATGAGGAACCCTGTCCCGGCGGTCTTGCCCGAGCCGGTCTCGCCGGTGATGAGGGTGTTGCCCACCGCGTCGTCGCCGTCGCCGTCGTGCCAGTGGAACGGGTGTGCGGTGCCGCCCGTGGTGCGGAGCGTGGCGATGGGCCCGCCCCACCGCGACACCGCCGAACCCGCCGGGTAGGCGTGCATTGGCGCCAGCGACGCGAAGTTCCGGGACGAGCACGCTCCGGGGCGGGAGCGGTAGCGTTGGTTCCCCGGCACCTGCGCCAGCCACGCGGCCATCAGCGCCTTGTTCTCCCGGGCGACGGAAGCGCCGGAACGGCCGAGCAGCTTCCAGGCGTCGTTGACCGCCTCGGCCAGCGGCACCCGGTTCGGGTTGCCGGCCACCTCCTCCAGGGTGTCGCGCACCCGGTCGGCGGCGAGGTCGCCCAGGCCAGCGCGGCGCAACGCGGCCAGGAAGCGTTCGTGGAAGGACAGGGCGGTCCCGGCGCGGTCCGAGAACACGGCGAGCGAGAGGCAGTGCCGGCCCATGGAGAGGCGGTTGGTTTCCAGCGCGTCCACGGCGCGGTCCAGCTCGGCGACCTGGCTCAACGCCTTGCTGCCGGCCCAGACCATCTTGTTCTGCTTGCGCGTCAGGAGCCCCATGCCGCCGGACCGCGACAGCGGCTCGTAGTGCTGGCAAAGCGTGAACCGGAAGGCGGCGGAGAGCAGCGCGTCCAGCATTCCCGGCGACGTGACCGCGGGATACTCGCGGAGCGCCAGCATCGCGGCGAACACGGTATGGCCCGGCCCGCGCATCTCGACGGTCTCGCGGTGGAAGGTGACTTCCTCGGCCAGCACCACGTCGCCCAAGCGGCCGGTGGTCAGCGCCACCTCGCGCTCCACGCCGGTGAGCGCGAAGGCCAGGGCCTCGGCGGCTTCGGAGAAGACCTGGCGCCCGCGCGGCGCGAGGCCGAGCAGGCGCGGACCGTAGTCGGCGAACTCGGACGCCAGCCAGCCGCACAGGTCTTCCAGGCGGCGGGCGCGGTCGATCGCGCGCTCGCCGTCCGCGGACTTGCCTTTGCGGGCGCGGCGGCGGTCGAGCCATTCGTTCCCGGCCACGGCGGGGCGCAGATGCACGCCGAGGAACAGGCGGTTGGCGTAGAGGGACCGGTCCAGCAGCCGCGCGCGGTATTCATCGTGCGTGTCCCGTGCCCACTGCGCCAGCAGCGGCGAAGCGGGCGGCACCGCGGCCGGGGACGCCATCCCGCGGCAAACGTATTGCGACAGCACGAGGCGGTCGTTGATGCCGATGTTCCGCAGCGTGTGCTCGACGCGCGCGTGCCGGACGTTGAGTTCTTCCACGTCGGCGGTCTCCGCCGAGAGGCCGTCCAGCCCGAACATGGCGAACGCGCCGCCGTCGGTGAGGCGGAGCGTGGTGTCGGTCAGCGGCTCCTCCAGTGGCATCAGGTCGCCGAGGAGCACGGAACGGCGGCGGCTACGCACTGGTGGGCATCCTCCCGGTGGAGGCGGACGGCAGGGCCGGCAACACGGCGCCGATCACCTGCCCGTAGGTCACGAGCCACATCCGCAGCTCGTGGAAGAAGTTCGGGTTGCGGTTGGCCAGCGCCACCATCGGCACATGCACAACCGGCACGAGCAGCCACCACAGCGGCGAGCCGAGAACCATGCCGCCGATGATGGTGCAGAACAGGTTCGCGTAGGCCGCTTCCATCGGCGCGCCGAGCTTCATGGTCGGCCGGGTGCAGGCCAGGAACAGCGGGTCGGCGACGAGGGGAGCGGGCTCCGCCATCGGTCAGGCCGCGACGCTGATGAAGGTGCGGACCGCCCACCCCGCCGCGAAGGCGAGCGCGCCGAAGAACAGCGCCACGAAGCCGGACGCCGGCGGCACCGCGCGGAAGGGCGGCATGGCGGCGAGGAAGGACGATGCCACCGCGATGATGATCAGCGCGATGCCGAACGGGCCGGTGATGAAGGTGGAGATCTGCTGGAGGAAGGCGACCATGGTCCGGTTCTCCATCGTGTCAGGGGGCGAAGACGGCGTCCCGCGCCGCGCGGCCGCGGCCGGTTTCGGGGAGCGGCGGCGGAGGGGCGGCAGGGGCGGGAGCGGCGGCGGGTCGCGGCGCGCCGGGAGCCGCCAGGCGGGCCGCGGCGCGGTCCACGGCCTCCGGATAGCCGTTGCCGCAATCGGGGCGGCCGGTGTTGTACCGGCAGGCCGCGCGGCGTTCGGTCCGGTAGGCCTCGCCGAGTATGCGCGCGCCGGCGCACACGTTCGGCTCGACGCGGAAGACGGTCGCCAGCGTGAGGCCGTAGGCCGGCCAGTTGGCGTCCGTGATCTGCATGACGCCGGCATCGACCCTGCGGCCATCCGCCAGCTTCGCGCGGGCGAAGGCCACCGCCTCCGCTTCCGTCCGGAACGCGCGGCTCTCCGCCGGCAAGCCGCGCCGGCCGTCCCGGTTCACGCCGACGGCGTATTGCTGGAGCCCGCTCTCGTGCGCGGCGTGGGCGAGCACGCGCGGAGCCGGCGCTTCGCCCGCCACCGGGAATGCCGCGATGCAGGCGGCGAGTGCCCGAGTGATCATCTCCGGCGCGATGGGCGAGAAGCCGGGCATCCCGTCACCGGCCGCCATCAGGCCGGAGGGCCGCGGTTGCGCCTTCAGGTTTGGTCCGGTTCCGCCTCTTTGTCATCGGATGCCGCAGGGGGACCATGCCGACCGGTGGCAGCCATCGCAGCCACAGGAACGGAACCGCGACCGGCGCTTCCCGCAGTGCGGCCCTTTGACGGAGTGCTGTATGTTCCTTCGCCATGCCAAACATTTGTCGTGGCTTTTTGCAGGATATTATGGCAGAATGCCACGGCATCCAGGTGAGGGCAAGGATCGAATGGCGCAGGCGGGCCTCACCCCGATCCAATGCCGGGTCGCGAGGACGGCGGCAGGGTGGAGCCAGGAGGAATTGGCGAAGGCGGCGGACGTGTCCCGCCCGGTGGTCCAGGACTTCGAACGCGGCGACCGCATCCCCATGGTGAACAACCTGCGGGCGATCCGCGCCGCGCTGGAGAGCCGGAGGGTACGATTCCTCGGCGTGGCGGACGGCGTGGCGACCATCGCCTTCGCGGACGACGAGGCGAAGTGACGGCGCATCCCGCGTACACGCCGGGCCGATGACCAGGGCGGTGGAAGCCCTTACGGCATAACGGCGGCGTGGCGGGACGCGGCCCCGCCGCGTCAGCGCGTCGCCACGCCGCTGCGGCGGCGCATCCGTGGACTGACCGGGCGGGAGGAGCGCCACCCGCACGGGGCGCGTGCGCCGTGCGGCGGCTCCGACAGGGGGCACGCACGGCCGCATCAGCGAGGAGGCCGGCAGCACCGCGCCGAGAAGTGCCTGCTTGGTGAAGCGGTCGGGCATGACCGATCCTCCGTCTCGCCCAGCGACCTTTATTTTGGTCTCACAAGCACCTTGGTGCCTGGTTGTAACCCTAAGCTGCTTTCCCCATTTTGAATACTTCTAAATCTACTTATACCCGTATAAGTAGCAAAGTGGAATACAAGCGCAGGAATAGTAAAGGCGCAACCGGAGGGCACATCCATGCCGTCGATCCTCGACCGTGACGGCCGCGTCAGCCGCTCCGTCCGGCTCCGCGACCTGCACGTCTTCGTCGCGGCCGCGCAGGCCGGCGGCATGACCCGCGCGGCGACCGAACTCGGCATGACCCAGCCGGCCGTTTCGCAGCACGTCGCCGACCTTGAGAAGGCGGTCGGCCAGCCGCTGCTGGAGCGCGGCCAAGGCGGCGTCGCGCCGACGCCCTTCGGCGATGCGCTGCTGCGCCGCGCCGCGGAGGCGCTCGACGCGCTGGACCAGGGCCTGCGCGAGGTGGATTTCCTCGCCGACCCGGGCGCGGGCGAGGTGCGGGTCGGCGCCTCGGAGCCATACATCGCCGGCGGCTTCCTGGCGGCCGCCATCGCCCAGGTCCGGCGGCACCACCCGCGGCTGGCGGTCCGCGTCGCGGACGTGGACACCGGGGCGCTCGACTTCGGCGGCCTGCGCGACCGCAGCCTCGACGTCGTGCTCGGGCGGATGCCGGCGGTGGACGCCTGCGAGGACATCGAGGCGGAGGTGCTGTTCGAGGAACCGATCCTGGTCGTGGCGGGCGCGCGGAGCGCCTGGGCGCGCGCGCGCGCCACGGCCCTGCGCGATTTGGCGGCGGCGCCCTGGATACTGGGGCCGCCCGGCACGGCCGTCCGCCGGCTGGTGGCCGACGCGTTCCGGGCCGAGGGGCTGGAGCCGCCCGCGGCGGCCGTGAGCACCCACTCGATGCAACTGCGGATGCAGCTCCTGTCCGAGGACGACTACGTCTCCTCGCTGCCCGCTTCGCTGCTGCGGGTGAACGGCCGCCGTTGGGACCTCCGGGCGCTGCCGATGGCGCTCGGGCGCCCGGTCCCGGTGGTGGCGGCCACGCTGCGCCGCCGGGGTCTCAGCCCGGCGGTGCGCCTCTTCCTCGACCACTTGCGGACGGCGACCGCCGAGCTGAACGCCTCCGGGGGCGGCCACCGGACCTGAAGGCCCAGCGACCGAACCCAGCCGGATGACGGCATCTTCCTGGGGTGCTCCCCCCTATTCGAGCGTCGCGCCCGAGACACGGACCGCTTCGCGCCACAGCGGCGCGTCGGTCCGCATCACCGTCCTGAATTCGTCGGGTGTGTTGCAAACGGGGGTGCTGCCGAGACGCTCGACCGCGGCGCGGAAGGCGGGATCGGCGCAGGCGGGCCGCAGCTCCCGCGCGAGGCGGGCCACGACCGCGGGCGGCGTGCCCGCCGGGGCGGCGACGCCGTTCCAGGTCTCCGCCCGGAAACCAGGGTAGCCGCTCTCGGCCACCGTCGGCACGCCGGGCAGCGCCGCCAGCCGCTCGGGGCCGGCCACGGCCAGGACGCGCACCCGGCCGCCGTCCGCGTGCGGGATCATGTCGGATGGGTTGCCGAAATAAGCGGCGACCTGGCCGGCCAGGAGCGCCTGCATGGCGGGAGCGCCGCCGCGGTAGGGCACGTGCTGCATGCGGGCGCCGGCCTGTTGCAGCAGCAGCGCCATCGCAAGGTGGTTGGAGGAGCCGCTGCCGCCGCTGGAGTAGCTGAACTGGTCGGGCCGCCGCCGCGCGAGCGCCACGAACTCCGCGAGCGAGGCGGTGCCGAGCCCGGCGCCCGCGCCCAGCACCATCGGGTTGCTGGCCACGATCGCCACCGGCGCGAGGTCCGCGGCCGGGTCGAAGGGCAAGCGCGTGAGCGCGGGGAGCATGACCATCTGCGAGGCGCTGGCGGTGAGCAGCGTGTGGCCGTCCGGCGCGGCGCGGGCGACGGCCTCGGCCGCGATGGCGCCGTTGGCGCCGCTGCGGTTCTCCACCGCGACCGGCTGGCCGAGGCGCGGCGACAGCCACTCGGCGCTGAGGCGGGCGATGCTGTCGGTGATCCCGCCCGGCGCGAATGGCACCAGCAGCCGGATCGGCCGCTCGGGCCACTCGGCCCGGGCACCCTTCGGCGCGGCTGCCGCCACGGCCGCAGCGAGCGCGAGCAGGCTCGCCGAAGCGCGCCGGGTGCTTCGAGGAAAGCGGACGTTCGCGGCTGCGCGTCTTGCCATCGGTGTCCTCCACCGTCCGGGATTTCAGGCGATCTCGGCCGCGCGGCGCAGGCTGCCGATCATGGACACGCCGAGCAGGAAGGCGTGCGCCTTCGCCGGGTCGGCCGCTGTTTCCGCCATCCGCTCCCGGAAGGCGCGCTGGGCTTCCGGGTCGCGCGCCTCCAGGTTCTGCTTGTTGGCGATGGTCTGGCGTTGCACGTGCTCCACCGTCACGCCCCGGCGCTGCCGGTCGTAGCGGTCCAGCAGATCCTCCGGCGCTTCCCCGTGCCACACGGCGGCGAGCTTCTCGGCGAGGTTGATCGCGTCGTGCAGTCCGCCGTTCAGGCCCATTCCGCCCAGCGGGTTGTTGATGTGGGCGGCGTCGCCGGCCAGCAGGACGCGGCCCCGGCGGTAGGTGGCCGCCACGCGCTGGTGAACGCGGTAGAGCGTCCGGTGGCGGGTCGGGTAGTCCGCGCGGCCCGGGACCACACGGCCGAAGCGTTCGCGCGCGTAGCCGTCGGTCATCACCGCCTCGTCCGGCACCTCGGCCGGCACCGGGAACATGGCGCGCCACAGCCCGGGCACGCGCAACAGGAAGAACCACTCCTCCGGGTCGGCGTAGTAGGCGACGTCGGCGAGGCCGGGGATGATCTCCGCGAAGTCGAAGGGCGTGGACAGCACCAGGAAGCGCTCGGGCCAGGTGAAGCCCTCGAAGGCGATCCCGGCGGCTTTGCGGATCGCGCTGCGCGCCCCGTCGCACCCCACCACGTATGCCCCCTCCACCCGCGAGCCGTCGGCCAGCCCGACCGAGACGCGATCGCCCTCGTCGGCGCAGGCCTCGACGCGCGCGCCGAAGCGCAACGCGAAGCCGGGTCGGTCGCGCAGAAGGCCGTGGAGGATGCGGGTCAGCTTGAACTGCTCGCACTGCAACCGGCAGGGGTGGCGCGTCTCGCCGGCCAGCACACTGAAGTCGAACTCGGCGATGACGCCTTGGTCCCGGCCGCGGTACTGCATCCGCGGCGCGACAATCCCTTGCTCCACCATGGCGGACGCGGCGCCGAGGTCGTGCAGCATGTCGAGCGTGGGCGCGTGGAAGGTGGAGCCGCGCATCTCGTCGGGAAGCGCCGGCCCGGCCTCCAGCACCGTGACGGGGACGCCGCGGCGCAGCAGGGCCGCCGCGGCCACCATTCCCACGGGGCCGGCGCCCACGACGAGTACGGGATTCCTGTCCGCCATCGCGCCGGGTCTCCTGGCTGTTCGAGTGTAGCGCCGTAGGCGCTGCCAATGGAACTCGGGGCCACGCCCTCCTCTCGCCCTCCGCAGGGTGCGGGCCGGCACGGCTGCGTTCCTGATCGTTTTTGTAACGATTCTGAGCTACGGTGGCGGCCGATGCGCGACCTCCACCCGCCCCGGCGCCGCGCGAGGCCCCCTGCCCTCCCCGCCGCGATCGCCGGCGTCCTGGCCGAGGTGTGGCGCCGCGCGTTCCGCCCCAACCCGCGCGGCTGGTCCACCGGCTTCATCGCCTCCGACGCCTTCCTGGACACCCGCGAGTGGGCCCGGGCGCGCTACGAGGCGCTCCGCGCCAACGACGGGCGCTGCGAGCTGTGCGGGCGCGGCAAGCACGACGGGGTCCGCCTCGAGGTGGACCACATCGAACCGCGCCACAAGCGCCCCGACCTCGCCCTCGCCGTCCGCAACCTCCAGGTCCTGTGCGGCCCGAACAGCTGCAACAGCGGCAAGGGCGGCTGGCGCAGCGACGACTGGCGCCGCCCCGGCCACCCGCACCGGCCGAGCTGGCGCGGCCGCCTCGCGCGGTGGCGCGCCGCGCTGGCGCGGTGGTGGTAGCTTCCCGGCGATCGTGGCGCGGCGAGCGTCCGCGCGCCTCCGCGCCGCCTCGCCCTGCCGCGCGCGGTGATGACCGCGCCGCGGGCGCCGCGGTATCCTCCCCGCATGTGCGGCCGCTACGTCCAGACCATGCCCGCCGACGCCATGCGGGAGCTGTTCCGCACGGCCGGCGCCCCGCCCAACCTGGCGCCGTCGTGGAACGTCGCCCCGACGCAGTCGGCGCCCGTGGTCCGGCGGCACCCGGAGACCGGGGAGCGCCACCTGGACCCGCTGCGCTGGGGGCTGCGGCCTCGCTGGGCCAAGGTGGAGAAGGGCGCGCGCGAGCCGATCAACGCCCGCGCCGAGACGGTGGCCAGCAACGGCATGTTCCGCCAGGCCTACGCCAAGCGCCGCTGCATCGTGCCTGCGGTGGCTTTCTACGAATGGAAGGTTCTGGACGGCGGCAAGCATCCGATGGCGATCGCGCCGGCGTCGGGCGAGGCCATGGCCTTCGCGGGCATCTGGGAGAACTGGCGCGGCGAGGGCGACGAGGTGGTCCGCACCTTCGCCGTCGTCACCGCGGAGGCCAACGGTCCGATGCGGGCCGTGCATGACCGGATGCCGGTGATCCTGGCGCCGGGCGATTGGACGGAATGGCTGGAGGGCGACGATCCCGCCGCGCTCATGCGGCCGGCGCCGGACGACCTCTTGCGGTTCTGGCCGGTGTCCAAGGCGGTGAACTCGCCGCGCAACAACGGCCCGGAGCTGCTGGCCGAACACGCACCGGCACCGGACGGCGGCGGCGGGCCGAACCCGGCGTGAGCGCAGCCTAGGCGTCCAGGCGCACTGCGGACCCAATGATTGGTTTGAGTTCCGCGTTTGTTCTCGTGCAGGCTCGCCTCCCCCGACCGAGGGAGCAAGCCGTGCCGGATGCCGACCCGCCGCCGTTCGTGCCGGACGTGACCTTGGACCTGGTGGACGCCGGCTGGTGGCTGGAGCTGCGCTGCGCCTGCGGGCGCATGACGCAGGTGCCGCACAGGCTGCTGGCGAGGGCGCACGGGCCGCGCGCGCGGGTGCCGGGGCTGCTGGCCCGCTTCCGCTGCCGGACGTGCGGCGGGCCGCCGGTCTCGGCCGAGTGGATAGACAACCCGGCGGGCGGGGCGCCCGGCTCCGGCTACCCGCCGAAGAGGCGCGTGCCGCTGCGCCTGCCGCCGTCGGCGCCGCCGCACTAGGCGGCGGTCCGCTTCGGCCGCCGCGACGCCGGACGAGGATCTAGGCGTCTCCCCCCCACGGTGCGGGGCCGGGCCCTAGCCGGGCTTCTGCGCGGCGCCGGCCCCGAGCAGCCGCGCGAACTCGCGCCGGGCGACGTGGTAGCACTCGCAGCTGGAGGCTTCGAGGCCGGGCCTGTCGGTGACCTCCATCCGGCCCCGGGCGTAGCGGACCAGCCCGGCCTTTTGCAGGACGCCCGCGGCCAGCGACACCCCGGGGCGGCGCACCCCGAGCATCACGGACAGGAACTCGTGCGTCATGGGGAACTCGTCCGCCCCGGCGCGGTCGTGCGCGATCAGCAGCCAGCGGGCGAGGCGCTGCTCGATGGGGTGGCGCGTGTTGCACGCCGCGGTCAGCGTGACCTGGGCGTGGAAGGCCAGGGCGTAGCGCTTCAGCAGCCCCCGCAACGCGGCGCTCGCCTCCATCTCGTCGCGGAACGCCGCCGCGCCGATCCGCAGCGCCGTGCCCTCCTGCTGCACCTTGGCCTCCACCAGCGAGCGGTCGTCGCCGAGCACGAGGGGGAGGCCGACCAGCCCTTCCCGGCCGACCACACCGACCTCCACCTGCTCGCCGTCGTCGAGCGTGGCGAGCAGGGACACCATGCCGCTCTCCGGGAAGAGCACGGCTTCCACCGCGCCGTCCGCCGGGAAGAGGGTCTTGTCGAAGGGGAGTTCGACGGGCTGCAACCTGGGCCGCAGCCGGGCCAAGTCCTCGGGCGGCAAGGCCGCGAGGAGGCCGTTGCGGACGGCGGACGGGTTGTGGTCGGAGTGGGCCATGGGGCTCCCTGCACGTGGCGAGGCGGGAGCGCTGGCAACTCTCAGCCGCCCGCGGCCGGGGTCCGTGCGGGCGATATCCTGCACATGGGCCTGGGCCGGGCCGTTCTCAACCGGGGCGGGCCGGAGCGCTCGTCCCCGCGGCGCTCGCGGCGGCGGGCCTCGGCCGCCGGAACGGGCCGCACCGCGGCCCCGGAGCCTTCGCGTTCGATTTCGAACGCACCGCCTCCGGTCTCGCACGTTGTCCACGCGAACGACACGGAAGCGCCCCCCATGCAGACCAGACGAACCGGACGGGCGGGCGCGGCCCGCCGAGGCGGAGGCGCGTGCCCCGCCCCCTCCGGCCGCCGCCCCGCCGGGCGGCCGGAGCACGCGGCATGCGCGTCCTGATCGTCGAGGACGAGGCGCTGATCGCCTGGATGCTGGCCGACAGCCTGGAGGGCGCCGGGCACGAGGTGGTGGGGCCCGCCGCGACCATGGCCGAGGCGCTGGCCCTCTGCGAAGGGGCGCCGCCGCCGGAGCTGGCGGTGCTCGACGTCAACCTGGCGGACGGCGGCAGCGGCGTGGACGTGGCACGCGCGCTCCTGGAGCGGTGGGGCGTGCCGTCGATCTTCGCCAGCGCGCAGGCCATGGACGCGCGCCGGGCGGAGGGCGTCGCGCTCGGCTGCATCCGCAAGCCCTACGCGGCCCAGACGGTGCAGCGGAGCGTCGAGGTGGCGCGCGAGGTGATGGGCGGCGGCCGGCCCGGGGCGGTGCCCGCGGGCTTCGAGCTGTTCCGCGCGGCCGGGTAGCGCGAGGCCCCGGCGCGTGCGTCGCTGGGACCTTCGCGTAGGGTCGGGTGCGGCCCCTCCGAAATCCCAGCAAACCGCTCGGGCGCGCTGAAACGAACATCCGGTTCGGCTCCTGCCCAACCCCCTGGTCCGCTTCGGTCGCCGCGATGCCGAAGGAGGATTCGGGCGTCTCACCCGCGGTGCGGGGCCGGGCCATCGGGCCGCGCCCCGAGCCCCTCCGGGTCTCGGCCCTCCGGGCTTCTGTCCCTGACGCGGGACGGTGGCGGCCGAGGTCCCGTGCGATGTCCCGGGCGAGCGAGGCTGCCAGCGTGCTCGCGGGGGTCAACGGGGCCGGCGGTGGGCGGCGCTGCGATCACGTGCGCCGCTGCGCGCCGGCCTGCGGCTGCGCGGCCAGAGGCCGCGCACACGTGATCCCGGCCGAGGTTTCGCGCGCGCCCCGTTGACCCCCGCTGCGCGCGCCGGCCTGGGCGAACCCGTCGGGACGGGGAACGTCTGCAAGTAGTCCAACCCCCGCCTCCGGCGCGGGTCGAACAGGGAACAGGATGAAGCGGGCGGAGCGGAAATAAAGGACCGATCAAGACCTCAAGAATGAATTTATCGATACTAATAAAACGGCCTGTCTAGCGCTGTTGCGCCCAATTCTTCGAAGTAAATAAGCCCTAAGATGCTGTTTTTACTTGATTGTTAACGGCTTACAAGGTAGTATTTTCCTTGCCGACCAGAAGGCCGGTGGCCGAGGAGCGGGGCTGGCACCCCGCTTCCCCGGCCTGACCCAGAGCATGGATTGCACCCATGACCCAGGCCGACCCCGTGATGGGGCACGGAGGCCGCGCGGGCAACCGCGCGCCCCGCCCCGCCTTCCCGCTCGACAAGCCCGATGTCGCGGCCCTGCTCGGCCTCGCGGCCGGGCAGCCGCCCCTGCCCCCGTTCGCCCTGCCCGGCGTCGAGGCGGGCCACCCCGAGGAGCGCTTGGCCGTGCTCGCCGCCGGCGTCACCGGCCTCGCCGCCGACGCGCTGGCCTGCCTCGCCCGGCAAGCCGCGTGCGACCACCTGGCCGAGAGCCTTTGGCAGCGGGTGGCGGCTCTGGAGGACGCGCCCGCGCTCCGCGCGCCCCTGCCAGACCCCGCCGGCGACCGCGCCGACCACTTGCACGACCTCGCCGCTGAAGACCGAGCATTCAGCAACGGCGAAGCGGGAGGGCGCGCGTGATGGCGCCCCTGCCCTTCCCACCGCCGGCCATCCTGGTCGCGTCCCCGCTCGCCTCCGCGCCCGCGCGGAGCCTGGCCGACCTCGCCCGCACCCTGGACACAGCGCAGCGGGCCTTGCGCGCGCTGGAGGACCACGCCTGCGGCGTGCCGGGCGTCCTCGCCGCCCGCGTCCGCGACTGCGCCGCCGAGGCCGCCGGCGCGGTGGAGGCGCACGGCTACGACCTGTTCCTCGCCGCCGGCCGCGGCGACCCGGCGGATGAGGACGCGGACGGGGAGGGCGGCCGATGAACGACCGGCAGATGCCCGCTGCGGAGTCGTCGGGGCCGCGGCTGTTCTTCGTGTACTGGCGCTCGCAGCGGCGGCAGTTCTTCTCCTTCCGCGCGAGGGTGGCCGCCCGGACGGCGCGGGAAGCGCGGGCGCTGTTCCGGCCTCGCCGCGGGGCGCCGGAGCCGCGCGTGGTGGGGGTGAAGCAGTGCGCGGTCTGGGAGGGCGGCGCCTGCGCCCGCGCCGGCCGGTGGGTCGGCTGATGGGCGCCCTCCCCTCCCCCGCCGCCGAGGAGCGCGCGGACGTGTACGCGCGCGTGACGGACGCCATCGCCGCCGCGATCGAGGCGGGCGCGGCGAAGGGCAAGGACTGGCGGATGCCGTGGCACCGCCGCCGCGACGCCGGCGCCTCCCCGGCGCTGCCCGTCAACGTGGCGAGCCGCGCCGCCTACCGCGGCGTCAACACCGTCGCGCTGTGGGCGGCGGCCGAGGCGCGCGGCTATCAGGCCGGGCTGTGGGGCACCTTCCGGCAGTGGGCCGACCTTGGCGGCCGGGTGCGCCGCGGCGAGCGGGCGGCGACGGTGGTGTTCTGGCGCTTCCCGGACGCGGCGGCCCGGGGCGGCGGCGCCCCGCCCGCCGAGGACGGGGAAGAAGGCGAGGACGGCACCCGCCGCGGCCAGTGGGCGCGCGCCTACGCCGTGTTCAACGCCGCCCAAGTGGACGGGGCGACGCTGCCCGCCGACCGGGCGCCGAGGCTGCCGGAGGCGGCGCGGATCGCGGCGGCGGAGCGGTTCTTCGCCGCCCTGCCCGGCCTCGACCTCCGGCACGGCGGCGCGGCGGCCTTCTACGCGCCGGCGACCGACCACGTGCAACTCCCCGCCTTCGCCGACTTCCGCCGCCCTTTCTGTTCTGAAGCCGCAACTTGAATTTGGCGGTGACGGGCCGGCGAAGCCGACCCGCGGGCCTGCTGGAGGGCGCTGCCCACGTCCGACGCACGAGGCAAGCCAAGAAGCAGCTAGCTTGTAGCGCTAGAATGTAGCTGCTAGCCTTAACCGTGGCTTCGGTGCTGCCGCTCGTGGCGCCGGGTGGCCTCGGCCGCTTGGGAGGATGCATGAGCGCGAAGGTGTTGACCGTGGCGTCCACCAAGGGCGGCGCCGGCAAGACGACGATCGTCATGGCGCTCGCCGGCACGCTCGCGGCCGAAGGGCTCCGGGTCGCGGTCGTGGACGCCGACCCGAACCGCGCTTACGCCTCGTGGGCGGAGGCCGCCTACGAGGGCGCGCCGGTCGCCGTCCGCGCCGAGGCCGACGAGGCGCGGCTCGCCGAGGCCATCGACGAACTCGCACCGGCGGCCGACCTGGTGCTGGTGGACACGGCGGGCTTCGGCAACCGCGCCGCCCTGCTCGCCGTGGCGGCGGCCGACGCCGTGCTAATCCCTTGCACGCCCAGCCGCGCCGACGTCGAGCAGGCGGCCAAGACGCTCCAGCTCGTGGAGGGGACGGCGCGCGCCGCCCGGCGGGCGATCCCGGCCAGGGTCGTGCCCTCGCGCCTCAAGCACGCGACGGCGGTGTCCAGGCACGCGGTCGGCGAGCTTGACGCCGCCGCCCTGCCCCGGACGGACGCCGGCATCGGCGACCGCGTGGCCTTCGCGGAGATGACCTTCTCCGGCCGGGTGCCCGCCGCCGGCGACGCTGGGCAGGAGATCGCCGCCCTAGTCGCGGAGCTGCGGGGCCTCGGCTGGCTCCCGGCTGCGGCGCGGGCGAAGGCCACCATAGCTAGAGGCTAGCTACAAGCAGCTATTAGATAGCAACTATAATCCACTACGTTCTGGAGAGCCCGCAGCGGTGTCAGCCAAAGGTCTTAAACCCGCCATCGCCCGGCCGTCGGCCCGCGAGGCCCTGGTGGCCGCGGACGTGGTCGCGCAGCAGGCAGGCCTGCCGCCGGCCGCCCTCGCGCCGGCGGCGACCCGTCCCGCCACCGTGACCTCCTCCTCCGGCGCGGAGGAACTCGTGCAGGTCAACATCCGGGTCCGGCGCGGCCTCGGCGACCAGCTCGCCGACCGCGCCCAGGCGGAGGGCACAACGCAGAAGGTGCTGATTTGCCGCGCGCTCGCGGCGGCGGGCTTCGCGGTCCACCCGGACGACCTGCGGGCGGCGCCCCCGCCCCGTCGAAGGGGAAGCAGCTAGCGGCTAGCAGCTACACGGACAAAGAGGCGAAGGCGTCAGTAGAGTACGAACCGGCATCACAGCCCGGCGCTGGCCGATTCCATGCCCCCGTAGCTATCGCCGTTCGCTCATGCGCGCGTCGGCGGCGAGGCAATGGCGGCGGCCCACATCACATGCCCGCCGAGGAAGAGCGTGGCGGTCACGGCTGGACCGACCGGCACCAAGATCCAGATCACCGCGCGCTTGCGGAAGCCGAGGCGGGCATGAAGCGCCGCGGGCCGGGCTTGATCGACCCTCCAGCCCGGCCGCGAGCGAAGCCCCGAGAGGAAGCTGCTAGCGGATAAGCAGCTAGGCGCCAAAGACAGCCGTCGGTAGAGTACGACCCCGGCTTTCGGGAGCGGCGGCGGGGCGAGGCGAAACGATCGGTCCCCTACGCGCAGTCCTGCATCCGGCTTCTCACCTGGACCTGGTCCGGTTTCGTACCCTGGTGACGCTCGACCGCCGACCCGGCGCCGGGACCGAGCAACAGTTGTCCACAGGCGCTTCGTACCCTGGCGACGCCGGTTCGTACCCTGGCGACGCGAACTGGAGTCGTCCCCCGTACCCTGGTGACGCATCCAATTAAGACTCTAATAACTTCCTAGTAGACGGCGCCACGATACGATCGCCGGCTGTGGACGAGAGCCGCCCGCGGGGGGCGTCGGCAGGGTACGAATTGCCGCCTGGCGCCCCGGGCGGCACCGTGGCGGCATGGTGGCGCCGCTTCCCGCCGACGATTGGCCCGTGCTGGGCGCGGACGACGCGCTCGGAGGGCGCCTGCGCCGCCGGCTCGAAGCCGTCGGCGTGGACCGCGCGCGCAGCCTGACGGCGACACCGCTGGACCGGCGCTGCGTCGAGGCCGCCCACCTGGTGCTTTCCGACGAGGCGGGGGCTCCGGGCTTCGTGCACGCGGGCTTCGCCATGACGGCACTCCCGCACAAGCGCATCGAAGCGGCCGAATGGGTGCGTGACGGCGCCGACATCAGGCTGCGGATCGAGAGCGGCAAGACCCGCGACGGCGCCGCCGCCGGCGTCCCGTTCGGCTACGTCGCCCGCCTGATCCTGCTCTACCTCCAGACGGAGGCGATCAAGACCCGCTCGCGCGAGGTCGAACTCGGCCGCTCGATGCACAGTTGGCTGAAGGCCATGGGGCTGAACAGCGGCGGCAAGGGCTACGAAGCGGTGCGCGAGCAGAGCCGGCGCCTGAGCCTCTGCCGGCTGACCTTTTACCGACTCGGCGAGAGGGGCGAAGCCGTGCTCAACGGCGGCTTCGTCCGAGAAGCGATCCTGCCGGGGAGAGGGGAGGGGAGAGGCGACGCCGGCCAGCAGCTCCCGCTCTGGCGCGAAACGGTGGTGCTGGACGAGGTCTTCTACGAGTCGCTGATCCGGCACCCGCTGCCGGTGCGCGAGTCGGCGATCCGGGCGCTGTCGGGGCGCAGCATGGCGATCGACCTCTACATCTGGCTGGCCTACCGCCTGCACCATCTCGCGCGGCCCACGCGCGTGCCGTGGCCGGCCCTGTACCGGCAGTTCGGGGCCGGGTTCGCGCAGCCGCGGCAGTTCCGGGCGCACGCCCGCGAGGCGCTCGCACTCGCGCTGGCGGCCTACCCGGAGGCGCGGGTCGGGGTGGAGGACGACGCGCTCACGCTGATGCCCTCGCCGGCGCCCGTGCCGGAGCGCCGCCGGCTGGCCAGCCATAGGACATCCAGGTTGTCGTAGCAACTATCTGCTAGCCCATAGCTTGTAGTTCGGCCGGGGCGTCACCGAGCCGGAACCAGAACCGGCCGGGAGGAGACCCCGGCGCCGTTCAGGAAAGGCCCGATCCGAGCCGATGGCGTGGGACGCCTCCGGGCGCCCATTCGCGGCGAGGCGGCGGACGCCGCGCCCGCCGGCCTCGGCAGGGAACCGTGAAGGGGGCGGGAGCTTCCCTGGACGCCGGTGGAAGGGTTTGCCGATGCGCCGACGTGCCGTTCTGGCCTGCGCCTGCGTCGCCCTGGCCGGCCTCGGCCCGCCCCGGGCCGCCCGCGCCGCGCCCGGGGCCGTCGACATAGCCCTGGTGCTCGCCGCCGACGTCTCCCGCTCCATCGACCCGGACGAGGCGCGGCTGCAGCGCGAGGGCTACCGCTCGGCGGTCTCCGACCCGGAGATCGTGCGGGCGATCCGCGGCGGCATGCTCGGCGCCGCCGCGCTCGCCTACGTCGAATGGTCCGGCGTCGAGTACCAGCGCGTGGTCCTCCCCTGGGCGCGCATAGCTTCGCAGGCCGACGCGGATGCCTGGGCGGAGGCGCTCGCGAAGGCGCCGAGCAACGCGGTCGGCCAGACCTCGCTCTGGGGCGCCATCGACTTCTCGCGCCGCGTGCTGGCCGACTGCCCGTGGGAGGCCACCCGGCGGGTGGTCGACGTCTCCGGCGACGGGGAGAACAACAGCGGCCCGCCGGCCGGGGACGCCCGCGACCGGGCAGTGGCCGAGGGCATCACGGTCAACGGCCTGGCCATCATGAACGACCGCCCGGCCTTCGGCCGCTCATCCGGCCCCCTGGACCGGTACTACGAGGAGAACGTGATCGGCGGGCCCGGCGCCTTCGTCGTCGCGGTGGCGGATTTCGAGGCTTTCGGGCTCGCGGTGAAGCGCAAGCTGGTCCGCGAGATCGCGGGCTCGCCGGCGGGCGCCGCCCGGCCGTCGTAGTTCCGGGGCTGCCCTCCGGCGGCATGCCGCGGCTCCCGCGCGGTGCGGGAGGGACACACCGCGGCCTCGAAGCGGCTTCCGGCGCTCCCGATGATGCCGCAACGACTTGACCGGAAGGTGTACAATCGACTTACGTCGGCGCCGTGCCGTGCCTGGCTACCCCATGGCCGGCCGAGCCGCATTCCAGCCGTCCGGAGATCGCATCGTGCATCGCAACAGACCGCCATCCGGCACCGGGCCGTCGGGTGATGGATAGCGGCGGCCGGGTCCGTCGGCGCTGGATCTTGTCGGGCGCCCTGGCCGTCCTGGGAGCCGCCCTCGTCGCGGCCGCCGCCTCGCTCGCGCCGCGGGGCCCGGAAAGGGACTGGGGCGCGGAGGCCAGGGCCGCCGCGCAGCGGCGCATCCTCGACCGCGCCCCGGACAAGGACGACGTGGAGTTCGCCGACGTCGAGGTCCGCCGCAACGGGAACGACGACGAGCGGTGGGTCTGCGGCTCCTTCGCCGCCCGGGACGAGGAAGGCTCGCTCGGCCCTTTCCGGGATTTCTGGGTCACGGTGGCCAGGGTCCCCGACACGGAGGCCGACATCCGGGACGTCCGCGTGAACAGGTTCAGGCGCGACGACTTTTTGGACCGGAACTCGGCCCATTTCCGGGCCTGCTTCGCCGGCGACGACATGGGGTGAGCCGGGACGCCGCGCCCTTCCGGCGCGGCTGCGCGGCTCCACCCATCGTGAGCCGACGTCGACCCGGCCCGCCTCCGCCGGGGCGGATCCGGCCCGCGGCGCCCCCGGCCTACGGTCCGCTCCTCGCCGAATGAGGCCGCCCCGCGATTCTTCAATCCGCCGCGAGCGCGGCGCAGGGCGCCTCGGGGACCGACCCGCCGCATGTGGCCTCGTCCTCGCCCGCCGGCTCCTCCTCCGCGGTCACCGCGTGGGCCACTTGGCCCGCCGCCACCGCCATCTTGCGGGTGGACTCGAACACGTGGAGGCGCTCGGCGCCGAGCGCGAAGAAGGCGAGCGGCAGCAGGCCGGGCGCGCGCGCGTCGAGGCGGCGGAGCCGCGCGCCGGCCGAGGCGGCGGCACCCGCCGGCAGCGGCGCCCGCAACCGACAGCACGCCGAGCGCCGCGCCTACGAGCAAATCTGACAGGTGGTGGTACCCCATGTACAGGCGCGGCAAGCAGGTCACCAGAACGGCCCAGACCAGCGCCGCCGCGCCGAGCCGGCGCGACGACGCCCAGGCGACCGCGACGAGCGCGAAGGCGAGCGCCGCGGTGTCGGACGGCATCGAACTCCAATCGGCCAGGTCGTGCAGGTGGCCGAGCGGCGGGAACGGGAAGTCGGGCATGGCGACGCGCGGCCGCGGCCGCGCGGGGAGCAGGTTCTGCGCCGCCCTGGCGAGCGCCAGCGTGAGGACCACGCCGGCCGCGCCGCGGAGGGCGCGGCACATCACCAGGCTCAAGCTGATCCGCCGCCAGATGTACGGCCGCGGCAAGCTCGACCTGCTGCGCGCGCGCCTGCTCGCCCCAGCATGATCAGCACGCAATCAGCGACAGAGCCCCAGTTCCACGCCGATTGACACTCTGTCCTTTGGCGGTCACCTCAACCAGCAACTGGCGGCGGCGCGGCGGCGTTGCCGCTGGTCGTGTTCCACAATCGCTAGGAGCCATGATGACGAGCGGAACATCGAACCCCGGAGCATCCCCCGTGGCCCCTGGGCGCGGCCATCGCGAAGTGCTCGGGTTATTCCACGACCGCGAGCAGCTGGAGGCGGCGGCGTACCGGCTGCAGAGCGCTGGCTTCAACCGCGCGAACCTGTCGCTGGCCTACGACGTGGATCTGGACGGCGTGCCCGACCCCGGACCGCGCGAGGAGGTTTCCACCGAGTCGGACGTGCGCAAGCTCCGCACGCTGAAAACAGGCTTGGCGGGCGCGATCGCCGCGCTGGCGGCCGCCGGCGTCACCGTCATGACCGGTGGCGCGGCGGCGATCGCCTTCGGCGCGGCGGCCCTGGCCGGTGGCGTCTCGGCGGCGGGCGTGCATGCCCTGGGTGGCCCCGACGGGGCAAACGGGGACCGCGCCATCCTGATCGCGCGGGCGACGCGCCCGGAGTTGGAGGCCACGGCCACGGAGATCCTGCGCGCCGGCGGGGCCGACAAGGTTTGGGCGCAGGACGCCGCCTGACTCCGGGGCGCGGAGCCGGGCGGGTTCGCGGGGCGACACCCGGCGCGCTCAGAAGGACCCGACCAGCCCGCCCAGGGCGATGACCACGACGAGCGCGACGAGCGCCCCGACGATGCCCACCATGGCGACGTCGAGGTAGCTCTCCCGGTGCGTGCAGCCGCACACGGCGAGCAGCGTCACCACCGCGCCGTTGTGCGGCAGGCCGTCCAGCGTGCCGGAGCCGATCACCGCGATCCGGTGCAGCAGCGCCGGGTCGATGCCACGCTCCGCCGCCAAGCGCAGGTAGGTGCCGCCGAGCGCTTCCAGCGCGATCGTCAACCCGCCCGAGGCCGAGCCGGTCAGGGCGGCCAGCGCGTTCGTGGCCACGGCGAGCGAGACGAGCGGCCCGCCGCCGAGGCCGAGCACCCAGTCACGCACCGCCGCGAAGGCGGGCAGGCTCGCCACCACGGCGCCGAAGCCCACCAGGCTCGCCACGCTGAGCACGGGCAGAACGGAGGCGTTGGCGCCGGCGTCCACGCTGCCGCGCAGGTCGGGCAAGCGCCGCCGGTTGAGCAGCACCAGTGCAACGACCGCGGCGGCCAACGCCACCGCCACCGACCACACCCCGCCGACGGCGTGGAGCGTGGTCGCGCCCCAGCGCTCCTCCGCCAGGAACCCCGCGTCGAGACGCGGGAGCACCAGCAGGGTCGTGGCGAGATTCACGGCCACCACCACGGCGAGCGGCGCCGCGGCGACGGCGAAGGGGAGCGGATCATCGGCGTGCCGGCCGCGGTGCGCTTCGGCCGGGTCGAACTCGCGCGCCGCGGTGGCGCGTTCGCGCACCAGTGGGTCGTCGGCCGCCGCGTCCGCGCTGGCCGCGTCCGTGTCGGCCGCGGACGGCGGGCCCGGCGACCGCCCGTAGCCTTCGCCGGCGCGGCGAGCCCCGGCTTCCCGCAGCCGCAGCCACCACAGGCCGAAAGCGAGCATGATCGCGGCGGCCACCAAGCCGATGCCCGGCGCCGCCCAGGGCGTCGTGCCGAAAAAGGGCATCGGGATCGCGTTCTGGATCGCCGGCGTGCCCGGCAGCGCCGACATGGTGAAGGTGGAGGCGCCGAGCGCGATGGCGGCCGGCATCAGCCGGCGCGGGATGTCCGCCGCCCGGAACAGGGCGTGGGCCATCGGCGCTAGCACGAAGTAGGCCACGAACAGGCTGACGCCGCCATAGGTGACCAACGCGCCGGCCAGCACAACCGCGAGGATGGCGCGGCGCTCGCCCAGCCAAGCGGTCATGGAACGTGCGATGGCCAACACCGAGCCGCTGTCGTCCATCAGCT
>NZ_BAAAFZ010000008.1:442097-549930 GCF_039523795.1 Craurococcus roseus | reverse complement strand
GGCAACGGGGGAAGCGCGACGGCGGTGCGGGCCACCACCGGCGGCGCTTCCGGCGCGGCCGGCGCGGGGAGCGGCAGGGGCTTGGACGCCGCGGCGGCCAGCGCGGCCTGGGCCACGGCGGTCAGCGTCGGCACGGGGGCGGCGGGCGGCGGCGCGGCCGGGGAAGCGCGCCCAGGCGCCGCCGGCTCGGGCAACAACAGCGCGATCCGCGTCCGGTTCCCCGCCGCCGATGGCTCGTTCGGGGCGAAAAGGGCGACGGGGCCGCCGTGGGCTTCGGGCGGTGGCAGGCGGCGCTCGGCTTCCGCGAATCGGACGAATTGGGCGGGCTGCATCGGCTCAAGGGCGAGGTGGCGCTGCGCCAAGGCGCGGAGCCGCTCCTGCTCCGTCGCCCAGGCCCATTCCGCTTGCAGCGCCTGGGTGCGGGTTTCCGCCTCCTGGATGCCGACCGCGATGGTCCGCAACTCGCGGTCCAGCATGAACACCGCGTGCTTGGTGTTGTAGACGTGCAGCCCCGCGCCAGCGGCCGCGATGACGGAAAGGAGCGTGAGCGGGCGTATCATGCGGCGACGTCCTGCGGGGCGAGGCGTTCGATGGCTCGGAGCCGAGCGCTCCGCGAACGCGGGTTGGCGTCCGCCTCGCGGGCGCCTGGGCGGAGCGCCCGTGGCGTCAGCAAGCGGAAGGCGGCGGCGGTTGCGGCGCCGGCGGCGGGCGGGCGGGCGAGCGAGGCCGGGTCGTGGCGGGAAGCGCCGGCACCGCGGCCGGCGGACCGGGCCATGAACCGTTTCACAATCCGGTCTTCGAGCGAATGGAAGGCCACCACCACCAACCGGCCGCCCGGCGCCAACAGGCCCGCGGCGGCGGCCAAGCCGCGCTCGACCTCGCCCAACTCGTCGTTCACCGCGATGCGGAGCGCCTGGAAACTGCGGGTGGCGCGGTCCAGGCCGGAAGGGTCGCGAGGGGCGGCAGCGCGGACGATTCCGGCCAACTGTTCCGTTGTCGTGATGGGTCCCTCGCGGCGGGCTGCCACGATCGCGCGGGCGATCCGCCGCGCGTGCCGTTCTTCACCGAGATTGAAGAGCAGGTCGGCCAATTCCGACTCCGGGATCGAGTTCACGATATCTTGAGCGGAATTGCCTACCTTACCCATGCGCATGTCAAGCGGACCGTTGAATCGGAACGAAAAACCTCGTTCTGGTTCATCCAACTGGAACGACGACACCCCCAGATCCAACACAACGCCGTCGAGCGCCGCGACGCCCACGCCTTCCAAGAGGGAGAGCATGTCGCCGAAGCGGCCTTGCAACAGGTGGAGTCGGCCCGGAAAGCGCGCGGCCAGGGCGGCGCCGCGGGCGATGGCGTCCGGGTCGCAGTCGATGGCGAACAGGGTGCAACGGGGGGCGGCTTCCAGGATCGCGCGGGCGTAGCCGCCACCGCCGAAGGTGCCGTCGAGGTAGGCGGCTCCGTCGCGCGGAGCCAAGGTTTCCAAGACCTCGGACAGCATCACGGGGAGGTGGCCGGTGCCGCCGCTCACGCCGCGCCTCCTTCGCCGGAGGCGCGAGCCGCCTTCTTGGCGGCGGCCGCCGCGGCCTGGCGCTCGGCCCACACCGGCGCGGACCAGATCTGGAAGAAGCTGCGGCGGCCGACGATCAGCGCGTTGGCGTCCAGCGGCACCTCGGCGAGCAGGGTCTTCGGCAGCACGACCCGGCCGTCGGCGTCCACGCGGGTGTCGTAGGCGCGGACCGTCAGGTCGTCGGTGACGGAGTCGAATTCTTCGCTGAACGGATCGATGTCGCGGGTGCGGCGCTCGACCTCGGCCTGGAAGGTGTTCTTCGGCCAGACGTCGATGCAGGGCGAATGGCTGGAAGGGCGGAGCACCACGTCCTGGTCGCCGGATTGCGCGAGGACGGCGCGGAAGGACGACGGCACGGAGAGCCGCGTCTTCTTGGCGTCGAACGCCACCGCTTCCGCGCCGAAGAAAATGGCCCCGCCTCCCCCTGCGCCCGGCTACGGCCGCGCCCCGGTTGGAGGCGCGGCCGGCGAGGCCCCCCGACCCCGCCGGCTCGCCCGACCTCATCCCGTTCGGGCCCGGACGCTCCCCCCGAAGCGTTGCTCTGGGCCCTTGCGGGATAGCGAGGGTGTATCATGGGCTAACGCCCCCCAGCAAGCGCCAATGCGCCCGCGTCAACCAAACAATCTGTAACGAACGGCTTTGTCTTGCAGACGCGGTTAGGAAACTCATCCATGCTCAAGAACATCGCCGTGAGGTGCCCCAAGCGGGGTGGTCCTTCGGTTTCGTTCTTTGGGCGATGAGTAACCGACTCGGTGGACAAGCCTGTGGAAAGCTTGTGGGGAAAGGGGCGCCAGGCGGCCTGTAAGCCGGGTTCTGTCCAACCCCGTGGATAACGGGGATGGGACGGCCATTCCTCTGGGACGCGCCTCGCGGCGCGCCTCTCGCGGCCAACCCGGGCGGCGGGGCAGGACCGCCCCCGCGTCCACCGGCGCCGGGACAGAAGTCCCGACCCCCGGCTCCGCCGGCCGCCCCTATTAGGCCTTGCTCCCGGTGGGGTTTGCCGTGCCGCCCCCGTTGCCGGGGGCGCGGTGCGCTCTTGCCGCACCCTTTCACCCTTGCCCGGCGCGTGCGGCCGCGTCCTTTCGGACGTGGCCAGGGCCGGGCGGTTTGCTTTCTGTGGCACTTTCCCTGGGGTCGCCCCCGCCGGCCGTTAGCCGGCACCGTGGTTCCTGTGGAGCCCGGACTTTCCTCCAGCCCCGGCGCGAACCGGGGCCAGCGGCCGTCCAGCCGCCTGGCGCGACCGCGCTATGTGCGCGCCGGAGCGCCCGCGTCAATGCCCCGCGAATCCGCGCCGTTGCCGCCGTGAAGCGCGGCCACCTCCGCGAGCCGTCGGAACGTGCCAGCGTCCGCCGCGCCGTCCACGCGCTCCGGCCGCCAACGGCGCTGGAACGCCGTGAGCAGGACCGGCAGCGGGAGGTCCGTGCGGTAGCCGATGGCGGCGAGGAATGCCGTCACACCCGCTTCCGTGCCCGGTGTGTCAGCCGCTACACACCCCGTCGCGGCGGCGCACGGCCAAAGCCCGACGCCGTTCGCGGCCAAGCCTTCCCAATCGAACAATTCGCCCGGGTCCTGCTTGCGGTCGGGCGAGACGTCGCTGTGCGCGACCACGTCGCGCGCGGCGATCGCGTGTCGCGCGATGATCTCCAGGCAGAGGTCGCACACCGCCGCCATCTGCAGCGCCGGGAACGGCCGGTAGCCCCATTCGTGCCCGGGATTCACGACCTCGACGCCGATGCTGCGCCCGTTCAGCGACTCGCGCCCGCGCCAGTGGGACGCGCCCGCGTGCCACGCGCGCCGCCCTTCCGGCACCAGGCGCCACACCAAGCCGTCCTCCTCGACGACGTAGTGCGCCGAGACGCGCGACGCCGGGTCGCGCAGCCGCACGAGCGCTTCCTCGGCGGTGCGCATCCCGGTGTAGTGGAGGACGAGCGTGTCGATCGGCCCGCCCGGCGGGCGCTCGTCGTGGTTCGGGCTGGGCGCGTCGCGGATCACCATGCGGGCGGGGCGGCCGAGTCGCCCGTCACAGCCCGCGCTCGCGTTTGATGCGGTCCCAGGCGGCGTTGATGCCGGCCACCTTCTCGGTCGCGCGCTTCACGAACTCCTGCGGCACGCCGCGCGCCGCCAGGCTGTCCGGGTGGTTCTCGCGCATCAAGCGGCGCCACGCTTGGCGGATGTCGGCGTCCGAAGCCTCGCGCGACAGGCCGAGCACGGCGTAGGGATCGGGGCCGACGGCTGCCGCCGCCGAGGACGCGCCGGGGCGGCCGTCCCGCGCCCGTTCCCAGGCGAAGGCGTCGAGGCCGAAGCGGACCTGAGTCCCTTGCAGGAAGGCCACCTCGGCGCGGGTCAGCGGCCCGTCGGCGCGGGCGATCTGGAACAGCGCCGTCAGCACGTCCTCCAGCATGCCCTTGTTGTCGGCGAAGGCTTGGCCGAGCCGCTGAGCGAAGCTTTCGTAGCCCTCGGCGCTGTCGCGCGCTTCGTCGAAGAGCTGGCCGACCTCGCGCAGGCTCTCGGGCGGGATGCGGAACAGGCGCTTGAAGGCGTCGATCTCCTCCCGCCTCACAGGCCCGTCGCACTTGGCCAGCTTGGCCGAGAGCACCACCACGCAGATGGCGAAGACCTGCTCGCGCGAGCCGAGCATCGCCGCCAAGTCCGCCGCGCCGTGCGGGGACGGGCGGAAGGCGCGGCCGATCGTGCCCTCGTCCGCGGCGTGGCCCATCGCGGCGCCCACCACGGCGCCGAGCGGCCCGCCGGTGAAGAAGCCCGCCATCCCGCCCAGGATCTTGCCCCACACGCCCAATGCCCGCCGACGCTCCTGCTCAGCCCGTGTCTCTAGCACGGCCCCCGGGCGGCGCGAGTGCCGGGTTGCCCCGCACGGTGGCCGCTCGCATTCTCGGACCGGTCTTCGGGGCGCGAGGGGCGATGGCTGGCGATGGGTGGCAATTCTGGGTAGACCGCGGCGGCACCTTCACCGACATCGTCGCGCGCGACCCGGCCGGGCGGCTCCTCACGGCCAAGCTGCTGTCCGAGAACCCGGACCGCTACCGGGACGCGGCGGTGGCGGGCATCCGCGCCGTCCTGGGCCTCGCGCCCGGCGCGCCGATCCCGCCCGGCGCGGTCGAGGCCGTCAAGATGGGCACCACCGTCGCCACCAACGCCCTTTTGGAGCGCCGGGGCGAGCGGGTGCTGCTGCTGGTGAACCGCGGCTTCGCCGACCTGCTGCGGATCGGCGACCAGGCCCGGCCGCGCCTCTTCGATCTCCACGTGCGCCTGCCCGACCTGCTGCACGAGCGGGCGGCCGAGATCGGCGGGCGCGTGGCCGCGGACGGCGCCGAGATCGAGCCCTTGGACGATGGCGCCGCCCGCGCCGCGCTGGCCGAGGCGCACGGGCTGGGCATCCGCGCGGTCGCGGTGGCGCTCATGCACGCCTGGACCAACCCGGCGCACGAGAAGCGCGTGGGCGAGCTGGCGCGCGAGGCCGGCTTTCCGCAGGTCTCGCTGTCGCACGAGGCGTCGCCGCTGCCGCGGATCGTGCCGCGCGGCGACACGGCGGTGGTGGACGCCTACCTTTCGCCGATCCTGCGCCGCTACGTGGAGCAGGTGGCGTCGGAGCTGCCCGGCGTCCGGCTGTTCTTCATGCAGTCCTCGGGCGGGCTCGCCGAGGCGGGGCGGTTCCAGGGCAAGGACGCGATCCTGAGCGGCCCGGCCGGCGGCATCGTCGGCGCCGCGCGCACCGCCGCCATGGCGGGGCTCGACCGCGTCATCGGCTTCGACATGGGCGGCACCTCCACGGACGTCGCGCTCTACGCCGGCGCCTTCGAGCGCGCCTTCGAGACGCAGGTGGCCGGCGTGCGGATGCGGGCGCCGATGATGGCCATCAACACGGTCGCGGCCGGCGGCGGCTCCATCCTGCACTTCGACGGCTCGCGGTTCCGCGTCGGCCCGGGCAGCGCCGGCGCCAACCCCGGCCCGGCCTGCTACCGCAACGGCGGGCCGCTCACCGTCACCGACGCCAACGTCATGCTGGGCAAGGTGCAGCCGCGGCACTTCCCGGCGATCTTCGGGCCGGAGGGCGACCAGCCGCTCGACGCCGACGTGGTTTCCGAGCGCTTCGCCGCCCTGGCGCGGGAGGTGGGCGCCGCCACCGGGCAGCCGCAGACGCCGCGCCACGTGGCGGAGGGCTTCCTGCGCGTGGCCGTGTCCAACATGGCGAACGCCATCAAGCAGGTGTCCATCCAGAAGGGCCAGGACGCGACGCGCTTCGCCCTGCAATGCTTCGGCGGCGCCGGCGGCCAGCACGCCTGCTTGGTCGCGGACGAGCTGGGCATGGAAACGGTGTTCATCCACCCCTTCGCCGGCGTGCTCTCCGCCTACGGGATGGGCCTCGCGGACCAGAGCACGATCCGCGAGGGCGCGGTGGAGGCGCCGCTCTCGGCCGGGGGCATGGCCGATCTCGCCGGGAGGCTGGACGCGCTGGCGGAGGCGGGGCGGGAGGAGCTGCTGGGGCAGGGGGCCGACCCGGCGCGCGTCTCGGCGCAGCGGCGGCTGCACCTGCGCTACGCCGGCACCGACACCTTCCTGCCGGTGCCCTTCGGGCCGCACGCGGAGGTGCTGGACGCCTTCACCGCCGCGCACCGCCAACGCTTCGGCTTCGCCACGCCGGAGCGGGAGGTGGTGGTGGAGGCTTGCGTTGCCGAGGTCACGGCGGCCGGCGAGCGGGTGGAGGAAGCGGCGCTGCCGGCGCGGGAAGGCGGCGACCCGCCGGAGCCGATCGACACCGTGGCCCTCTGGACCGCGGGAGCGGAGCACCAGGCGCCGGTGTTCGACCGCGAGGCGCTGCGGCGCGACGACCGCATCCCCGGCCCGGCGCTGATCCGCGAGGCCAACGCGACCACGGTGGTCGAGCCGGGCTGGACCGCGGAGGTCACGGCGCTGAACCACCTGCTGCTGCGTCGCACCGAACCGCGCGAGGCGGCGCGGGTGGCCGACGCCGCGCGGCCCGACCCGGTGATGCTGGAGCTGTTCAACAACCTTTTCATGAGCGCCGCCGAGCAGGCCGGCGCAGTGCTCCGGAACACCAGCCTGTCCGTCAACATCAAGGAGCGGTTGGACTTCTCCTGCGCGGTCTTCGACGCCACCGGCGCGCTGGTGGCCAACGCGCCGCACGTCCCGGTTCACCTCGGCGCCATGGGCGAGAGCGTGCGGACGGTGATCCGCTCGCGCGGCCCCGCCCTGAAGCCGGGCGACGTGGTGGCGTTGAACAACCCCTACAACGGCGGCACGCACCTGCCGGACGTGACCGTCATCACCCCCGTGTTCGACGACGCCGGGCGCGAGATCCTGTTCTTCGTCGGCAGCCGCGGCCACCACGCCGACATCGGCGGCCTCACCCCGGGCTCGACGCCGCCCGGGAGCCGGACTCTGGAGGAGGAGGGCGTGGTCATCGACGACTTCCTCCTCGTCGAAGCCGGCCACTTCCGCGAGGCCGAGTTCCGCGCCCTGCTGGCCGGGGCGCGCTACCCCGCCCGCTCGCCGGACGTGAACGTCGCCGACGTCAAGGCGCAGGTGGCGTCGAACGAGAAGGGCGCGCAGGAGCTGCGCCGCGCGGTCGCCGAGTACGGGCTGGACACGGTGCGCGCCTACATGCGGCACGTCATGGACAACGCCGAGGAGAGCGTCCGCCGCGTGCTGGACAGGCTCCAGGACGGCGCGTTCGAGACCCGCACGGACGACGGCACGCCACTGCGCGTCTCCGTGCGCGTGGACCGGGCGGCGCGGGGCGCCACCATCGACTTCACCGGCACCGGGCCGCAGCGGCCGGGCAACTTCAACGCCCCGGCCGCGGTGTGCCGGGCCGTGGTGCTCTACTGCTTCCGCGCCCTGGTGGGCGAGGACATCCCGCTCAACGACGGCTGCCTGAAGCCGCTCCGCATCGTGGTGCCGGAGGGCAGCTTCCTGTCGCCTCGGCCGGGCGCGGCGGTGGTCGCCGGCAACACCGAGGTCAGCCAGGTGACGTGCAACGCGCTGCTGGCGGCGCTCGGCGCCTGCGCCTCGGCCCAGGCCACCATGAACAACGTCCTCTTCGGCGACTACCGCTACCAGTACTACGAGACGGTCTGCGGCGGCGTCGGCGCCGGGCCGGGCTTCGACGGCTGGGGGCCGGTGCAGACGCACATGACCAACACCCGCATGACCGACCCGGAGGTGCTGGAGCTGCGCTACCCTGTCCGGCTGGAGGAGTTCTCCATCCGCCGCGGCTCCGGCGGCGCGGGGCGGTGGCGCGGCGGCGACGGCGCGCGGCGGCGCATCCGCTTCCTCCGCCCGATGCAGGCGGTGGTGGTCGCGTCCCGCCGGAACGTGGCGCCGCACGGCATGGCGGGCGGCGCGGACGGCGCGCCCGGCCGGCAGTGGGTGGAGCGCGGCGCGGACGGGCGGGTCGAGCCCATCCCCGGCAACGCCGGCGCCGCCGACCTGGCCGCGGGCGACGCGCTGGTGGTGGAGACCCCCGGCGGAGGCGGCTGGGGCACCGCCGCCCCTTGACGCGACGCCTCTCGGTTTCGGTTTTGCTGCTCCTGGCGCTGCTCGGCGCCGGGCTGTGGGCGGCGCCGCGCGTCGTCGACTGGGAGGCGTGGCGCGGCCGCCTCGCCGACATCGCCTCGGCGCGGCTCGGGCGGCCGGTGGCCCTGGAAGGACCGATCGCCCTGGTGCTGCTGCCCAACCCGCGGGTGGAGGCCGGCGCGGTGGCGGTGGGCGACGCCGGTGACGGGGTGACGGTGCGCGCCCGCGCCATGCGCCTCCGCCTCGACCTCGCGGCGCTGCTCGCCCTGCGGCTGGAGCCGCGCGAGATCGTGCTGGTCGGCGGCGAGATCCGTCTGCCCTGGCCGCCCGGCGCGCTGCCGAGCTTCCGGCCCCCGCCCTGGCTCACCGTGCTCGACGCCCGGCTGGAGGACTGCCGGGTGCTGGTCGGCGGGTTGGAGCTGGAGAAGGTGGACGCGCGCCTCGTCACCGGCGGCGCCACCGAAGCGCTGGTGGCGGAAGGTAGCTTCGCTTGGCGCGGGCAGGCGGTGCGCTTCTCCGGCCAGCTCGGCCGCGCGGGCGCCGACGGCATCGCGCCGCTGGACCTCGGCTTGGCGGTGGGCGGCGCGACCCTTTCCGCGCGGGGCGTGCTGCTGCCCGCCGGCGGGTACGAAGGGCGGTTGGAAGCGGCAGGGCCCGACCTGTCCGCGCTGGTGCCGGCGCCCGCGGTGCCGTTCCGGGCGACGACCAGCCGCTTCACCGCCGCGGCCGACCTGTTGGCGGCCGACGACCTTTCCCTCGACCTCGGCGGGCAGCCGGCGCGGGGGGCGGTGACGCTCCGGCTCGACCCGGCGCCGCGCCTCGACATCACGCTCAACGCCGGCCGGCTGGACCTCGACGCCTGGGTCGCGGCGCTGCGGGCCGCGCTGGGGCGGGACGGCGCGGCGGAGCGGACGGTGCCGGTGAGCGTGGACCTGTCCGCGGAGGCGACGTCCTTGGCTGGGGTGCCGCTGCGGCGGCTGCGCGGCGGCGCCTTCCTCCAAGGCGAGCGGCTGACGCTCTCGGACGTTTCTGCCGTGCTGCCGGGAGAGACGACGGTCGAACTCGCCGGCGCCACGGCCGGGGCGCGGTTGGAAGCGGCGCTGCAATTCGTGGGCAACGACCTCCGCTCGACGCTGGAGGCGCTCGGGCTGCCGCTGGCCGGCACCGACCCGGCCCGGCTGCGCTCCGGCGAAGGGCGGTTCCGGCTGGCCTTGCAGGAGGGCGAGGCGGCCTTCTCCGACCTCGTCGCCACCGTGGACGGCGCGCGGGTGACGGGGGCCGGCGTGCTGCGGTCCGGGCCGCGGCCGTCCGTGGGCCTCGGGCTGGTGTTCGACCGCCTGGACCTCGACGGGCTGCTGCCGGCGGACGCGTCCGAATGGCCGGCGCTGGCCGCCCGTGCGGCGGCGGGCGTGGACCTGAACCTGCGGCTCGCGGCCGAGCGGGTGTCCTGGCGCGGTGTGGCGGCGGGACGCGCCGCGCTGGACGCGGCGACGGAAGCCGGCCGGCTGGCGCTGCGGCGCCTCGCCTTCCGGCTGGGCGAGGTGGACGTGGTGGCGTCGGGGAACGCCGCGCTCGGGCAAACCCCGCGCTTGTCGGACGTCAACGTCGAGCTGAACGGCGCCGATGGCGCGGCGCTCCGGGCGCTGCTCCCGGCCGGGGCGGCGGAGCTGCTGCCGTTGGACGGCCAGCCGGTGGCGCTGCGCCTTTCCGGCGGCGGCCCGCCCGAGGCGCTCGCCCTTCGCGCCGAGGGCGAGATGGGCGACCTCCGCGCGGAGGCGAGCGGCACGCTGGATGTGGCGGCGCCGCAGCGGCCGCGCGTGTCCGGCGCGACGCTCACCGCGCGGCACCCGGGCGCGCCGCGGCTGCTCGCGCCGCTGTTGGGCGGCGCGGCGGAGGCGTGGTTCGGGCAAGGGTCCTTCGCCCTGATCGCGTCCTCGCTGAACGCGGATGCGCGCGCGGTAGGCGCCGAGAATTTCGACCTGGTGGCGGGCGAGATGCGACTGCGCGGGACCGGCGTGACGGTGGCGCTGGACGGCCCGCGCCCGCGGATCACCGGCCGGCTGGCGGCGGAACGCCTGCCGCTGCCCGCGCTCGCGGGGCGCAACGACCGGCCGCTCGAACTGCGGCGCTTGGCGGCGCTCGACGCGGAGGTGGCGCTGGAGGCGGCGCGGGTGGAGGCGCCGGGGCTGCCGGTGCTGGAGGGCGTTTCGGCCGCGGTCAACCTTTCGGCCGGCACGCTGCGTTTGGACAATTTCCAGGCTCGGTTGGGAGGCGGCACGCTCCGGGGCGGCTTGACGGTCGAGGGCGCGGCGGAGCCGCCGCGGGTCGCCCTGGACGCCGCGCTGGCGGGCGCCGCGATCGCCGGCCCGGTGTTCGGCGGGGTGCCGCTGGACCTCGTGGCGGGGAAGGCGGATGGGCGGGCGGAACTGGCCGCTTCCGGGCACGGCCCGGCGGCGATGCTGGCGACGCTCGGCGGGGCGCTGGCGTTCAGCGTGCGCGGCGGCATCCTCACCGGCTACGACCTCGGCGCGGTGCAGGCCGCCGCGGTCCTGCCCGACCTGGCCGAGGCGGAGGCGGCGCTGCGCCGCGCCCTGGAGGGCGGCGCCACCGATTTCGAGCGGCTGGAAGGGACGGCGCGGTTCCTGGACGGGCGCGCGACCTTGGAGGGCGTTTCCTTCTCCACGGAGAGCGGCGCGGTGGCAACGGCGACCGGCGCCGTGGACGCCGTCGGGCGCGAGGGGGCGGCGCTCGACCTGCGCATCGCCGCGCGGCCGATCGCGGAAGCGCCGGAGGTCGGGCTGCGGATCGCGGGGCCGGCGGCGGAACCGCGGCGGTTGCCGGAGTTGGCGCCGTTCCTGCGCTGGCGGGCGGAACGCTGAGGCGGCGGCTCTCCCGCCGATTGCGAGATTCGGACGAATGCGGTGGCCGGTGCAATGGGCGGCCGGCCGTTGCCTCTGCGCGAGGTGGCGCCCAGGGCCGGCGGCGGCGTCGCCCCGCGGGCCGGGGGAGGGCTGCGCGGCTTGGTTTTCGGACGGGCGTGCGGTGTTCGGACAAATGCCGCGGCGTGGACGGCGGGCGTGCTGCGGTCCGCCCTCCGCAGGGCGGCGGCGGTGTCGCCATACGAGTAGCAGCAAGGCGGCGCGGTTTTCGGGCGTGTGTCGCGTTCGGACGAATGCGACGGTCCGAGGTGTCGGATGGACCGGTGTGCGGCGGAACCGGCGCGGTTGCTTCGCGGGTGCGCGCGGTGGCGGTTTTGTCGATTTCGGACAAATGCCGTGGGCCGGCCCGGCATGGCGAACCGGGGCGAGTCCATGGGCGTGTGCCGACAGGTCACGACCAAGCCTGCGCGTACTTGTTGGTGACGACGGTGCCCCGCAGCTCGGGAGCCTTCAGTTCGATCTTGTCCGGGTAGGCCGGCTTGCCCCGACGAAACCCGCCTGTGTCGTGCACGATGAAGAACAGGATGGCGAAGACCTCGACCAGCGCCGCGTCCCACGGCACCGGTCCACTCGGCCCCACCGGCACCGCCCGGTCGAGTGTAGAATGGTACCCAAACTCGCGCCGGAAGCGCTCATCGTCCCGCAGCCCCCGGTAGGTGGTGGCTAGCCCGCGAGCGCGCAGGTCGGGCCGCACGTAGGTGATCTTGAGCTCGGCGGCCCAGCCTGCGCCCGGCCGGGACTGGAGAAGCCATGGGCCAGCCGGATTGGTGTGGGGCACCGGCTCCGGCCGCGCCAAGCGGATGCCGGTCGGCTTGTGGCGCTTTTCGAAGGCGGTGGCGTCGTGCTCGGTCGTCGTCATGCCCGCCCACATCGCCGCACCCCCACCTTCGCCCGCCCATCGTCACCGCCGCTTCGGACAGGCGGCGCAGCCCGCGTTCGCGCCCGATCATTGTACCTTTTTTGTTCCGGTTTCGCCAGCATTTCTGGCCCGGTGGGTGGGGCGGGCGATGCTCGCGGGCGGCACGGTCGGGGAGGAAACAGGTGCGGCCCGGCATGTAGGAGGAGGGCGCGCTCCAAACGCGTTCGCGCGGGCCGTCGCCGCGCCGCGGACGGCGGCCATCGACCGCGACGAGGCTTACCCTTGGGATGCGGTGCGCGCCCTCGCCGATGCCGGCTTCCTGGGCATGACGGTGCCGTGCGGCCTCGGCGGCCGGGGTCGGGCGGCGCAGGTGCTGCGGACGCTGGTGGCATCGAAGGTGCCGGGGTGGAGGTCGCCGCAGGGGCGGGACGGGTACGCCGGGCGGGGGACCGGGCGGGCCGCTGGACGCGAAGCGGCGGAGTAGCCGCGGGCGCGGCGGGCTTTCGGTGCCGGAGAACACGGTGCCGCGCGGCCCGGCGTGATCGGAGCCATTGGCCTTGACCCGAAAATTTTATGTACATAAATATGTACAGATAGCCAGGAGACTTCCGGCCGTGACCCAGGTTTCCTTCACCGAGTTCCGTGCAAACCTCGCCCGTTTCTTCGACGAGGCGGAGAGCAGCCGCGCGCCGTTGCTGGTCACGCGGACCGGGCGGGCGAACATGGTGTTGCTGTCGGAAGAGGAGTTCGAGGGGTGGCGGGAAACGGTCCACCTTTTGAGCAACCCGCACAATGCGGCGCGGCTGCTGGAGAACATCAAGGCTTTGAACGCCGGGCTCGGCGAGGAGCGGGCGCTGATCCAGCCGGCGACGGAGGACGCCGCGGGCTGACCGGGTGCAGGTCCTTTTCGCGCCGGGAGCCTGGGTGGACTACCGGGAGTGGGCGCGAACCGATCCGAAGACCCTGCTCCGCATCAACGGTTTGATCGAGTCCGCCCGGCGGAGCCCCTTCGAGGGCTTGGGCAAGCCGGAGCCGTTGCGGGGCGACTTGGCCGGCTTCTGGTCCCGCCGCATCACGCAGGAACATCGGCTGGTTTACAGGGTGGTCGGGCGCGGGGCGGAGCAGCGGATCGAGATCGCGGCCTGCCGCCACCACTACGGTTGACCGCCACCGACCCGTGGCCGCGCCCGGCGCCGCTCCGGCGCGGCGGCTGAGCGGTGGGCGCCTTTCCCGCGTACCTGCTGCTCTACGTCGTGCTTTACGGCGGCTGGGGCGTGCTCAGCCCGTTCCTGCCGGCCGTGCTCGCCGAACGGGGCGCCACGGCGGAGCAGATCGGGGTGCTGCTCGCGCTCGGCATCGCGGCGCGGCTCCTCTCGATGCCGCTGGCCGGCGCGCTCACCGACCGGCTCGGCGCGCCGCGGGCGGTGCTGGCGGCGCTGCTCCTGGCCGGGGCGGCGTCCGGCCTCGGCTATGGATTGGTGCCCGTCGGCTCGGCGGCGTTGCTGTTGGCGGTCGGTGTGGTCCAGCACGCGGCGACCGGGCCGCTCGGCCCGTTGCCGGACGCCTTGGCGGTGCGCGCCGCCGCCCGGCCCCGCGGGAGCGGCGGCTTCGACTACGGCGTGGTGCGCGGGGCGGGGGCGGCGGCCTTCATCGCCGGGGCGGCGCTCGCCGGGCGGGCCGTGGAGGAAGCCGGCGTGGCCGTCGTGGTGCTCGGGCTGAACGCGGGCCTGTTCGCGCTCGCGGCCGGGGCCTTGCTGCTGCTGCCCCGACCGCCCGCGGGCGCCGCTCCGCCGCGGCCGGGCGTCCGGCGCGAGGCGGAGGCGGCGCCGGCAACGGGGAGGACGCGGGCGCTGCTCGCCATCCCGGCCTTCCGGCGCTTGCTGCTGGTGTCGGCTTTGGTTTCGGGCAGCCACGCCTTCTACACCGGCTTCGCCACCTTGCGCTGGCAGGCGGCGGGGATCGAGGCCGACGCGATCGGGCTGCTGTGGTCGGTGTCCGTCGCTTCCGAGGTGGCGGTGTTCTTTTTGCTCGGGCGCCCGCTGCTGGCGCGGCTCGGGCCGGGCGGGCTGCTCGCCCTCGCCGCCGGGGCGGGCGCGTTGCGCTGGTCGGTGATGGCGGCGACGGCCTGGGCGCCGGCGATGTTCCTGGTGCAGCCGCTGCACGGGTTGACCTTCGCGGCGCAGCACCTCGCGGCGATGGCGGTGATCGCGCGGGTGGTGCCCGGCTCGGCGGCGGCGACCGCGCAGTCGGCCTACGCCGTGTTCGGCACCGGGGCGGCGATGGCGGCGCTGACGCTGGCGTCGGGGCCGCTCTACGGGCGCTTCGGCGGCGGGGGATACTGGGCGATGGCGTTGCTCTGCGCCGCGGCGGTGCCGGTGGCTTTGGCGTTGCGGGTGGGAGGCGCCGAACCGTTCGAGGAGGGGCGGGGCGGGGACGGCGGCCGCCGCGCCGGCCCTGGGTGAGCCGTTCAGGTTGCTTCGCGCGGCACCGCCGTCACCGCGTCGCGCCGGGCGCGGCGCAGGATGTCCACCCGCAGCGGCCGGCCGATGCGTTCGGCGGTGAGGGCGCGGTGCAGGTCGTCCACGCCGGAGACCGCTTCGCCGTCGAGGGCGACCACCGCGTCGCCCGCGCGCAGCCCGGCGAGCGCGGCGGGGCCGTCCGGCTGCACCTCCGACACCAGGGCGGCCGAGGCTTGCTCCACCCCGTTGGCGCGGGCGACGCGCCGCTCCAGCGGCACGGTTTGCGCCGACACGCCGAGGAAGGCGCGGCGCACGCGGCCGTCGCGCATCAGCCGCGTCGCCACATCGATGGCGGTGTCGATGCCGACCGCGAAGCAGATGCCCTGGCCGCCGGCTATCATGGCCGTGTTGATGCCGACCACGCGCCCGGCGCCGTCCACCAGCGGGCCGCCGGAGTTGCCGGGGTTCAGCGGCGCGTCCGTCTGGACCACGCTGTCGATGCGCCGGCCGGAGCGGGCGCGCAGCGTGCGGCCGAGCGCGCTGACGATGCCGGCCGTCACCGTGCACTGGAAGCCGAAGGGGTTGCCGATGGCGACCGCCATCTGCCCGACCCGGAGCCGCGCGGAGGAGCCGAGGCGCGCGTGCGCGTGGCCGCCGGCGCCGCCGATGCGGAGCAGGGCGATGTCGGTGTCGGCGTCGCGCCCGACCAGCTCGGCCGGCAGTTCGCGGCCGTCGAGCAGGGAAACGCGCAGCGAGGCGGCGCCTTCCACGACGTGGCTGTTGGTGAGCGCGTAGCCGTCCGGGGTGAACAGCACGCCGGAGCCCTGGCCGCCGCCTGGCCGGCCGTCGGCGCGGCGGGCGGTGACGTGGACCACGGCCGGGCCGACCTCCTCGTAAGCGGCGACCACTCGCGCGGAGTAGGGGTCGAGCGCGTCCTCGTCGGTGATGGCGGCGGGCGGTGCGGCGGCGGGAGCGCTGTCGAGCGGCATGGCGGTGCGTTCCGGTGGGCGTTGTCGGGGAATCGATGTGGGACGCGGCCGCGGCGGGGGCGGCCCGGCCATACGTCCGGGGGCATCCCGGACGAACGGCCGATGGGACGCGGCGCGTCGCGTCATCATCTTGGGCGCACGCACCGTTGGGAGACGCGCCGATGACGACCGCCGCACCGCAGGCAGACGACTTCCTGGCCCGACTCTCCGCCGCCGCCGCCGCGACGGTGGCCGACGCCGCGCCCGTGCTCGCGGCGGTGGACGCCGGCCGTTGGCGGCGGCTCGCCGGCATCCTGTGGCGGCCGGGCGTGGTCGTGACCTCGCGCCAGGCGCTGCCGCGCAACCCCGAGCGCTACGCGGTTTCCGTCGGTGGCGGGGAGGCGCGCGCGGCGACGCTGGCCGGCGACGATCCCGGCACCAACGTCGCCGTGCTGCGTGTGGAAGGGGAGGGGGCGCCGGCGCGGATGCGGCGCTCCGAAGGCGAGCAGGCGCCGGGGATGCTCGCGCTGCTGGTCGGCGCGGGCGAGGGCGGGCGGCCCACGGCGCGCTTGGCGACCGTCCACGCCACCGGCCCGGCGTGGCACAGCCTGGCCGGCGGGCGCATCGACCGGCTGCTGCGGCTGGACGGGCGGCTCGGATCGTCCGAGGAGGGCGGGCCGGTGCTCGACGCCGCGGGCGCCCTGCTCGGCATGTCCACCGCCGGCCCGCGCGGGCGCGCGCTGGTGATCCCGCACGAGACGGTGGAGCGGGTGCTCGACCCCATCCTCTCGCACGGGCGGGTCGGGCGCGCTTGGCTCGGGCTGGGCTTGCAGCCGGTGGAGGTGCCGGCGGCGTTGCGGGAGGCCGCCGGGGGGCGGGAGAGCGGGTTGATGGTGGTCGGACTGGCGGCGGGTGGGCCGGCGGAGCAGGCAGGCGTGCTGCCCGGCGACATCCTGCTCGCCTTCGGCGGCGTGTCCGTGGACCGGCCGCGGGGCTTGGCGGCGCTGCTGGGGCCGGAGCGGGTCGGGCAGGAAACGGAGCTGCGCCTCATGCGCGCCGGCGAGGTCCGTGCCGTGGCCGTCACCCCGGCGCCCCGCCCGGCCGCCGCGGCGGCGTGACCGGAGAAGGGCCGGGCCGCCCGGCGGGCGGTCGCGGGGGCGGAGCGTTGGTGGTGCTGCTGGAGGCGAAGGACCCGGCGCGGCGCCGCGGCTTGGCGGCGCTGCTGGCCGAGGGCGGGCACGGCTTGGCGCGCGCCACGGAGGCGCCCTGGGACGTCGCGCTGGTGGATCTGGCGCCGGGCGAGGATGCCCCGGCCCTCGCCAGCGGCCCGCTGGTGCTGCTGGCCGACCACGCGGCGCCCGGAGCGGAACCCACGGTTTCGGTGCTGCCCAGAAACGCTTCGGCGCGGCAGGTGCGGGCGGCGGTCGCCGCAGCCGCGGCCGGGCTCGTCGTCCGGTTGCCGGACGCCGTCGCGCCGCCGGCGTCGCCGGGTTTCGCGCGGGACGAGGCGCCCGGCGCGCCGCTGCTCACGCCGCGGGAGGTGGAGATCCTCGCCATGGTCGGCGAAGGCGCCAGCAACAAGGCGGTGGCCCGGCGGCTCGGCATCTCCGCGCACACGGTGAAATTCCACCTCGAAGCGGTGTTCCGGAAGCTCGGCGTGGCGACGCGCGCGGAGGCGGTGGCGCGGGGGCTGCGCCAGAGGTTGATCGAGCTGTAGCGGCTTGCCACCTTAGCGGCGGCCTTCCGTTGGCCCAGCGATGGGGAACGGAGCCGACGGTGGCGCTTTCTGTCGCCATTGACCGCGGGCGGCCCCGGTGCGCCCGCGACGCGAAAGGGACTCCCGCACATGGCGAGGGACGATGCCGCCCGCGGTGGCGCTTGGATGTGGGCCGACGCCTGCGAGATGCTCGCGCGCGCCGAGCGCCTGCACCGCCAATTCTTCGAGCCGAGCCGGGCGGCGTCGCGGCTCCCGGCGTGGCAGCCGCCGGCCGACGTCCTCGAGACGGAGCGCGAGGTGCTGATCCTCGTCGCGCTGCCGGGCGTGGACCCGGACGCGGTGGAGGCCGCGATCGAGGACGGGACGCTCTTCGTGGCCGGCGTGCGCGCGTTGCCGCCCGAACTCCGCGGCGCCGCCATCCACCGCATGGAATTGCCGCAGGGGCGCTTCGAGCGCCGCGTGCCGCTGCCGCCCGGGCGCTACAATGCCGCGGTCCGGCGCTCCTTCGCCGAGGGCTGCCTGCTGGTCCGGCTCGAAAAGGCCGGTTGAGCCCGGAGGACCTGGAATGAACAACCACCGCGACCGCCTCGTCCGCGCGCCCGACCTCGGCCCCGCCGCGGGCGGCGGGAACGGCGGCGACGCCAAGCTGCCGCAGGACGCGCTGGCCATCCTGCCGGTGCGCGAGACCGTGCTGTTCCCCGGGGCCGTGCTGCCCTTGGCCGTGAACCGGCAGGTCTCGGTCGCCGCCGTGCAGCACGCCATGCGCGAAGGCCAGCAGATCGGCGTGCTCATGCAGCGCGACCCGCAGGTGCAGGAGCCCTCGCCGGGCGATCTGCACCGCATGGGCACCGTCGCCAATATCCTTCGGTTGGTGACCACGCCGGATGGCACGCACCAACTTGTCTGCCAGGGCGTGCAGCGCTTCCGCGTGCTCGACTGGGTGGGCGAGCGGCCCTTCATCGCCGCCGGCGTGGTCCGGATCGAGGAGCCGGACACGCGCACGCCGGAGGTGGAGGCGCGCTTCCTCAACCTGAAGCGGCAGGCGGCGGAGGCGTTGCAGCTCTTGCCGCAGGCGCCAGAGGGTTTGGCCGCCACGGTTCAGGCGCTGGACTCGCCGGCCGCGTTGGCCGACCTCGCCGCGGCGCTGCTCGACGTGCCGCCGGACGAGAAGCAGGAGATGCTGGAGACGGTGGACCTGGTGGCGCGGCTCGACCGCGTCTCGCGCTCGCTCGCGGGACGGATCGAGGTGCTGCGGCTGTCCGCGGAGATCGGCCGGCAGACGCGCGCCAGCCTCGACCAGCGCCAGCGCGAGGCGATCCTGCGCGAGCAGATGGCCTCCATCCAGCGCCAGCTCGGCGAGGACGGGGGCAAGTCGGCCGAACTGAAGGAGATCGACGAGGCCATCGTCAAGGCGGGGATGCCGGCGGAGGTGGAGCAGGCGGCGCGCAAGGAGCTGCGCCGGTTGGAGCGGATGCCGGAGGCCTCGCCCGAGCACGGCATGGTCCGCACCTACCTTGATTGGATGACCGAGCTGCCCTGGCGGCTGCCGGAGGAGAAGCCGATCGACATCCAGGAGGCGCGGCGCATCCTCGACGAGGACCACTTCGGGCTGGAGAAGATCAAGCGGCGCATCGTCGAGTACCTGGCGGTGCGCAAGCTCGCGCCGGAGGGCAAGGCGCCGATCCTGTGCTTCGTCGGGCCGCCTGGCGTGGGCAAGACCTCGCTCGGCCAATCCATAGCGCGGGCGATGGGGCGTCCGTTCACGCGCGTCTCGCTCGGCGGCGTCCACGACGAGGCGGAGATCAGGGGGCACCGGCGCACCTACATCGGCGCGTTGCCCGGCAACATCATACAGGGCATCCGCAAGGCGGGCGCGCGGAACTGCGTGATGATGCTGGACGAGATCGACAAGATGGGCCGCGGCATCCAGGGCGACCCCTCGGCCGCCATGCTGGAGGTGCTGGACCCGGAGCAGAACAACAGCTTCCGCGACAACTACCTCGGCGTGCCCTTCGACCTGTCGCGCGTGGTGTTCATCGCCACCGCCAACATGCTGGACACCATCCCGGGGCCGCTGCGCGACCGGATGGAGATCATCGACCTCAGCGGCTACACGGAGGGCGAGAAGCTCCAGATCGCGCGCCGCTACCTCGTGCGCCGGCAGTTGGAGGCGAACGGCCTGAAGCCGGAGCAGGCGGAGATCGACGACGACGCGCTGCGGGCGATCATCCGGTCCTACACCCGCGAGGCGGGCGTGCGCGGGCTGGAACGCGAGATCGGGCGCGCCATGCGCCACGCCGCTGTGCGGATCGCGGAGGGCAGCGCGGAGAGCGTGCGGATCGGGGAGGGGGAACTCGCCGCCGTCCTCGGCCCGCCGCGCTTCGAGGACGAGGTGGCGATGCGGACCTCGGTGCCGGGGGTGGCCACGGGCCTCGCCTGGACGCCGGTGGGCGGCGACATCCTGTTCATCGAGGCGACGCGGACGCCCGGTTCGGGCCGGCTGATCCTCACCGGCCAGCTCGGCGACGTGATGCGCGAAAGCGCGCAGGCGGCGTTGAGCCTAGTCAAGAGCCGGGCGGAGTCCCTCGGCGTCGACCCGGGGATGTTCGAGAAATCCGACATCCACATCCACGTGCCCGCCGGCGCGACGCCCAAGGACGGGCCGAGCGCGGGCGTGGCCATGTTCACCGCGTTGGCCTCGCTGCTCACCGGCCGCACGGTGCGGAGCGACACGGCGATGACGGGCGAGATCAGCCTGCGCGGGCTGGTGCTGCCGGTGGGCGGGATCAAGGAGAAGGCGACCGCGGCGGCGCGGGCCGGGCTCAAGCGCGTGCTGATGCCGGCGCGTAACCGCAAGGATTACGAGGAGATCCCGGAGGACGCGCGCGCGCGGCTGGAGTTCACCTGGCTGGAGCGCGCGGAGGACGCCATGGCCGCCGCCCTCGAGGAGCGACCGGCCGCCGCCTGAGCCGCGGCGGCGGGGCGCCGTCGCGCTACTTGGCCGGCACGGGCTGGGCCGCCCCCGCCGGGCCGGCCGGGGCGCGGCCGGCGAAGGTCAGCAGTTCCGCCTCGTCCAGCGTTTCCTTCTCCAAGAGGCGTCGGGCGGAGCGCTCCAGCGCGTCGCGGCGCTCCCGCAGCAGGTCGAGGGTGCGCTCCAGCACGCCGTCCACGATGCCGCGCACCTCGGCGTCGATGGCGTTGCCGGTCTCCTCGCCGTAGTCGCGTTCGCGCGGCCCCACCATCCCGTCCTGGCCGGCGAGGAAGCTCCGCCCGTCGCGCTCGTAGGCGACGTTGCCGAGCCGCTCCGACATGCCATAGCGCGTCACCATGCCGCGGGCGATGTCCGTGACGCGCCGGAGGTCGTCGGAGGCGCCGGTGGAGAGGTGGTTGTAGACCAGCAGCTCCGCCGCGCGCCCGCCGAGCAGCACCATCATCTTGTGCTCCAGCTCCTCGCGCGTCATCAGGAAGCGGTCCTCCGTCGGACGCTGGATGGTGTAGCCGAGGGCGCCGACGCCGCGCGGGATGATGGAAACCTTGTGGACCGGATCGGCGCCGGGCAGGGCGAGCGCGACCAGCGCGTGGCCCATCTCGTGGTGGGCGACGATCTCGCGCTCGCGCGGGTTGAGCAGCCGGTTGCGCTTCTCCAGGCCGGCGATGATGCGCTCCACGGCGTTGTTGAAGTCGGCCATGGTGACGGCCTCGGCGCCGCGCCGCGTCGCCAGCAGCGCCGCCTCGTTGGCGAGGTTGGCGAGGTCGGCGCCCGTGAAGCCCGGCGTCAGCGCCGCCACCTTCTCCGCGTCCACCTCCGGGGCGAGCTTCACCTTGCGCAGGTGGACGTTGAGGATCTGCACGCGCCCGCCCTTGTCCGGCCGGTCCACCAGCACCTGCCTGTCGAAGCGGCCGGCGCGCAGCAGCGCCGGGTCGAGGATCTCCGGCCGGTTGGTGGCGGCGATGATGACGAGGCCGGAGCGCGAGTCGAAGCCGTCCATCTCCACCAGGAGCTGGTTCAGCGTCTGCTCCGCCTCCGAGTGCCCGCCGGCGTATGGGCCGCCGACGCCGCGGGCGCGGCCGAGCGCGTCCAGCTCGTCGATGAAGATGATGGCGGGCGCCTTGCCGCGCGCCTGCTCGAACAGGTCCCGCACGCGGGCCGCGCCGACGCCCACGAACATCTCCACGAACTCGGCGCCGGAGATGGAGAAGAAGGGCACCTTCGCCTCGCCCGCCACCGCCTTGGCGAGCAGGGTCTTGCCGGTGCCGGGCGGGCCCACCAGCAGCACGCCCTTAGGCATCCGGCCGCCGAGCCGGCCGTAGCGGTCGGGTTCCTTGAGGAAGTCCACGATCTCCCGCAGCTCGTCCTTGGCCTCGTCCACCCCCGCGACGTCGGCGAAGGTGACGCCGGTGTCGGACTCGACGTAGACCTTGGCCTTGCTCTTGCCGATCTGCATGAGCCCGCCCTGCGCCCCCATGCGGCGGCTGAGGAAGACCCACACGCCCACGAAGAGCGCTATCGGCAGGAGCAGCGAGAGGATGTCGCGGAACAGCGTGCTCTCGATGCGGCCGGTGTAGCGCACGCCGTGGCGGTCCAGCTCCTCGGCGATCTCGGGCTCGACGCGCGTGGTGGCGAAGCGCGTTTCGCCGCCGGGCAGCGGCTCCTTGAGGGTGCCCTGTATGAAGCGGTCGGAAACGCCGGCCTCCACCACCTTGCCGTCCCGCACGAGTTGCTGGAACTGGCTGTAAGGGATGGTCGCGACCTGCTGGCCGAGGGACACGACGTACTGGATCAGCAGGATCGCCAGCGCGGCGGCCGCCCAATACGACATGTTGAACTTGCTATCGCGCTTCACTGGCGTTTCTCCGGCCTGCCGGTGGCGGCGACCGCGGCGGGCATGGCTCCGCAGCGGGGCTCGTAGAGTGCCGAAACGGGTGGAGGGGCCGCAAGTTCGGGGGGCGTGGTCCTATCGGCGCGCGAGCACGGCGAGCAGGAGGCTCGCGCCCATCAGCCCGAACGCCGCGGCGTGCAAGGCCGAGAACGGCTCGCCGAGCACCGACACCGCAACGAAGGCGGCCGTCGCGGGCAGGAAGGCGGTGAACAACCCCGCGACGCCGGCCGGCACGCGCCGCAGCCCGGCGTACCAGAGCACCACGCACAGCACGCTCGCGGTGAGGCTGTGGAACAGCAGCAGCCCGGCGAGGCCGGGCGATGCGGCCAGCGCCCCGACCGCGTCCAGACCCGGCAGCGCGAAGGGCAGCAGCACCGCCGCGCTCCAGGCTTGCATCCAAAGGCTCGCGGTGAGCACGGGCACCCGGCCCGCGATGCGGCGCGCCAGCAGCACGTAGATGGCTTCGCCGCACACGCCCGCGAAGACGAGCAGGTTGCCCAAGGCGCTGCCGTCGCCGGCGGCCCCGTCGGTGCGCGCCACGGTTATGGCGCCCATCGCGGCCACGGCCAGCGCCACCGCCGCCCAGACGCGCGCCGGCACCGTCTCGCGCAGCCACGCGGCGGCGCCGAGCGCGACGACGGCGGGCAGGGTGGAGAGGACCAGCCCGGCCTCCAGGGCGCCCGTGAGGCGCAGCCCCGCGAGGAGGCCGGCGTTGTAGATGGCGGTGCCGAACACCGCCTGGAGCGCCAGGTTGAGGCGCAGCGCGCGGCCGGGCACCGCGCCCGCCCCGTCCCGGACGCGCGCCAGCGGCCACAGCACCAGGCAGGCCAGCACGCAACGCAGGAAGGCGACCACGGCGATGGGCAGCGCCTCGGACAGCACCTTCGCCACGGCGACGTTGGCGCCCACCAGCGCCATGGACGCGGCGAGCTGCGCGTAGGCCAGGACGGGCGGCGGCGCGGTCGTCAGTCCGCCTCGCCGTCCCGGCGGAAGGGCGACAACTCCGCCAGCGCCTCCATCTCGCGCCGCATCGCCGGCCGCTCGCGCGCCAGGAAGTCGCCCACCGCGCGCCGGAGCCCGACGTGCTCGATCCAGTGCGCGGAGTAGGTCGGGCAGGGGAGGTAGCCGCGCTGGATCTTGTGCTCGCCCTGCGCGCCGGCTTCCACGCGCGAAACGCCGTGCTCGATGGCGAAGTCGATGGCGCGGTAGTAGCAGAGTTCGAAGTGCAGGAAGGGCGCGTCCACCACCGTGCCCCAATTGCGCCCGTACAGCGCGTACCGGCCGAGCAGGTTCAGCGCGCCGGCCACCGGCTGGCCGTCCCGTTCCGCCACCATCAGCACCACGGCGTCGCCCAGCGCCTCCGCCATCAGCGGCCAGAAGCGCGGCGTCAGGTAGGCGCTGCGGCCCCATTTCTTGTCGGTGGTGCTGCGGTAGAAGCGGTGGAACGCCTTCCAGTGCGCCGGCGTGATCTCGCGCCCGCGCAAGGTCCGGAGCGTGTAGCCCGACGCCGCCGCGTCGCGCCGCTCGCGCTTGATGGCCTTGCGCTTGCGCGACGACAGGGCGCCGAGGAAGTCGTCGAAGCCGCCGTAACCCTGGTTGTGCCAGTGGAACTGGGTGCCGAGGCGTTGCAGCCAGCCGGCCTCGCCGAGCGCGTCCCACTCCGCTTCCTCGCAGAAGGTGACGTGGACGGAGGACAGGCCGAGCTGCCCGCAGGCCTGCGCCAGCCCCCGCGCCAGCGTCGCCGCCGGCACGCCCGACCCTTCGCGCACCAGCAGGCGCGGGCCGGGGACGGGGCTGAAGGGCGCGCAGACCTGGAGCTTCGGGTAGTAGTCGCCGCCGGCGCGCTCGTAGGCGTCGGCCCAGCCGTAATCGAAGACGTACTCGCCCTGGCTGTGGCTCTTGGCGTAGCAGGGCGCGCAGGCGACGAGCCGGCCGCTCCCGTCGCGCAGCGCCGCGTGCTGCGGCAGCCAGCCGGTGCCGGCGGTAGCGCTGCCGCTCTCCTCCAGCGCAAGGAGGAAGGCGTGCGAAACGAAGGGATTGGCGCCGCCAGCGCAGGCGTCCCACTCTTCCGCCGGCACGTCCGCGATGCTTTTGTGCAAGGACAAGGAGAGTTCGGGCATCGCGTCCGTCATGCTGAAGGGCAAGTCGGCACGGCGCGGGGCGGCGGCGCGGCCCCGCCGTGGCCAGAGCGGTATCCACCACATGGGGGCGCGGTCCGGTTTGTCCTCTCCGGCGGACTCATCGCGGCGGGACGCCGCGCGTTTCGGCGGAGCCGGCCATCAGCTTATGGCGAAAAGACCCTCGACCTCCACCGCGGCGTTCCCCGGCAATGACGGCACGCCGATCGTGGAGCGGGCGTGGCGGCCGGCGTCGCCGAACACCTCCACGGCGAGGTCCGAGGCGCCGTTCATCACCCGCGCGTGCTCCGTGAACTCCGGCGGCGCGGCGATGAAGCCGCCGAGGCGCATGACGCGGCGCACCCGGTCCAGGTCGCCGCCGCAGGCCGCGTGGAGCTGGGCCAGGACGTTGACGAAGCAGAGCCGGGCCGCCGCCTGCCCGTCCTCGACCGACACCCCGGCACCGAGCTTGCCGGTGTAGGCGATGCGGCCTTCGCGCAACGGGATTTGCCCGGAGACGACGACCAAGCCGTTGTCCATCGTATAGGGCACGTAATTGGCGAGCGGCGCCGCCGGCTCCGGCAGGGCGATGCCGAGTTCGCGCAGCCGCGCTTCGATGCGTCCCGCTCCGGTCAAGGCGCGTCTCCTCCTTCAGCCCACCAGCCGCAGCGCTCGCCGCCGGGTGCGCGGGCTGGCCGAGGCCGGCGTTTGCGGAAGATCCATCGGCAGCAGGGGCGCTTGTTGCGCTGCGGTGCCGAGGCTGTCGGGTAAGCAGTCCTCTTCGGAAGGCTGCGGCAGGTCGTGCCGGTCGAGGTGGTCGAGCGCGAGCCGGCGGAAGGCCCAATCCAGCACGGAGGTGGCGCGGGAGATGGCCGGATCGCCCTCCACAGCGCCGGCCGGGCCGAAGCGGGTGTAGGCGAAGGCGTCCACGTACTCCGCCAGCGGCACGCCGCGCTGGAGCCCGAGCGACACGCTGTGCGCGAAGCCCTCCATCAGGCTGCGGTAGGCGGCGCCTTCCTTAGACAGGGTGAAGGCGATCTCGACAAGGCGGCCCTCCGCGTCCTCGGCGGTGCGGAGCGCGACCTTGTGGCCGCCGACCGAGACGCGCAGCACCGTGCCGGTTTGGCGACGGGGCGGCGCTTGTCGAGGGGGGCGCCGCGCTTCGCCGGGCGAGGCCGCGGGGGCCGGGAGCGGCGCGTGCAGGAATGGCGAGACCGCTTCGCGCATCGCTCGCCGGGCCGCCTCGGGCACCGAAGGGTCGGCCGCCGCGGGCGCGATCCCGCCCGTGCCGGCACTGAGCAGCGCTTCCGCCGCATCCGGCGGCGCCAAGCCGACGAGCGCCGCGTGGCGCAGGCCGGGCGAGGCGGCGGCAGCGTCGAGGGCCGCGCGCGCCGCTTCGGCGAGGCCGGGCACGGGCGTCTCGGCCGGCGGAACGGGCCAAGTGAGCGCGACCGGCTCCAGCGCGCCGAGGCGTTCGGCCATGCGGCCCGACTCGGCTTCGGCCGCGCCGCGCGTCAGGGCCGTCACGGCGGCGGCGACCGCGCGGGACTCCGGCGAGTCGTAGGGGAGGCCGAGTCCGGCGAGCAGCCCGGCCAGGTCCGCGAAGCCGAGGCGCAGCCGCCGCGCTCGGCCGCCAGCGAGCCGGTCCAGGGCGCGGACGGCGGCGGCGCAAGCCTCGGCGTAGCCCGCGGCGTCGAAGCTTCCGTCCGCTTCCAAGAAGGCGGGCAGGTTCAGCACGAAGCGCGGCGGTTCGGCCCCTGCCTTGCCGCCGCGCCATGCTTCGGCGCCGGGGCAGCCGCGGCGGGACAGCAGCAGCGCGCGCAACGTTTCGGCAAGGTCCGGGGCGCCGTCGGCGGCACGCGCGATCCACGCTTCGGCCGAGCGGGGCAGGGAGGCCGGGCCGGCGCCGGGGGCCAGCGACGCGAGCGCCGCGGCGGCCCCTTCGTCCCACGCGGCGGGCAGCGCGATGGCGCGGGGCGGCGAGTCGGGATCGGCCGCCGCGCGCGTCCGGCGCAGCGCCACGCCGTCCCAGAGGGTGCCTCGGGTGGAAGCCATGGTTGGATGCTAGGACGGCTCGGCGGCCTCGGGAAGGCCGTATTTGGTGCCGGGCCGGCGCCGGCGGCGCAACATCCGGTGGACCGGGCCGCTGGGTGCGCGCTTTTGCGCCGCAGCGTTGCGTGTGCGAGTGTCCCGCCCCATCTCGGCCGCACCCGCAAAGGCTACCCGCCAACGATGTCTTTCATGCTCCGCCTCACTTCGGCCATTTCGGGCCGCAAGGTCGGCACCGACCGTTTCGGCAACGTGTACTACGAGGGCAAGCGCACGCTGCCCGTCTACAACCGGGCGCGCCGCTGGGTGCTCTACGCCGGGGACGCGGAGGCGACGAAGGTGCCGCCCGAGTGGCACGCTTGGCTGCACCACACCACGGACGCGCCGCTTTCGGAGACGAAGCGCTACGCCTGGCAGAAGGAGCACCAGCCGAACCTGACCGGGACGCCAGCGGCGTACCGCCCGGTCGGCCACGATTACGTCGGCGGCCGGCAGCGCTCGAACGGCGGGGACTACGAGGCATGGACGCCCGGGTCGTGACGGGCGGGATCTGATCCATGCAGGGACGAAGCTTGGCCGAAATCGCGACCGGCGCCGTGATCCTCGCCGTCGCCCTGCTGTTCCTCGGTTACGCCGTGCTGAACAGCGGGCGCGGGACCGCGATCGTCGGCGGCGGCGACGGCACGCGGCTCACCGCGCGGTTCGACCGCATAGACGGCATCTCGAACGGCACCGACGTCCGCATCGCTGGGGTGCGCGTGGGCAGCGTCACCGAAACGCGCATCGACCCGCAGACTTTCAGCGCGGAACTCACCCTGCGGGTGGACGGCGGGCTCAAGCTGCCGGACGACACCTCCGCCGAGGTCACGTCCGAGGGGCTGCTCGGCGGGCGCTACGTGTCCTTGGTGCCGGGCGGCAGCGACAAGGTGCTCGCCGACGGCGGGCGCATCACCCAGACGCAGGGGTCGGTGAGCCTGGAAGCGCTGCTCGGCCGCTTCATCTTCTCCGTGACCCAGATCAACTCCAACGCCCAAAACCAGCAGGAGGGGGCGCAAGGGGCGGCCGCGGGCAGCGGCGGCGCCGCGCCGCGGTGAGCCTGGACCCGCCCGCCGTGTGGCCCGGTGTCGGCGGCGAACCCGTGTCCTGCCGGGAGAAGCTGAAGGTGCTCGCTGAGAACCACGCGGAAGCGGCGCAGGTGCTGCGCGACGCCTTCGAGGATGCGGTGCTGATGGGCGTGGACGAGGACGCGATGCGCCGCATCCTGTCCGATCTGGTGGCCGCGCTGCCGAGCCCGAAGCGGCCCCCGGCGGAGCGGTGAGGGGATTGCCCGCCGCGCTCGCGGCGCTCCTGGCCGGTGCGGCGCCCGCCGCGGCGCAGCAGGATTGGGTGCCGCGCCGCGAAGCGGAACTGCAGGTGCTGGACAAGGTGACGGCTCGTATCTCCGTGTTGCGCGCGAACGTGGGCCAAGCGGCGCAATACGGCACGCTGAGCATCCTGGTCCGGGCCTGCAACGCCCGGCCGCCTGACGAGGTGCCGGACGCCGCCGCTTTCCTGGAGATGACGGACAGCCGCCGCGCCGCCGGCGCCCAGCAGGTGTTCCGCGGCTGGATGTTCGCCAACGCGCCGGGCGTGAGCATGCTGGAGCACCCGGTCTACGACGTGCGGGTGCTGGACTGCCGGTGACCGCGGCGAGGCCGTTGTCCGACCATTGGGACGGGCGCGTCTTCCGCAACCCGCACAGCAGCACGGTGAAGACCCTGCGCGACGTGTGGCGTTGGCGGCGCATGGCCGCGCCGGAGTCTTGGCCCGCCCGCGTGGAGGACCCGCCGCAGCCCGCGCCGGCGCGCGTCGGGCCCGGGCGGATCGCCGCCACCTTCATCGGCCACGCGACCTTCCTGGTGCAGATCGGCGGCCTTTGCGTGCTGTTCGACCCGATCTGGTCCGCGCGCGCCAGTCCGCTGCGCTTCGCCGGGCCGAAGCGGGCGCGGGCGCCGGGGCAGCCCTTGGAGGCGCTGCCCGGCGTGGACCTGCTGCTGGTCAGCCACTGCCACTACGACCACCTGGACCTGCCTACGCTGCGCGCGGTGCGCCGCCGCTGGAAGCCGCCGGCGGCGACCGGCCTCGGCAACGCGCGGCACTTGGCCAAGGCCGGCATCGGCGGCGCCCGCGAGTTGGATTGGTGGGAGGAAGCGCGCTTCGGCCCGCTCCGCGTCACCTACGTCCCGGCGCAACACTTCTCGGCGCGCACGCCCTGGGACCGCAACCGCGCCCTGTGGGGCGGATTCGTGGTGCAGGCCGAGGACGGCGCCAGCGTCTACTTCGCCGGCGACTCCGGCTGGTGCCCCCACTTCGCGGAGATCGGCGCCCGCTTCCCGCGCCTCGACATCGCCCTGTTGCCGATCGGCGCCTACGAGCCGCGCTGGTTCATGCGCACCCAGCACATGGACCCGGGCGAGGCGGTGCGGGCGCACCTCGCGCTGGGCGCGCGGCGGAGCCTCGGGATGCACTTCGGCACCTTCGCCGGGCTGACGGACGAGGCGATCGACGCGCCCGAGGCGGCGCTGGCGGCGGCGCGCGGGAGGCACGGCGTGCCGGCGGAGGCGTTCGCCACGCTGCCTTTCGGGGCGACGCTGGATGTCGAGGCCACCGGCGGCTGACGCCGGGCCGGCGCGCGCCCGGCCGCCGTCAGGCCGCTAGTTCCGCCAGCACCTGCGCCAGCACCCGCGTCCCCTTCGCCAGTTGCGCCGGGTCGGAGTATTCCGCCGGGTTGTGGCTGACGCCCTTGCGGCACGGCACGAAGACCATTCCCGTGGGGCAGAGCGGCACCATGAACTGCGCGTCGTGGAAGGCGCCGGATGGCATCCGGAGCGCGGACAAGCCCTGTGCCGCCGCGGCGCGCTCCACCGCGCCGGTGACCACCGGGCTGAACTCCACGGGCGCGGCGTTGAAGCGCTCCGTCACCGAAACGCCGCAGTCGCGCACCGCGCCGCGCACGGTCCGTTCGATGGCGTCGCCGCGCTCGGTGAGGACTTCGGCCGAGGGGTGGCGGAAGTCGATGGTGAAGCGGACGCGGTCGGCGACGCTGTTGGAGGTGTTGGGCGACACCTCGATCCGGCCGACGGTGAAGCGCAGCACGTCCGAAGGGTCGCGCATCAGCTCGTTCAACGCGGCCACCGCGCGGACCATGTCCTGCACCGCGTCCCGCCGCAGCGAGAGCGGCGCGGTGCCGGCGTGCGCGGTTTCGCCCGTCAGCTCCACCACGAACCAGCGGCTGCCCTGGATGCCGGACACCACGCCGATGTCCTTGCCTTCGGCTTCCAGGCGCGGCCCCTGCTCGATATGCGCCTCCACGTAGGCGTGCGGGGCGCGGCCCTCGACGACGCCCAGGGGGCGGCGCGGGAGGTCCTTCTCGGCCGCCAGGTGCTCGCGGAGCGCGTCGCCGAAGCGCACCCCGTCCGGGTCCTCCGCCGCGTCCCAGGCGTCGGGGGGGCGGTAGCCGGCGTAGGCCATGCTGCCCATGCAGCCCGGCGCGAAGCGCCCGCCCTCCTCGTTGGTCCAGGCGACGATCTCGATCGGACGGCGCGGCGCGGCACCGGCTTCGCGCAACGCCTGCACCGCTTCCAAAGCCGCGATCACGCCGTAGATGCCGTCGAACCGCCCGCCGTTCGGCTGGGTGTCCATGTGGCTGCCGCTGAGGACCGGCGCGGCGTCCGGGTCGGAGCCCTCCTGGCGCAGGAACAGGTTGCCGAGGCGGTCGGCCGAAGGCTTGAGGCCGAGCGGTTCCGCCCAGGAGATCAGCAGCCGCCGCGCCTTGCGGTCCAGCGGGGTGAGGCAGGCGCGGTTCACGCCCTTGGCGCCGTCGCCGCCGGCTATGGCGCCGATCTCGCCCATTTCCATCAAACGCCGCCACTGCCGCGCTTCGTCCACGGCGGACCATGCCTCGCCCATATGAGCCTCCTCGGATGCCGGCCATGTTGGAGACCGCCACGGTCGCCGCAATGATGGCGCGCTGCAACCCGGAGGGCCACGGCGATGGCGGAGTCGAGCGTCTTGTCCACCCATGTCCTGAACGTGGCGCAAGGCGTGCCGGCGGAGGGCGTGCCGGTAGAACTGTGGCGGCTGGAGCCGGCGGAGGAGCTGGTCCTCCGGACGGCGACGGGGCCCGACGGCCGCGCCGAGGGCGCGCTGTTGCCGCCCGCGGCCTTCGTGCCCGGCCGGTACGAGCTGCGCTTCGGCGTGGGCGACTACTTCCGGCGCCGCGGCCTGGGCGCCGACCCGCCGTTCCACGACGTCGTCCCGGTGCGCATCTTCCTCGCCGAAGGCCAGGGGCACTACCATGTGCCGCTGCTGTGCTCCCCTTGGAGCTACACGACCTATCGCGGTTCCTGAGGGCCGCGGATGCCGAGGAGAGGGCCCATGCCGGAACGCGCGCATTCCCTTTTGGCCGCCGTGCGAGGGGGCGACGCGACGGCCCTCCGCCGCTTGGCGTCGGAGGCGCCCGGGCGGCTGGACGAAGCGGGCGAGGACGGCCGCACGCCGCTGATGCTGGCCGCTTCGACCGGCGCGGAGGAGATGGTGGCGCTCCTGCTCGAACTGGGCGCCGACGCCGCGCGGCGCGACGGCCAGGGCCGGACGGCGGCGGACCTGGCGTTCGAGAACGGCCACGCCGACCTCGGCCAGCGCCTCGGCCCCGACGCGGAGGCCGACCGCTTCCTCCGCTGACCGGCGGCGGGCGGAACGTCCACGTCCCCGCGGCGATGAAGGCCCGGGACGGATCTCCGGGAGGCGGCGATGGCGAAGGTGCTGGTGCTCTACTACTCGATGTACGGCCATGTGGAGCGCATCGCGCAGGCCCTGGCGGAGGGCGCGCGGGGCGCCGGGGCCGAGGCGGCGATCAAGCGCGTGGCCGAGCTCGTTCCTCCCGAGGTGCTGGCGAAGTCCGGCGCGAAGACGGACCAGGCCGCGCCGTTCGCCGACCCGCAGGAGCTGGACCAGTATGACGCCGTCATCGTCGGTTCCCCGACGCGCTACGGCCGCATGGCGGCGCAGATGGCGCAATTCTGGGACCAGACCGGCGGCTTGTGGGCGCGGAACGCCCTGGTGGGGAAGGTGGGCAGCGCCTTCACGTCCACCGCCTCCCAGCACGGTGGGCAGGAAACCACCTTGATGGCGATCCACACCATGCTGCTCCACCACGGCATGGTGCTGGTGGGATTGCCCTATGCCGCGAAGGGGCAGATGCGGCTGGACGAGATCACCGGCGGCAGCCCTTACGGCGCCACCACCATCGCCGGCGGCAAGGGCGAGCGGCAGCCGAGCGGGAACGAACTGGAACTGGCGCGCTTCCAAGGGCGCCACGTGGCGGAGATCGCGGCCAAGCTCGCCGCCACGGGAGGCTGACGGGGAGCCGCGCCTGCTCAGCCGAGCCAGATCTCGGTGGTGGCGTCCGACGCGGAGGTCAGGAAAATCTGGCCATCCAAGTTCGGCGCGTCGATCCGGATGTAGATCGGCGCCGCGGCGTGGAGGTCGGCGTCCACCGCCGGGCCGCCCCCGCCGCCCCACCACCAAGCGTCGGCCGACGCCGAGGCCGACGCTTCGGTGTTCACCCTGATGTCGCCTCGCATGTCCGGCGCGGTGATGAAGATGTCGATTTCGGCGAGGGCGCCGACATCCAGCTCCAGATGCTCGGCCCAGGCGGTGGAGACGGACACCCAGGCGAAAGCGATGGCGGCCGCGTCCACCTCGATGTCGCCATGCAGGCCGGCCGCGGAGACCGCCACGGTCGTGGCGGCGCGGCTGTCGGCGGAGAGGTCGATCTCGTCCGCCCAGTCGGCCCGGACGGCGATCTCCACAATGGCCAGGGAGCGGGCGTCCACGAAGATGTCGCCGTGCCAACCGTCGGCGTCGATGGCCACGTTCGTCGCCGCCCCGGTGGACGCCTCCACACGCATGGCATCGCCGCCGCGCGAGTCGGGTCTGGCGTCGGGGTCGTCCTCGTACGGCGCAGCGACGACGGGCGCCCAGGCTTCGCCCGTGCCGCCGACGGCGCCGCAAGAGGTTGGACTCGGCATCGTTCGATTCCTCTTTCCAAGGCCGTGGACGGTCGGGATGAAGGGGCGCCCGCCCCGGCGGACACCCGCACGGGGCTGCGCTACCGCGGGCGCGGAGGCGCCTCGCCCGCGAGGACCGACCCGGCGCGGTTCCGCGCCGGGCCGCCTCTGTTGCGACGCCTAGGCATGCTTCCTGGGCGGTGGCCTCAGGAGGCGAACACGTCGTTGTGCTGGTGGATGCTGCCGGACTGGCTGATGTTCACGTTGGAGTAGCTGCCAGCGTCGACATAGTTGATCTGGTCGATGTCGGCGTCTTGGTAGATGTCCACCTCGGCGCGGTCGTCCGCCTTCACGTAGTTGGACTGGTCGACGTCCGCGTACTGGTCGACGTAGACGTCGGCGTACTTGTCGGCATCGATGTTGTTGTACTGGAAGACATCGGCGTCTTGGTAGATGTCCACCTCGGCGCGGTCGTCCGCCTTGACGTCGTTCTTCTGGTCGACATCCGCGTCCTGGTCGACGTAGACGTCGGCGTGCCTGTCGGCATCGATGTCGTTGCGCTGATAGACGTCGGCGTTCTGGTCGATGTCCACCTCGGCGCGGTCGTCCGCCTTGACGTCGTTCTTTTGGTCGACGTCCGCGTCCTGGTCCACGTCGACGTCGGCGTGCCTGTCGGCATCGATGTCGTTGCGCTGATAGACATCGGCGTCTTGGTCGATGTCCACCTCGGCGCGGTCGTCCGCCCTCACGTCGTTCTTTTGGTCGACGTCCGCGTCCTGGTCCACGTCGACGTCCGAGTAGCTGTCGGCGTCGATGTCGTTCTTCTGGTCGACGTCGGCGTCTTGGTAGATGTCTACGTCTGGATCAGACATGATAAATCTCCTTGTTGGAATACAAGCGCACTCAAGTATATTTTGCGGTCGGAGGCGCAGACCGCGTCTAAAAAATCAAATGCTAAATTTATTTCATAAAAATGTACAAGATGTCATCTAACCATTTAACGTGAGTGGTCTGTGACTTCCCCCCGACCGAACTTAATTCAGCACATCGCATGCAAATTCGGTTTACACAAAGCCGCGAGAGCACCGTTGTTTATTCAGAAGCGCAGCCTTGTGAGCTTTGTTCATTGTAAAATACGTACACCGAAACTGCTGGGGGCCTGGTCTCCACCTGTGAGGGTTTGGCTTTAAGAGAAATAAACTTAAGGTTTATTTGTGCGGCGTGGCTGGGCCTCTTGGCGAAGTGGCCCATGGAAAACCAAGGCCCGTGCGGAAGAGCCGCGGCTTTTTTCCATCGCTTGCGAGCCCGATAGTGGGATATTCGTCCCCGCACGGGCTTCACCTGCAGGCCGCGGCTCCGCCGATCCTGCGGCGACCCGAGCGCGGCGCGCGCCGCGCCCCGACCAGGGAGGCAGCCATGGTGACCCGCACCTTCCGCACCAGCGACGGCCGCACCACCGCCAGCGTCACCGCCCAAGGAGAACCGCGGCACCGGGTGCGCGTGGTGATCAACGGCGAAGAGGTCGAATTCGATGCGGGGAACCGTGACGACGGCTCCGGGGCCGCGTCCTTTCCGGGCGACGGCCGGAGGGCCGGGACCGCGTCGGTTTCGGTGCAGGTGACGTCCACTTCGGTGACCCATGCCGGCGCGACCGCGGGCACGTCTGGATCGGCGACTTCGGTGCACGTTTCCAGTTCGAGCCGGACCGCGCGCCATGGCGGCCCCGGAGATCCCCCCGCGGGCGGATCGCGGAACCGCTGAACTCTCGCGCCGAGCGCCTGCCCCTGCCCAGGCGCGGCGTACCGCCCGGCAGGGTTTCGCCGACGCGCAGCGGGACAGGCGACCAAACTCCGGGACCTTGCGATGGCGTCTCGGGTGCGGAGACGGATCGAAACGCGACAGGGCGCCATCGAATTCCGGCAATGCCCCTGTACAACCGGCGAACGTGGCGCTCCGCTCCCGAGTGGGCTCGCTTGGGCGCCACCGCCGATCGTTCGAGGAGGGCTGGACATGGGCGTCCCGGGGCCGACGGAAGCCGTTGAGGTCGTGCCCACGGGCGCGGCGTTGGGCGCCGAAGTGAGGGGCGTCGACCTCCGCCGGGTCGACGATGCGCTCTTCGCCGTGGTCCACGCGGCTTGGCTCGCGCATTCCGTGCTGCTGTTCCGCGGGCAATCGCTGTCCGACGATGACCTGGTCGCCTTCAGCCGCCGTTTCGGCGAACTGGATTGGGCGCCGGTGCAAGAGAACGGCCGCCGCTTCGTCGAGGGCAAGCCGGAGATCTACATCGTCTCCAACGTGCTAGGGGCCGACGGGCAACCGATCGGCAGCCTCGGCGCTGGCGAGGCGGTCTGGCACACCGACATGTCGTACCTGCCGCAGCCGCCCAAGGCGTCCATGCTCTACGCGCTGGAGGTGCCGCCCGCTGGCGGCGACACGCATTTCGCCAGCATGCACGCCGCTTACGACGCGCTGCCCGGGGAGCTGAAGCGGCGCGTCCACGGCCTCGAGGCGAAGCACGACGGCACCTACAACAGCGGTGGTTTCCTGCGTGCCGGGGTGACGCCGACGGACGACCCGCGGACCTCCCCGGGCCACCTGCACCCGCTGGTGTGCCGGCACCCCGAAACCGGGCGGGCGATGCTCTACCTCGGCCGCCGCCGCAACGCCTGCATCGCCGGCTTGCCGCTCGACGAGTCGGAGGCGTTGCTGGACGAGTTGTGGAGCCACGCGACCCGGCCGGGGATCGCCTGGGCGCACCACTGGCGGCCGGGCGACCTAGTGCTGTGGGACAACCGTTCCACCATGCACCGGCGCGACCCGTTCGACGCAGCGTCGCGCCGCGTGATGCACCGCACGCAAGTGAAGGGCGAAGCGCCGCCGGCGGCCTGAAGCCCGGGCGCCGTGCGGCACGGTCGCCCGCCCCTGCCGCTCTTCCGCTGGGCCGGTGCCACGGACGGGGCGACCAGGTCCGGCACCCGTGATCCTCCTTTCCCTCGCGTCGGAACTGCTGCGGAGCCGTGCCCGAGGCGGATGGGCCCACGTGCCTCGCCGAGGCGGCGGGCCGGCGTCGGAGGGTCTCCTCTCCGGGCACCTCGACGCGTTGTTCCTGGCCTTCCGCGGTGGTCGAGCACGTGCGCGCGTCGGCCGTTTCCACCACCGCCCGCGCCACCGCCTTGCCCTGGGTGCCGACCGCGGCCAAGGCGGCCAGTTGCGATCTGGTGTCTTGGCGATGCCTGCTCGCTCCTGCGGGCACCGACGCCGCCCTCGTCGCCCGGCTGAACCCCCAAGCGAACCGCGCCCTCGCCGATTCCGTCCTGCGGAACGGTTGTCGGCGCGAGGGCTCTGGCCGCCGGGCGGCCCGCCGGAGGACTTGGTCGGGTTGCTGCGCGCCGACGTGGCGCGCTGGCCGGCGCGGCGAGGGTGTGACCCGACCGACGCCGCCCGTGGCGGCCCTACAGGGCGGAAGACGCTTGCAATCCGGGCGCGGATTGCTCATGTGTGCGCCGATATCAGCGGCACCCCTGTTCTGAAACTGTAAGGGCGGGCGGCTCGGGGCGTGGACCCGTGCCGGTCCCGCCTGCGCCTATGGAGGCCCCCCGTGGCACGCATCCCGCTCGAGCGAATCCGCAACATCGGCATCACCGCGCACATCGACGCGGGCAAGACCACCACGACCGAGCGGATCCTCTATTACACCGGCAAGAGCCACAAGATCGGCGAGGTCCACGAGGGCAACACCACCACCGACTACATGGACCAGGAGCGGGAGCGGGGGATCACCATCACCTCCGCCGCCGTGACCGCCGTGTGGAAGGACCACCGCATCAACATCATCGACACGCCGGGCCACATCGATTTCAACATCGAAGTGAACCGCTCGCTGCGCGTGCTCGACGGCGCGATCTTCATCATCGAGGGCGTGGCCGGCGTGCAGCCGCAGTCCGAGACGAACTGGCGCCTGGCCGACCGCTACAACGTCCCGCGCATCATCTTCATCAACAAGCTGGACCGCACCGGCGCCGACTTCTACCGCGCCGCCGCGACGTTGACGGAGAAGCTCGGCATTGCCTGGGTGACGCTGCAACTCCCGATCGGCATCGAGGACACCTTCAAGGGCGTCGTCGACCTCGTGGAGATGAAGGCGCTGATCTGGGAAGGCGACGAGTTGGGCGCCCAGTACCACGACGCGCCGATCCCGGACGACCTGAAGGACAAGGCCGCGGAGTACCGCCAGCTCCTGCTCGACACCGCGCTGTCGGTCGACGACGCGGCGATGGAGGAGTACTTCGACAAGGGCGACGTCTCGGTCGAGACGCTGAAGCGTTGCATCAAGAAGGGCGCGATCAGCGGCGCCTTCCGCCCCGTGCTGTGCGGCACCGCCTTCAAGAACAAGGGCGTGCAGCCGCTGCTCGACGCCGTGCTCGACTACATGCCGAGCCCGATCGACCGCGAGGGCATCAAGGTGGCGGCCGAGGAAGACGAGGACGAGGACGCCGAGCGCCGGATCATCGCCGCCCGCGAGGACGAGCCCTTCGCCGGCCTCGCCTTCAAGATCATCAACGACAAGTACGGCAACCTGACCTTCGTCCGCGTATACCGCGGCGTGCTGCGTTCCGGCGACCAGGTGCAGAACACCACCAAGGGCCACAAGGAGCGCATCGGGCGCATGTTCCAGATGCACGCCGACAAGCGCGAGGAGATCAAGGAGGTCTTCGCCGGCGACATCGCGGCCTTCGTCGGCCTGAAGGACACCGGCACGGGCGACACGCTGGCGGACAACTCCGACCCCGTCATCCTGGAGCGCATGGCCTTCCCGGTGCCGGTGATCGACATCTCGGTCGAGCCGAAGACCAAGGAAGGCGTCGAGAAGATGACGCTCGGCTTGCAGAAGCTGGCCGGCGAGGACCCGTCGTTGCGGCTCAAGACCGACCAGGAGACCGGCCAGACCATCCTGTCCGGCATGGGCGAGCTGCACCTCGAGATCATCATCGACCGGCTGCGGCGCGAGTACGGCGTGGACGCCAACATCGGCGCGCCGCAGGTGGCCTACCGCGAGACGATCTCAAAGGCGCACACCGAGACCTACACCCACAAGAAGCAGTCCGGCGGCTCGGGCCAGTACGCCGAGGTGAAGATCACCTTCGAGCCGAAGGAGCGGAACACGGGCATCGAGTTCGTGAACGGCGTGGTCGGCGGCGCGGTGCCGAAGGAGTACATCCCGGCGGTCGAGAAGGGCATCAAGGTCCAGGCCGACACCGGCGTGCTCGCCGGCTTCCCGACGGTGGACTTCAAGTACTCGCTGGTGGACGGCAAGTACCACGACGTGGACTCCAGCGCGCTGGCGTTCGAGATCGCCGCCAAGGCCTGCTTCCGCGAAGGCATGAAGAAGGCCGGGCCGACGATCCTGGAGCCGATCATGGACGTGGAGGTCACGACGCCGTCCGACCACGTCGGCGACGTGGTGGGCGACCTGAACCGGCGCCGGGGCGTGATCCAGAGCCAGGACATGGCAGGCACCTCCGTCATCGTGCGGGCGCACGTGCCGCTGAAGGAGATGTTCGGCTACATCTCCAACCTGCGGGGCATGACGAAGGGGCGCGCCTCCTTCTCCATGCAGTTCCACCACTACGACCCGGTGCCGCGCAACATCGCGGACGAGATCATGGCCAAGAGCGCGTAAGCGCCCTCGGCCTGGGTCCAAGGCCAGTGGCGCGGGGGGCTTCTCCCGCGCCGTTTTCGCGACCGGGCGCCCGTCAGGCCTGCCCTTCCGCGCGGACCTCGTAGTGCTGCGCCTTGTCGTCGAAGCGTACGAGCACGGCCCTGGCCGCGGGCGGCACGACCGAGACCTCCCAGTCCGGCCCGGCGAAAGCCTTCACCGCGTCCCAGGACGTGAACCGCATGATGGTGACGAACTCCACTTCCCCGCCGAGCGGCCGCCGGAGGAGTTCGATGCGTTCCAGGCCGGCGATGCCCCGGCCCATGATGCCGGGGAAGATGGCGGAGCGGATCACCGCCTCGTAGCCGTCCGCGTTTTCCGGCGTGGTCCATCCGTGCCACAGGCGGGTGATCATCGGTGCCCTCCTCCGTTGATGACGCGGCATCCTCAGACGCGCGATGCGGTCGAAGCGTGCGAAGCGCTGCCGATTCCGGTTGTCCAACCCAGCACCGGCACGCTAGAACTGTTTGATATCGAACAGTTTTTGTTGGAGCGGAAAATGGCCAAAGGCGGTGGTGGCAAGGGCGGCCAAGGGACCAGCGGCGCTGGAAAAGGCGGCGGTGCAGGCGCTGGCAAGGGGTCCGGCGGCAAGCCGAGCACGACCGGCAATCCTTCCGGTAAGGGTCGGGACAACAACCCTCCAAGGAAGTAAGCACGGGCAAGATTGCGCAGGAAGCGCGCGCTTCACGCAGGCCATCAGCGACGGCGCGGCGGGTCGATCCTTCCGCGCCGTTTGCGCATCCGCGCCCCGGCACAGTATCCCCCGCGTCATGCTCGACTTCGCCGGCATCCGCGTCCTCGTCCTCGGCGACGCGATGCTAGACCGATTCCTCTACGGCGACGTGGACCGGATCTCCCCGGAGGCGCCGGTGCCGGTGGTGCGCCTGCGCCGCAGCCACGCCATGCCCGGCGGGGCCGGCAACGTGGCGCGCAACGTTTCGGCGCTGGGCGGGACGGCGGTGCTGGTCGGCCTGGTCGGCGAAGACGGGGCGGCGGCGGAATTGCGCGCCCTGCTCGCGGGCGACGCCGGGATCGAGGACGCCACGGTGACCGGCGGCGCCCGCCGCACCGTCCTCAAGACGCGAGTCATCGCCGGCAACCAGCAAGTCGCGCGGCTGGACGAGGAGGAAGCGCGGCCGGCCGACGAAGGAGAGGCCGCGGCGCTGGTGGCAGCGGTGCGGAGCCGCGTCGCGGGTTGCGGCGCGCTCGTGCTGTCGGACTACGCCAAGGGCACCCTGACCCCGGCGGTCGTCGCCGGTGCCATCGCCGCGGCGCGCGAGGCGGGCGTCCCGGTCTTCGCCGATCCCAAGAGCGACGATTTCGCCCTCTACCGCGGCGCGGACTGCCTGACGCCCAACGCCCGCGAACTGGCGCGCGCCGCCCGGATGCCGGCGGGCACGGAGGCCGAGGTCGTGGCCGCCGCCCGTGCGGCGATGCGCGCGGCCGGCGTCCCATCCCTCCTTTGCACCCGCGCCGAGCGCGGCATGGTGCTGGTGCGCGCGGACGGGGGCCACGCGGCCGTGGCGGCGCAGGCGCGCGAGGTGTTCGACGTGTCGGGCGCCGGCGACACGGTGATCGCCACCCTGGCGCTCGCCCACGCCGCCGGCCGGCCGCTCGAAGAGGCGATGCGGATCGCCAACGCCGCCGCCGGCATCGTGGTTGGCAAGCTCGGCACGGCGACGGTCGGCGCCGAGGAGCTGGAGCACGCGCTGCACGCGGGCGGCGTGGACGGCATGGAGGGGCCGGCGGCGCTGGGCTTGGCCGCGGCGCTGCGGCGCGTTTCGGAGTGGCGGGCGCAGGGCCTCCGCGTCGGCTTCACCAACGGCTGCTTCGACATCCTGCACGCCGGCCACGTTTCGTTGCTGCAAGCGGCCCGGCGGCGCTGCGACCGCTTGGTGGTGGCCCTCAACACGGACGCTTCGGTGGCGCGGCTGAAAGGGCCGTCGCGCCCCATCACGCCTTTGGCCGACCGCGCGGCGGTGGTTGCGGCCCTGGCCGCTGTGGATGCCGTGGTGGCGTTCGAGGAGGACACGCCCTTGGAACTGGTCCGCGCGCTGAGGCCGGATGTGCTGGTGAAGGGCGCCGACTACACCGAAGATCGGGTGGTGGGCGCGGACCTCGTCCGGGCGTCGGGGGGCGAGGTCGTGCTGGTCGATCTGCTGCCCGGCCGCTCCACGACCGGCCTAGCGGCGCGGCTCCGGGAGTAGGGGAAGGGGCCGGCGCCGCGGCGGGCCGCTCTCTCAGTGCAGGCGGCGACTGCGCGGGCGGCGGGCGGAGCGGGAGAAGTCCACGGAGGAAGGCTGGACCTCCAGGCCGGTCATCAGCGCCGCCGCCATGGCGGCGTGCTTGGCGGCGTCGGGGGCGCCGATGCGGAGGCACTCGGCCTCGACATAGGACAGCATCAGGCGGAGGGAAGCGGTGGTGGTCTCGTCCAGCTCAGCGGCACCGAGGTTGATCCCGTCGCGCATCCGTCCTTGCTCCCTAAAAAGTGAACGCAAAGAACACATACGATTTACCTGCGGGGGCATCAAGACGAATTCGGCAGAGATTCCCACGACGCATTGCATTGAAACTAAAAGGACATCTGTGCGAAAAGAGACGCTACTTTCGGTTGTATTTCACGGTCCGCCGTCTCGTCCCGGTGTGTCGTGGACCGACTTCGTCGGAGCGGCGACGTAGAGGCGCGCGAGGTGGCCGGTTGCGCCGCCTGGACGCGGTCGGCAAGTTCCGCGCCCTCGATGCACCAACCTGACGCGCGGGACGCGCCGCCCTCGATCCGCCTGCTTCCGGGCCACGACCGCCGCGTGAAGGCGGGCCATCCTTGGGCCTTCTCCAACGAGATCACCATGACGCCTGCCGCGAAGGCGCTGCCGCCGGGCGGGCTGGTGCGCCTGGAGGGCGACGACGGCGCCCGGCACGGCGTCTGGCATTTCAACCCGCACACCCTGATCGCGGCGCGGCGCTTGTCGCGCGACCCGGACGCCGCCATCGGCGCAGATTGGCTGCGCGAGCGCGTCGCGGGCGCCCTGGCGCTGCGCGAGCGGCTGTACGCCACGCCGTTCTACCGCCTGGTCCACGCCGAAGCGGACGGGCTGCCGGGGTTGGTGATCGACCGCTACGGCGACGCGCTGGCGGTGCAGGCCAACACCGCGGGCATGGAGCTGATAACGCCGGCGCTGCTGGACGCGCTCGGGGGCCTGCTCGCGCCGCGCGTCGTGGTGGCGCGCAACGACGCCGCCGTGCGGGCCCTCGAAGGGCTGCCGCAGGAGGTGCGCCCGCTGCTCGGCGACGCCGCGGCGGCGGAGCCGGTGCGGGCGGAGGAGGGCGGCCTCGGCTTCGCCGTGGACCTGCTCGGCGGCCAGAAGACCGGTTGGTTCTTCGACCAGCGCGAGAACCGCGACCGCGTTTCGCGCCTTTCGGCCGGCGCGACGGTGCTGGACGCCTTCTGCCACACCGGCGGCTTCGGCCTGCGCTGCGCCGCCGCCGGCGCCTCGCGCGTCGTGCTGCTCGACCGCAGCGCGCACGCGCTCGACCTCGCCGCGCGCACCGCCGCCGAGAACGGCTTGGCCGCCCGCACCGAGACCCGGCGGGCCGAGGCGCTGGACGAGTTGGAGCGGATGGCGGGCGCCGGCGAGCGCTTCGACGTCGTGGTGGCCGACCCGCCCGCCTTCGCCAAGAGCCGTCGCGACCAGCCCGTCGCGCTCAAGGGCTACGGGAAGCTGGCGCGGCTGGCGGCGGCGCTGGTGGCGCCGGGCGGCTTCCTGTTCCTCGCCTCGTGCAGCCACCACGTCGCGCCCGGCGACTTCGCGGACGCCTCCATCTGGGGCATCGGGCGCGCGCGGCGCGAAGGGCGCATCCTGTTCCAAGGCGGCGCCGGGCCGGACCATCCGGTCCACCCGATGCTGCCCGAGAGCGCGTACCTGAAGGCCATGCTGTTCCAACTGGCATGACGCCGGCGCTCGCGGCGGCCTACCGCCGCACGGATTACGAAGCGGACGGCGCCGTGGCGCGCATCGGCAGGCGGAGCGCAGAGATCGACGCCCTCCTGCGGCGACTCGGCGCGCGCGAAGGCGCCTTCGTCACCGCCTGGAACCCGTGGAGTCGGCGGATGCCGCCCGGTTGGAACGCGCGCATGATGGCGCGGCTGCGCGAGGCGGCGCGGCGGCTGCCGTCCGCGGAAGGGGAAGGTCGCGGGCGCGGCTGGTCGGAACGCCACCTGCTCCTCGCCGCCGACCCGCGCCACGCGGCGGCGCTGGCCCGGCGCTTCCGGCAGAACGCGACGGTCGTGGTGCGAGTCGGTGCGCCGGCGAGGCTCGTTCCGTTGCGTCAAACCCGCGCCAGGATGAACAGCCGCCGGAACGGCAGCAGCACCGCGCCGTCGGCCTGCGGCGGATAGGCCCGGCGCATCTCGTCCGCGTAGGCCGCGAGGAAGCCCTCGCGCAGATCCGGCTCGCCCTCCAATGCGTCCATGTAAGGCCGCAGGCTGCTGCCCATCGCCCAGCGCGCCACCGGGTCCTCGCCGCGCAGCACATGCAGGTACTCCGTGGCCCAGATGTCGAGCGCGGCCGTGCGCGGCGCCAGGAGGTCGTAGTACCAAGCCGGGTCGGGCACCGGCGGCGCGCTCCTCACGCCCTGGAGCCGCCCGGCCCAGGGACCGTCCGTCGCCAGCCGGTCCTGCGCCGCGCGTACGGGCGCCGCGTGCATGTGCGGCATCTGCGCCGCCAGCACCCCGCCCGGCGCCAAGCAGCCGAGCAGGCGCGGGAACAGCACCGCGTGGCCGGGCAGCCAATGCAGCGCCGCGTTGCTGAACAGCACGTCCACCGGCTCGGCCGGCACCCACGCCGCGATGTCCGCCCGCTCGGTGTCGAAGCCGGCCGTTCGCGCCTTGGCGAGCATCTCGGCGGAGCCGTCCACGCCGCGCAGCGCCGCGCCCGGGAAGCGCGCCCGCAGCGCTGGCATGGCGCTGCCGGCGCCGCAGCCGAGGTCCACCACCCGCGCCGGGCCGGGGTGCGCAACGCGCGCCAGGAGGTCGAGCGCCGGCCGCAGCCGCTCGTCGCCGAAGCGGAGGTACTGCTCAGGGTCCCAGACCGGATTGCCCGACACGCCGCCCGCGCCTCCCTACAGGTACCGCTGGATGTCCAGCGTGCTCTCGCGCCCGATGTTGTCGAAGTGCTCGGCCAGGAACCGGTCGGCCGCCTCGCGCCCGTAGCGGCGCAGCACCTGGAGGAACTCCCAGTCGCCGTTGAGCTTGGTGGACAGCTTGAACTCCCGCATCCGGTCCTCGTCCTCGATGCAGTGGAGGAAGATGCGCCGGTAGCGCGGCTGCTCCAGCCGGCCCGCGTCGAGCAGGCGCTGCACGAAGTCGATCGCCCGCATCTCGCTCATCAGCGAGGCGTTGAAGCTGACCTCGTTCAGCCGGTTCATGATGTCGGAGGCGCTGGTCGGCAGCTCCGGCCGCATGATGGCGTTGATCTGCACCAGCAGGATGTCGGGGGCGCCGCCCTCGTGGTAGAGCGGCCACAGCGCGGGGTTCCCCAGGTAGCCGCCGTCCCAGTAGGCCTCGCCGTCGATCTGCACCGCCCGGAAGATGTTGGGCAGGCAGGCCGAGGCCATCAGCGCGTCCGCGTCCACCTCCGTCCGCGTGAAGACGCGCGGCTTGCCGGTGCGGACGTTGGTGGCGGAGATGAAGAGCCTCGTCCCCTTCGGGTCGCGCCGCAGCACCGCCGTGTCGAGCTGGTCCTCGATGACCGTGCGGAGCGGGTTGTACTCGATGGGAAAGGGGTTGAACTGGTAGGGCGAGAAGGCGCGGATGACGAAATCGAAGGTCTGGTAGGCAAAGGAGCGGCTGAGGTCGTGGCCCCAGAGCGCCTTCTCCCAGGGCGTGTTCTGGAGCGGGCTGAAGGCGAGCCGCGTCGCCACGTCCCGCCACAAGCGCCCGAGCGCGCGGATCGCGCCTTCGCGCCCGCCTTCGGCCAGGCCCTGCACCAGGATCGCGGCGTTGAGGGCGCCGGCCGAGGTCCCGGACACGCCGTCGATGTCGAGCCGGTCGTCCTCGAGCAGCCGTTCCAGCACGCCCCAGGTGAAGGCGCCGTGCGTGCCGCCGCCTTGCAGAGCGAGGTTGATGCGGCGCGGCTTCACGGGCTTGGCGACGTAAGGCGCCGGCGCGCCCTGCTGCGCGTCCGACCGCTCCGCCGCGTCCCGCGCCGCGGCGGGCCCGGGTACGTCCGGGAGGTCGCGGTCGGCCATCAGGCCGCCAGCCAGCCGCCGTCGATGGAGAGCGCCGCGCCGTTCACCGCGCCGCTGCCGGGGCCGGCGAGGTAGAGCGCCATGCGCGCCACGTCCTCCACCTCGACCCAGCGCTTGGAGGGCTGCTTCTCCAGCAGGTAGTCCGTCAGCGCCTGCTCTTCGGAAACGCCGTGCTTCTCCGCCAACGGCTTCACCTGCGCCTCGGCCAATGGCGTGCGGACGAAGCCGGGGCAGATGGCGTTGCACGTCACCGGCGTGCGCGCGATCTCCAGCGCCACCGTCTTGGTCAGGCCGACCACCGCGTGCTTGGCCGAGACGTAGGCCGCCTTGTAGGGCGAGGCGACGAGGCCGTGCGCGGAGGCGACGTTGATGATGCGCCCCCAGTTGCGCTTCTTCATCCCCGGCAGCGCCGCCTTGATGGCGTGGAAGTTGGACGTGAAGTTGATGGCGATGATCGCGTCCCATTTCGCTTCCGGGAACTCGTCGATCGGCGCGACGTGCTGGATGCCGGCGTTGTTGACGAGGATGTCCACGCTGCCGAGCGCCGCCTCCGCCGCGCGCACCATGCCCGCCACGGCTTCGCCGCGCGACAGGTCGGCGTCGGAGAAGGGCGCCTCGTCCACGCCCATCGCCGCGCCCACCTCGCGCCGCGCCCGCGCAATGTCCTCCGGGCGGCCGAGGCCGTTCAGCATCACCTTGGCGCCGGCCTGGGCGTAGAGCAGGGCGATGCCGAGCCCGATGCCGCTGGTGCTGCCGGTGACGAGCGCGGTGCGCCCGTCGAGAATGCGTTCCGTCATGTGCAGGTCTGTTCCCTTCTGCCGCGGTTGCAACGCTACGGCAGGCGTTTCAGCCATCCGATAAGACGCTTCGTGGTCGGCGACAACAACCGAGGCGTGTAGTAGTCGCCCGCCGCTCGCTTGCCCGCCTCGGACAAGGTGGGGTAGGGCAGCACCATGCCGGCAAGGGCCGAGAGCGGCAGCTTCCGCCCGATCATCAGGCCGTAGAGCCCCGCCATCTCGCCGGCCCGGGGCGCCAGGATGCCGGCGCCGAGCAGGCGCCCACGCTTGCCCACCACCAGCTTCACCATGCCCTCCGGCCGCCCCTCCGCGATGGCGCGGTCGTTCTCCGAAAGCGGCCAGCGCAGCACCGTGACGCCCTCGTGCCCCGCCTCCCGCGCCTCGGCTTCGGTCAAGCCGATCTGCGCCAGTTCCGGGTCGGTGTAGGTGACGCGCGGCAAGGCGTCGTAATCAAGCCGGACAGGCAGGCGGAACAGCATGGACCGCACGACGATCCCCGCGTGCTGGCTAGCGACGTGGGTGAAGGCGCGCGGGCCGAGCCCTTCCGGGTCGGCGATGTCGCCCACCGCCCACACCCGGCGGTTCGAGGTGGAGCGGAGGTCCCGCCGGGTGGCGATGCCCTTCGGCCCCGCCGCCACGTTCCCGGTCGGGAGGTCGAGGCCGGACAGGCGCGGCGCGCGGCCCACCGCCAGCAGCAGATGGCTGCCCGCCACGCGTCCGCCGCCTTCCAGCACCGCCACCACGCCCGGCCCGCCGTCCTCCGGCGCTTCGACGCGCGCCACCCGCACGCCTTCGCGGATCGCGACGCCATCGGCGCGAAGGAACGGGCGGAGGCCTTCCACCAGCTCGGCGTCCTCGCGCCCGGCGATCCGGCCCGCGCCCTCCAGCACCGTGACCGCGCAGCCGAGGCGCGCGTGGGCCTGCGCCATCTCCAGCCCGATCGGCCCGCCGCCCAGGATCAGCAGGTGGGCGGGCGGCTCATCCAGGTCGAAGATCGTCTCGTTGGTCAGCCAGGGCACGGCGTCCAGCCCCGGCAACTCCGGCACGACCGCGGCGGAGCCGGCCGCCACCACGCAGCGGCGGAAGCCGAACCTGCGGCCGCCCGCCTCGATCGCATCGGGCGACAGGAAGTGCGCCGGAGCCTCGACCACCTCCACGCCCATGCCGCGGAAGCGCGCGACGGAGTCGTTGGGCGCGATGCGGTCGATGGCGCCGCGGACGTGCGCGCGCACGCCGGCCCAGTCTACCTCGGGCGGCGGCAGGCGCAGGCCGAAGCGCCCGGCGGTTCGCGCCTCCGCCGCGGCGTGGGCGGCGGCGAGCAGCGCCTTGGAGGGCACGCAGCCGTAGTTCAGGCAATCCCCGCCCATCCGGTGGCGCTCCACCAGCGCCACGTTGAGCCCGAGCCCGGCGGAGATGGCGGCCACGGACAGGCCGGCGGCGCCGGCGCCGATCACCACCACGTCGAAGTCAGGCATGCGGAGCTTCGTCCCTAATCAGTTGGAGGCGCGCCGCCGCGCGCGCAGGTAACGCCCGCCCACGGCGCCGAGCAGCGACAGCGCCGCCAACCCCACCAAGGGCAGGAGGACGCCGGGGGAAAAGATCACCGAAAGGTCCGGCCGCCCCCCCGCGTCGAGGATCTGGCCGAGGCCCGCCCCGATGCCGGCGAAGACCGCCGTGCCGGGGACGATGCCGATCAGGGTGGCGGCGGCATAGGCCGGGAAGGGCATCCCCGCCAGGGCCGGCGCCAGGTTGGCGAGCCAGAACGGCACCACCGGGATCAGCCGGATGGAAAGCAGGTACCAGAAGCCGTCCCGCCGCAGTTCGTCCCGCACCCGCCCGAGCAGCGGCCCCGCCCGCCGCGCCAGCGTCTCGGCCAGGGCGTGCCGCGCGGCCAGGAACAGCGCCGAAGCGCCGAGGGTCGCGCCCGCCACGGCCAGCGCCGCGCCCAGCCACGGCCCGAACAGGAAGCCCCCCGCCACCGTCATCACCGCGCCGCCGGGCAAGGAAAAGGCCACCACCACGACATAGGCTGCGACGTAGAGGAGCGCGGCCAGGACCGGCGAGGCCGAAACGAAGCCGGCCAGCGCCGCGCGGTGCGCGCCCAGGCTCTCGAAGGACAGCCAGCGGTGCAGGCCGAGGGCGTAAGCCAGCGCCGCCGCGGCAGCGATGAGCGCGAGCGGCCACAAGCGGCGCCAAGCCGCCGGGGCCGCCGCGTCGTGATGTGCCGCCATCGCGTTCCGAAACCCCCGTGCCGATCGGGCGACGGTTACATAGCGGCGGTTGACCCGGGGGGCACCCCTTCCCTATACGTCCCGCCTTCGCCGGGGCCGCGCACGGGCCGCCGGCTTGTCGTCCGTGCGGCGCCGCCGGCCGCGGCGCCCGGGCGGTTTTCCGAACGGAGTTCCGAGCCGTGAAGCGTACCTACCAGCCCTCCAAGCTCGTCCGGAAGCGCCGGCACGGCTTTCGTTCCCGCATGGCGACCGTCGGCGGCCGCAACGTGCTCAACGCCCGCCGCGCCAAGGGCCGGAAGAAGCTGAGCGCCTAGAACCCCAACCGAGGAGGCAACGCCATGCCGGGCCGCCTTCCCCGGCTGACCCGGCGCGGCGAGTTCCTCCGGGCGGCGTCCAAGGGCCGCAAGGCCGCGCGCCCGGGCCTCGTGCTCCAGGCCCTGTCCTCCGGCGCCGGCGACGACCGGCCGCTCCGCGTCGGCTTCACCGCCACCAAGAAGATCGGCGGCGCAGTGGTGCGAAACCGCGCGAAGCGGCGCCTGCGCGAAGCGGCGCGGCTGACGCTCTCCGCCGAGGCCGCGCCGGGCTGGGACGTGGTGCTGATCGCGCGGGACGCGACGGCGACCCGCCCCTTCGCGCAGTTGCTCGGCGACCTGCGCGGCGCGCTCCGGCAAGCGGGCGTGCCCGCTGGGGGCGCGTGATGGACGCCGCCGCCGCCGCGCTCCGGGGCGCCGTGCTCGCCTACCAATGGACCCTGCGGCCGGTGCTCGGCTGCAACTGCCGCTTCCATCCTTCGTGCAGCGACTACGCGCTGGAAGCGCTGCGCGGCCACGGCGCCGCGCGCGGCGCCTGGTTCGCCGCCAAGCGCGTCCTCCGCTGCAACCCTTGGCACCCGGGCGGCTACGACCCGGTGCCGCCACCGCCCTCGCAAGGCTGAACGCCCTCCCAATGGACCAGAAGCGCCTCTTCGCGGCGATCGCCATCTCCATCGGCATCCTGCTGCTGTTCGACCTCTACAACCGGCCGTCGCGGGAAGCGCAGTTGGCGCGCCAGCAGCAGGTGGAGGCCGCGGGGCAGCAGGTTCCCCGGCCGGGCCCGGACGGGCCGCTCCGCACGCCGACCGAGGCCGCCCCCGCGGCCGGCGTGCCGCGCACGCCCGCGGCGAGGCTGCCTGTGGAGGGGCCGCGCGTGCAGGGCACGCTGTCGCTCCGCGGCGCCCGCTTGGACGACCTGGTGCTCCGCGGCTACCACGAAACGCCCGATCCGAGATCGCCGCTGGTGCGGATGCTGGCGCCGCGTGACGGCGGCGCGCCCTACTACGCGCAATGGGGCTGGACCGCGGCGGACGGGCGCACCGCTGTCCCGACCAACGACACCGACTGGCAAGCGGAGGGTGGCCGCCTTTCGCCCGGCTCTCCGGTGACGCTGCGCTGGGACAACGGGCAGGGGCAGGTCTTCGAGATCGTGCTCTCGCTCGACGAGAACTACATGGTCACGGCCGAGCAGCGCGTGCGCAACAACTCCGGGGAGCCGATCTCCGTGCTGCCCTGGGTTCGGGTGCGGCGCGAGCGCACGCCGCCCGTCGAGGGCTGGGCGGTGCTGCACGAGGGCTTCACCGGCGTGCTCGACGGCCGCTTGCGCGAGGTGACCTACTCCTCGGCCAAGGACGAGGCGGCCAAGCGGGCGGGCGTCGCCTTCGAGCAGGAGACCACCGGCGGCTGGGCCGGCATCACCGACAAGTACTGGCTGACGGCCTTGGCGCCCGTGGACCAGTCCGCGCGGGTCCGCGCCACCTACCGCGCCACGCAGGAGCCGGGGCCGCGCGGGCCGGAGGACCGCTGGCAGGTGGACTTCGCGCCGACCGGGCCAGTGCAGGTGCCGGCCGGCGCCACCGGCGGCGGGCAGGCGGTGCGCCTCTTCGCCGGCGCCAAGGAAGTGTACCTGCTCGACTCCTACGGCGACCGCTTCGGCATCCCGGATTTCGACAAGGCGGTGGACTTCGGCTGGTTCTACTTCCTGACCAAGCCCTTCTTCCACGCGCTGCACTGGATCGCCCAGGTGGTGGGCAACTACGGCCTCGCCATCCTGATCTTCACATTCGCGCTCAAGCTCGCCTTCTTCCCGTTGGCCAACAAGGCCTACAAGTCGATGAGCCGGATGAAGGTCTTCGGCCCAAAGATGCAGGAGATCCGGGAGCGGCACAAAGACGACCCGGCCAAGGCCCAGACCGAGATGATGGCGCTGTACCGGACGGAGAAGATCAACCCCGCCTCCGGCTGCCTGCCCATCCTCATCCAGATCCCGGTGTTCTTCGCGCTCTACAAGGTCCTGCTCGTCTCCATCGAGATGCGGCACGCGCCCTTCTACGGCTGGATCAGGGACCTCTCGGCGCCCGACCCGACCAACCTGTTCAACCTGTTCGGCCTGCTGCCCTTCGACCCGGCGGCCTGGTCGGGCGGCTACCTGCACATGCCGGCCTGGGCGCTCATCATGGGCGCGACGATGTGGGTCCAGCAGAAGCTGAACCCGCAGCCGCCCGACCCGGTGCAGGCGAAGATCTTCCAGTGGATGCCGGTGATCTTCACCTTCATGCTGGCCTCCTTCCCGGCCGGCCTGGTGATCTACTGGGCCTGGAACAACCTGCTCTCCATCGCGCAGCAATGGTACATCATGCGGCTGGAAGCGCAGCGGACGGCGAAGGGCGGTGGCGGCAAAGCGGCCCCGCCCGCCGTGGCGTCGGAGAAGCCCGACAAGAAGAAAGCGCCCGCCGAGTGATCGACGCCGCCACCGCCGCCGCCGGCGGCCTCGCGGAGGCGCGGACGGACGAAGAGCGGGCGGCGCTCTTGGAAGCCGGGCGCCTGCTCTTCGCCCGGCCCTGCCGCTTCTTCCACGCCGCGCAGCAACTCGACGGGCTGCCGCCGGCCACGGCGCCGGAGGTCGCCTTCTGCGGCCGCTCCAACGTCGGCAAGTCGTCGCTGGTGAACGCGCTGACCGGCCAGAACGCGCTCGCCCGCGTGTCGCGCACGCCGGGGCGCACGCGCCAGCTCAACTTCTTCGACCTGGGCGAGGGCCGCCTGACCCTCGTGGACATGCCGGGCTACGGCTACGCCAAGGCGTCCAGGAGCGTGAAGGAAGACTGGCAGGACATGATGTTCGACTTCCTGCGCGGCCGCGCGACGCTCCGGCGCGTGCTGCTGCTGCTGGACGCGCGCATCGAGACCAAGGCGAACGACCGCCAGGCCATGCGGCTGCTCAACGACGCCGCCGTGGCCTTCCAGATCGTGCTGACCAAGGCGGACGACACCAAGCCCGCCCAACTCGCCCGGCGGCGCGAAGAGGTCGAGGCCCTGGCCCGCGGCCACACCGCCGGCCACCCGCTGGTGCTGGCGACCAGCGCCGAGACGGGCGAGGGCGTCCCGGAACTGCGCGCCGAGATCGCGGCGTTCGCCTTGCCGGCGGCGGCTTGATCCGGGCGCGGCTTGACCCCCTGGCGCACGCCGCCTAGAGCCGCCCGGCCCTGCCCGCCGCGAGGACACCCGGCCGATGCCCGAACCCACGCCCGACCAGATGGAGATCGTCGCGGGCGCGCTGCCCTTCCTCAAGCGCTACGACGACCAGATCGTCGTGGTGAAGTACGGCGGGCACGCCATGGGCGAGGAAGGAACGGCGCTGCGGTTCGGCCGCGACGTGGCGTTCCTGGAGCAGGTGGGCGTGAACCCGGTGGTGGTCCACGGCGGCGGGCCGCAGATCAACGCCATGCTGAAGCGGCTGGACGTGAAGTCCACCTTCGTCCAGGGCCTGCGCGTGACGGATGCGGCGATGCTGGACGTGGTCGAGATGGTCCTCGCCGGCCCGGTGAACAAGCAGGTGGCGGAGGCCATCACCCGCGCCGGCGCCATCGCGGTCGGCATCTCCGGCAAGGACGGCGGCTTGATCCGCGCGCGGAAGCTGACGCGCACGGTGCGCGACCCGGACAGCCGCATCGAGCAGGTGCTCGACCTCGGCTTCGTCGGCGAGCCGGAAAGCGTGGACACGCGCGTGCTGCGCCTGCTGATCGGCGCCGACATCGTGCCGGTGGTGGCGCCGGTGGGCGTCGGCGCCGACGGGCAGACCTACAACATCAACGCCGACACGGTGGCGGGCGCCATCGCCGGCGCGCTCGGCGCCGAGCGCCTGCTGATGATGACGGACGTGGCCGGCGTGCTGGACCGCGGCGGCAAGCTGGTCCCCGAGATGACAGTGGCCGAGGTGCAGGCCGGCATCGAGGCCGGCTGGATCTCCGGCGGCATGATCCCGAAGGTCGAGACCTGCGTGTCCGCGGTGCGCGGCGGGGTGAAGGGCGCGGTGATCATGGACGGCCGCGTACCACACGCGGTGCTGCGCGAACTGTTCACCAACCGGGGCGCGGGGACGCTGATCCGGGCCTGACCGGCTTCCGGGCAGGTCTTCGCCAACTCCCGCAAGGCGCCGCGCCGACGCCGCATGGTCTCGCGGGCGGCTTCCATCTGGCGGGCGAACTCCGGATCGTCGGTCATGCGCCATGGCCCATTGCCGGTTGCGTCGCGCGCAGCGCCCCGATTGCCGAACGCGCAACAAGGCAGTTTAGATGCGCAAGGGCTGCGCCACGCCACCATAGGGACGGGCGCTGCCCTTTCCGACCCGCGTTGACCCCCGCGGCCCGCGTCGGCAAGGTCCGCCGCCCGCGGAGGCCGGACGCCTCCCCACTTCCGAGACGCCGCCCATGGACACCACAACGCTCCGCCCGCGCATCGAAGCCTTGTGGGAGCGGCGCGACACCCTTTCGCCATCGACCGGCGGCGACGACCGCGCGGTGGTAGACGCGGCGCTGGAGGCGCTCGACTCCGGCCAAGCCCGCGTCGCCGAGCCGGACGGGCAGGGCGGCTGGCGCGTCAACCAGTGGCTCAAGCAGGCGGTGCTGCTCAGCTTCCGCCTGACCGACTCCGCCCCCATGGACACCGCCGCCGGCGCCTACGACAAGGTGCCGCTCAAATTCGCCGATTGGGGCCCGAACCGCTTCCGCGAGGCCGGCTTCCGCGCCGTGCCCGGCGCCGTGGTGCGCCGCTCGGCTTACATCGCCCCTGGCGTCGTGCTGATGCCCTCCTTCGTAAACGCCGGCGCCCATGTCGGCCGCAACACCATGGTGGACACCTGGGCCACGGTCGGCTCCTGCGCGCAGATCGGCGCCAACGTCCACATCTCCGGCGGCGTCGGCATCGGCGGCGTGCTGGAGCCCTTGCAGGCCAACCCGGTCGTCATCGAGGACGACTGCTTCGTCGGCGCCCGCTCCGAAGTGGCGGAAGGCGTGGTGGTGGAGCGCGGCGCGGTGCTTTCCATGGGCGTCTTCCTCGGCGCCAGCACCAAGATCATCGACCGCGCCACCGGCGCGATCCACATGGGCCGCGTGCCCGCCTACTCCGTGGTGGTGCCGGGCAGCCTGCCGGGAAAGGCGTTGCCGGACGGCTCGCCCGGCCCTTCGCTCTACTGCGCGGTGATCGTGAAGAAGGTGGACGCGCAGACCCGCGCGAAGACCTCCATCAACGAGTTGCTGCGTGACTGAACACGGGCCGGGGACGACCGACCCGCTCCCCATCGCCCAAGCGCTGATCCGCTGCCGCAGCATCACGCCCGCCGACGACGGCGCGATCGGCGTGGTGGAGGACGCGCTGCGCCCGCTCGGCTTCGCCTGCCACCGGCTCCGCTTCGGTGAAGTGGAGAACCTGTTCGCCCGCCGCGGCACGGGTTCGCCGCACTTCTGCTGGGCCGGCCACACCGACGTGGTGCCGCCGGGCGACAAGGGCTGGACGCACGACCCGTTCGATCCTGTGGTGCGCGACGGCGCGCTGCACGGCCGCGGCGCCTGCGACATGAAGGGCGGCGTCGCCGCCTTCCTCGCCGCCGTGTCGGACTTCGTCGCTGCGCGGCCCGACCACCCCGGCAGCGTCTCCCTCCTCATCACCGGCGATGAGGAAGGCGCCGCGGTGGACGGCACCGCCCGCGTGCTGGAGTGGATGGCCGCCAACGGCCACACGCCCGACATGGCGCTGGTGGGCGAGCCGACCAGCCGCGCCCGCCTCGGCGACACGGTGAAGACCGGCCGCCGCGGCAGCATGAACGCCTTTGTCACGCTCCACGGCAAGCAGGGCCACAGCGCCTACCCGCAACGCGCCGACAACCCGGTCCACCGCCTCGTGCGCGTGCTGCACGGCCTGACCGCGACGCCGCTTGACGAAGGCAGCGAAGGCTTCGAGCCCTCCACCCTGCAAGTCACCGGCTTCGACGTAGGCAACACGGCGTCCAACGTCATACCGGCCGAAGCGCGGGCGATGCTCAACATCCGCTTCAACGACCGCCACACCGGCGCGTCCTTGACCGAGATGCTGCACGCGGCCCTCCGCGCCGAGGGGGCCCGCTACGATCTGCGCGTCTCCGTCTCCGGCGAGAGCTTCCGCACCCCGCCCGGCCCCTTCCTCGACCGCCTCCTCCGTGCCGTGGAGCGCGCCACCGGCGAGAGGCCCGCGCTCGACACCGGCGGCGGCACCTCCGACGCCCGCTTCATCGCCCGCTTCTGCCCGGTGGCGGAGCTGGGCGGGGTCGGCGTCACCATGCACCAGGTGGACGAGCGCGTGCCCGTGCAGGAGCTGCGCGACCTCGCCGCGCTGTACCGCGCCGTGCTGGAAGAGGTCCTGGCCTGAGCGGCGCCGGCCAAGGCGCCCCGCCGCCCCCGCCTCCGCCGTCGCCCCCGCTCCGGACGGTGATCGAAGCCGGTTTGCGCGGCGCCTTCATGCTCGCGCGCGGGCAGGCGCACGGCGCCATGCTGATCGAGGACACGCCGGAGGGCGCCGCGCGCTCCTTCTGGGCCGCCGCCCTCTGCCTGCCCGGCCTGCTGGCGCTGATGCTGTTCGACTGGGCCGGGGAGCCGCCGGCGGCGGGCGTCGGCCACGCCCTGCTCCTGCACCTCCTCGCCCGCGGCGGCGGCTGGGCCGGTTTCGCGGTGGCCTCGCACGCGCTCGCGCAGGCATCCGGGCGCGTCTCGGCGTGGCCGCACTTCATCGCCGCGTGGAACTGGGCGAACGTGGTGCAGTACCTGCTGTTCCTCGCCGTGAGCGCGACGGCCATGCTCGGCTTGCCCGGCGCCCTGGCGTCGGCGCTGGCCTTGGCGACGCTCGGCTACCAGCTCTGGCTCGTCTTCTTCCTGGCGCGGACCACGCTCGGCAGCCGCGGCTTGGCGATGGCCATGCTCGGCCTGGACCTGCTGATCGGCGTCACCGTCGAAGCGCTGCTCGCGTCGTTGTCGGCCTGACGGGCGCGGCACCGGCCAGCGGTCCCAGCGCGCCCGGCACGGCCCCTCAAGCGGTCGCGCGGCCGCCGCCCACCACCAGCGACGCCAGGGCGCCGGGCGCGCCGAGGTCGAGCCAATGCGCCGGCGCTTCCGGCAGCACGCCGCCGGGAGTGGCCTCGGGCAAGGCGTGGAACACGCCGCGCGCCCGTCCGTAGACGGGGTGGTCCTGGTAGTAGACCCGGGCGAAGCCCGCCCGCGCCAGCAGCCGGTAGACCAGGGCCGGGTTGGGGCCCCACCAGTTGGTCTCGTCGCCGGCGAGTTCCTTGCCCGGGTAGTGCGCCATCGCCGGCCGCGGGCAGTCGAGCATGTCCTGGTGCGTCTCCAGCACCAGCACCTGCCCGGTCAACGCCCGCAGCGTGCGGAAGACCGGCAGCGGGTCCTCCAGGTGGTACAGGACGCCGAGGAATAGCACGGCGTCGAACCGGCCGAAATCCGGGCCGAGCACGGTCACGTCGGCCTCCACGGCCTCGATCTCCAGCCCCAGCGCGGCGCGCGCGAGGTCGAAGGCCTCGCGCCCGCGGTAGTCCGGGTGGCGCCAGGTGTAGTGGTCCATCGCCACCACGCGCCCGGCGCCGCGGCGCTTGGCCTCGAAGCTCCAGAAGCCGTTCCAGGCGCCGATGTCGAGCAGGCTGCGGCCGCCGAGGTCGAGGGGGCCGAGCACGGCCTCGACCTCCGACGCCAGCAGATCGCGGGACTTCATGCCCTTGGTGACGACGGCGGGCCGCAACTCCATGGAGTGGAACCAGGTCAGCCTGTCGGCGGCGGCCTGCAGGGTCGCGTCGTCCATCGGGAGTGAGCCTTTCGAGCCGTGCTGCCCGGCGATGCTGCCCGCGCCGGGGCAGGGTGGCCAAGGGCGCGGAGGACATCGCGCAGGGCGCGGAGATGGTTGCGCGGCGAAGCGGGGACCGCGCCGGGGTCCGTCCCCCGGCGTCACGGCCCGCCCCTTCGGTGCGCGGAAACGAAGCCAAAAACCGCGCCCCCGCTCCCCCACAACCGCAGCGCCGTCCATTGTCGCCGATTGCGGGAAAGTTCGCGCTTCCAATGCCCAACAGCTACAATCCCGCCGTCCACGCCCGAGCCGCGCCATTTGTCCGAGAACGATCGTCCAGGGCGGGTGATCACGCAGGAGCGTAAGGGGCAGGGCGGTGGGGTGGCGCGGGCCGGAGCCGCCATCCCCCGCTCAGGTCCACTCCGGCTCGACGTTGTAGCGCACGAACACGAAGCACAGCCCCTCCGCCGGCGCCGTCTGCCCGGCCCGTGTGCGGTCGCGCCCGTCCAGCACCCGGCGCGGCCATTCCGGCCCGCGGCGCCCGAGGCCCACCATCGCCAGCGTGCCGACCAGGTTGCGGACCTGGTGGTGCAGGAAGCTCCGCGCCTCCGCCGTCACCACCACCTCGTCGCCCAGCCGGCTCACGTCCAGCCGGTCCAGCGTGCGCTCCGCCGTCTTCGCTTGGCAGGAGGCGGCGCGGAAGGCCGAGAAGTCGTGCCGGCCGAGCAGCGCCTGCGCCGCCGCGTGCATCGCCTCCGTGTCGAGCCTTCCCTGCACGTGCCACACCCGCCCGATGTCGAGCGCCGGCCGGGCGCGGCGGTTCAGGATGCGGTAGCGGTAGCCGCGCCGCACCGCGGAGAAGCGCGCGCTCCAGCCCTCCGGCGCGACGGCGGCGCGCACCGCGGAAACGGGATGCGGGCGCGTGTGGAAATTCAGCGCCTCCCGCACCCGCTCCGGCGGCAGCTCCCCCGCGGCGATCTCGATTTCCGCCACCTGCCCCTCTGCATGGACCCCGGCGTCGGTGCGGCCGGCCGCCACCGCGAGGGGCGGGACGCCGTTGTTCAACCGGGCCGCCGCCTCTTCCAGCACCTGCTGCACCGAAAGCCCGTTGTCCTGCCGCTGCCAGCCGACAAAGGGCGCGCCGTCGTACTCCAGGGTCAACGCGTAGCGCCGCCGCGTCGTCACCCCAGCACCGTGCCGGGGGGCAAGGCGTATCCGCGCAGGAACTCCTCCGCGGACATCGGCGCGCGGCCCGGCCGTTGCAGCCGGAGCAGGCGGAGCGCGCCGGTCCCGCAGGCCACGGTGGGAAGCCCGTCCAGCACCGTGCCGGGGGGCGCCGGCGCCCTGGCCGGGGGCGGCGCCGGCGCCGGCTCGGCCTCCAGCACGCGGATGGCGGTGCCCTCGTGCTCGAAGAAGGTGCCGGGCCACGGCTCGAATGCGCGCACCTTGCGGTCGAGGAACGCGGCGTCTTGCCGCCAGTCCAGCTTGCCGTCCGCCTTGGAGAGCTTGGGCGCGGTGGTGGCGCCCTCGGCCGGCTGCGGGCTGGAGGGCGGGTCGGCTGCCAGCGCCTCCAGCGCCATCTCCGCGCCGAGCGCCGCGAGGACGTCGTGCAGTTCCGGGTTCCTCGAGCGCGGCCCGATCGGCACGGCGCGCTGGAGCAGGATCGGGCCGGTGTCGAGGCCCTCGTCCATCCGCATGATGGTGACGCCGGTTTCCGCGTCGCCGGCCAGCAGCGCGGCGTGGATCGGCGCCGCGCCGCGCCAGCGCGGCAGCAGGGAGGCGTGTATGTTGAAGCAACCGAGCCGGGGCGCGTCCAGCATGGGCGCCGGCAGGATCAGCCCGTAGGCGACCACCACCGCCGCGTCGAGCCCGAGTCCCGCGAAGAAGGCGTGCTCCCCCGCGTTGCCCCGGAGCCGCGCCGGGGCGCGGACCGGCAGGCCCAGTTCCTCCTCCGCCAGCCGGTGGACGGGGCAGCGCGCCTCGTGCTTGCCGCGGCCGGCGGGGCGGGGCGGTTGGCAGTAGACGGCCGCGATCTCGTGCCCCGCCGCGTGGAGGGCGCGGAGCGTGGGCACCGAGAAGTCCGGGCTGCCGAGGAAAGCGAGGCGCAGCCGCGGTGCCGCCAGTCCCGCCCCGCTCATCCCCGCACCTGCTGCTTGCGCTCTTTCGCGATGCGACGGAGGATCATGTTGCGCTTGAGCGGGCTCAGGTGGTCCACGAACAGCACCCCGTCGAGGTGGTCCACCTCGTGCTGGAGGCAGGCGGCGAGCAGCCCGTCCCCTTCCACCTCGCGCCGGGCGCCGGACAGGTCGTGGTAGCGGAGCTTGACCCGCGCCGGCCGCGACACCTCTGCGTAGTGGCCGGGCAGGGACAGGCACCCTTCCTCCCGCACCGCCTCCTCGGCGCTGGCGGCCACCACCTCCGGGTTGACCAGCACCATCGGCTCACGCCGGTCGTCGCGCTGGAGGTCCACCACCACCAAGCGCAGGTCTACCCCCACCTGCGGCGCGGCCAAACCGATACCGGGCGCGCGGTACATCGCCTCCAGCATCCTTGGCGCGAGGTCGCGCACGACGTTGGCGTCCGCCGGGCCGACCGGGCGGGCCTTGGCCCGCAGGTGCGGGTCGGGAAACAGCAGGATGGGTGGGATGTCGTCGGGGTCTGTCATGGATGCGGTGCTGGAGGCGGAAGCCGGGGCGGGCATCTACGCGCCGCGGCTCCCGAGCGCAACACACGGTCCCGCAACGGCCCCCTTGCAACAACCGGACGAGGTTACGACATGGACGCTGCGGCCGGGTGCTTCGGGCCCGGCCGCACGCTTCGCTCTCTTCGAGGAGGCCACCGCATGTCGCGCCCGTCCGTCTTCGGCTCGCCCTTGTTCCTGGGCTTCGACCACCTCGAGCAAATGCTGGATCGGGTAGGCAAGAGCTCCGACGGCTACCCCCCGTACAACATAGAGCAGATGGCCGAAGGCCGGCTCCGCATCACCCTCGCGGTGGCCGGCTTCGCCATGGACGACCTCCAGATCACCCAGGAAGACAACCAGCTCGTCATCCGGGGGCGCCAAGCCGACGACTCCGAGGGGCGCGTCTTCCTCCACCGCGGCATCGCCGCGCGTCAGTTCCAACGGGCCTTCGTGCTCGCGGAGGGGATCGAGGTCGAAGGCGCTTGGCTCGACAACGGCCTGTTGCACGTCGAGCTGCGCCGGCCGCAACCGGAGGTCCGGGTCAAGCGCATCGAGATCAACAAGACGACCAACGGGGCCACCAGGTCCTTGGTCGAGGGGGGCGCTGGCGAGGCCTGACCGCCGCTCGCCGCGCCCGAAGCCCCGCCATCCATCGCACGGGCCCCATGCGGCCGTGCGGAAAGGAGTTTCTGACATGAACCGTAACGACACCCCGGCCGGAGCGCCTGAGCACCTCAAAGACATCTCCGTGGCCGACTGGGCGGGCTTCGGCGCGCAGGATATCGCCTACATCCGTCCGGTGGTGGTGAACGGCGTCAAGGCCATGGCCATCCACGCCGCCGACGGAACCCCGATCGGCGCCGCGCCGAGCGCCGACTTGGCGGTCGCCGCCATCCTCCAACACGAGATGGAACCGGCGTTGGTTCACTGACGCCGTAGGGCGGTGTGGGACCTGCTTTTCGAAGCAGGCCCCACATAGGCCGGCACGACGGCGCCCGCGGAACTCGGCCGGCGCCCCGGTTCCGTCATCGGTTCGGGCCCACCGCGGCGAGCCGAGCCGGAACCGGCGGTTCCGACACCGGCCGCCGCTGGCCTCCGTCTCAGCCGGGCGGCAGGTCGATCCAGCCGATGCAGCCGTCCGTGCGCCGGTACACCAAGTTGATCGCGCCGGAGCCGCTGTTGCGGAAGGGCAGGGCGGGCATCTGCGCCAAGTCGAGGCGCATCACGGCCTCGCTCAAGGACAACCGCGCGATCTCGGCCGGTTGCTCCGCGACGATCGCGCCGTGCCCTTCTACGCCGCCGTGGCCGTCCGCGCCGTTGGGGGCGGACGCCGCCGCGGCGGCTTCGTCGTTCTCGTCGTCCGCGGGGGAGACCACGTACTGCGGCGCGGTCTCGGCCGCTCCGGCCCGCTCTTCGGCCAGGCCGCGGGCGTGGTCGTTCACCTTCCTTCGGTAGCGTCGCAGTCGTTTGGCCACGTGCTCCGCCGCCACCTCGAAGGCGCGGTGCGCGTCGGGGCCCTCGCCCTCGCCGCGGACGAAGAGGTTGCGGCCGGCCTTGAGGTTGATGTCGCAGTTGAAGGCGCCAAGCCGTCCCTTGGCGTCGCGGCGGAAGGTCACGTTGGCTTCGAGCGCGTGGTCGAAGTACTTCTTCGCTATCGCGCCCAGCCCGTCCCGGACGTGCGTCTTCAGCGCTTCGCCGGTTTCGACCTGCTTGCCTGCGACGGTGATGTGCATGTGGGATTCTTCTCCTTCTGCCATCGCGGCGAAGGACCGCCCGGTCCGCTGCCGGCGGCGGCGCCCGCGGAGGACCCGCGCGGCGCCGGAGACACTTCAGGCCGGGACGGCCTTTTCCCGCTTGCGTTGCATCGAACTCGGTATCCGCAACGCATCCCTGTATTTGGCCACGGTCCGCCGGGCGATGTCCACGCCTTCCTGCCGCAACCGCTCGACGATCGTGTCGTCGGACAGCACCGCCGCCGGGTCCTCGGCGTCCACGAGCGCGCGTATGCGGTGCCGCACCGCCTCGGCGCTGTGGCTTTCGCCGCCGCCCGTGCCGGCGATGGCGGTGGTGAAGAAGTATTTCAGCTCGAAGGTGCCGCGGGGCGTCGCAATGTGCTTGTTCGCGGTCACGCGGCTGACGGTGCTCTCGTGCAGGGAGACCTCGTCGGCGACGTCGCGCAGGATGAGCGGGCGGAGGTGGCCCACGCCGTGCCGGAAGAAGCCTTCCTGGCGGGCGACGATCGCCGCCGCCACCTTCAGGATGGTGCCGGCGCGCTGCTCCAGGCTCTTGATGAGCCAGTTGGCGCTTTGGAGCCGTTCGGTCAGGAAGGTCCGGTCGTCGCGCGAGCGGGCGCCCAGCAGGGCGCGGGCGTGGAAGCCGCGGTTCACCAGCACGCGCGGCAGCGTGTCCGGGTTGAGTTCCAGCGCCCAACCGCCGTCCGGCGCGCGGCGCATCAGCACGTCCGGCACCAACGCCGGCGCCGGCGCCGCGTCGAAGGACGCGCCCGGCTTCGGGTCGAGCCGGCGGATCTCGGCGGCCATGTCGGCCAGGTCCTCGGCGTCCACGCCGCAGAGGCGCATCAGCCCGGCCCGGTCGCGCTTCGCCAGTAGGTCGAGGTTGTCGAGCAGCGCGCGCATGGCAGGATCCAGCCGGTCCCGCTCCGCGAGCTGCACGGCCAAGCACTCGCGCAGGTCGCGGCAGAACATGCCCACCGGGTCGAAGCGCTGCATCCGCGCGCGGACGGCGGCCACGCGCGGCGCCTCGCACCCGAGCGCCGCCGCGAGCGCGTCGTCCGCCGCGGCCAGCCTCCCGGCCGGATCGACGAGGGCGAGCAGGGCCGCGGCGATCAGCCGGTCGGCGGGATCGGAGAAGCCGAGCCGGACCTGCTCCCCCAGGTGCTCGCGCAGGGAGCGCCCGGTGCCGGCCATGTCCTCGACGCCGCCGGGGTCGTCGGAGAAGTCGGCGCGCCCGCCGCGGCCGTAGTGGGTCTGGGCGCCGCCGTCGTAACCGGCGCCGTGCCCGTCCGTGCCGTGGAGGTCGCGCCATTCAGCGTCGAGTGGCGCGGCGCCGTCGGCGGGGAGCGCGTCTGAGACGATGGCGGCGTGGCAGTCGGCGAGCGCCGCCGGGAGCGGCGCGTCGGCCGGTCGGCCTTCGTCCTCCCCGGGGCCGGCCGGCTCCCGCCACTCGTCGCGTTCCAGGAGCGGGTTGCGCTCCAATTCCTCGTCGACGAAGGCGGCCACTTCGAGGTTGGAGGACTGCAACAGCTTGATGGCCTGCCGCAGTTGCGGCGTCATCACCAGCGCCTGGGACTGCCGCAGGTCGAGGCGGGGGGCCAGCAGGTGCATGGCGTTCACAGGCTGAAGCGGTCGCCCAGGTAGACTCGGCGGACCCCCTCGTGCGCCACGATGTCGCGTGGCTCGCCTTCCATGAGCACCTGACCCTCGTGGAGGATGTAGGCGCGGTCGATGATCTCCAGCGTTTCCCGGACGTTGTGGTCGGTTATCAGCACGCCGATGCCCCTGTTCTTCAGGTGCTTGACCAGATCGCGGATCTCTCCCACCGCGATCGGGTCGATGCCCGCCAGAGGTTCGTCCAAAAGGATGTACGAAGGGTGAGTGGCCAGCGCCCGCGCGATCTCGCAGCGCCGCCGCTCGCCGCCCGACAGCGCCAGGGCCGGGGTGCGCCGGAGGTGGGCGATGCCGAACTCGGCGAGCAGCGCGTCCAGCATCTGCTCGCGCCGGTCCCGCACCGGCTCCACCACCTCCAGGGCGGCGCGGATGTTGTCCTCCACGTTGAGGCCGCGGAAGATCGAGGCCTCCTGTGGCAGGTAGCCGAGGCCGAGGCGGGCGCGCCGGTACATCGGCAAGCGGGTCACGTCGTGCCCGTCCATCGTCACCGTGCCCTCGTCGGGCTGCACCAGGCCGGTGATCATGTAGAAGGTGGTGGTCTTGCCGGCGCCGTTCGGGCCGAGCAGCCCCACCGCCTCGCCGCGCCGGAGGCTGACGGAGACGTTCCGCACCACCGGTCGCTTGCGGTAGCGCTTGCCCAAACCGGTGGCCGACAGCCCGCCCTCGCCGGCGACGGCGCGGAGCGCCGGGCCGGCGACCGGGGCCGCGGCGGGTTGCACGTTCATCGGCGGGGTCGCCCGGAAGGGGCTGCGTTGGGGGCAGGGGACGACGCGCCGCCGCCGGCGGCGCCCTCTTCCTGGTTCGGTTGGATCAAGCCTTGCACCCGCTCCCCCGGCGCCGAGACCAAGCGCGCCACGCCCTTGCACACGTCCACGATCGCTTCGCGGCCGTTGAGCTGGTTCTCGCCGCGGGTGATGCGCACGTTCCCCACCAGCCGCGCCATGCAGGTGGCCGGGCTGTACACGCCCCGGTCGCCGCGCACCACCTCCGTCGCGGTGCGGATCTCGACGTTGCCGAAGCCCTCCACCCGGTCGATGCGCCCGGCGCCCGGGGCGTCTCGCGCCCCCGACGCGGCGGCCGCGGGGCGGACGGGCCGCTGCTGCTGTGGCGGCGGCGCGTTGGCCGTGCCCGACGGCGCGTCTTCCAGGAAGTAGGCGACCAGCGTGTCGGCGCGGACGCGCCGGTTCTCCTGCCGGTCCACCACCACCGCGTCCCCGCGCGCCACGGCCATGCGCTTCGCGCTCCAGTATTCCAGGCTGTCGCGGGCGGTGATGACCTGCTGCGCCGAGTTGAGCGACAGGTCGCGCCCGGTCAGCACCAGCACCGCTTGGTCGATGTCGTACACCGCGCGGTCGCCGCGCGCGGTGTCGGTGGCGGTGGCGATGCGGACGTCGCCTTCCGCTTCCAGCCGCCAGATCTCGCTGCCGCCGCCGAGCGCGGCTTCGGGCGCCGACGGGTTAGGCCCGCCCGTCGGCGCGGCGGCGGCGGCGGCGCGGCCGCGCGACGGGCGGTAGCGTGCCATCAGCCGGTCGGCGTCCACGGCCACGCCGCCCCGCACAGCCCGCGCGTCGCCGCGCCCGATGACCACTTGGTCCGCTTGGCGCCACTCGATGCCGTCTTTGGCCGTGACGTCCACCGGTCCGCCCCGCGACAGGTCGATGCCTTGCGCGGCGGCGGAACCGGCCCAGCAGAGCGCCGCCAAGGCGAGGGGGAAGGGGAGGTTCCGCCTCATTCGGGCCCGCCTTCCAGCACGGCGTGCGCGCGGCCGGTGAAGATCACCACGGCGCCCCGCTCCTTCAACCGGAAGCCCTCGGCCTCGATGGTGCCGAACGGGCCCTGCGCCGAGACCGGCGCGTCGCCGCTGGCCGTGCCCGCCTCGATCTCCACGGCCGCTTCCGGCGTGCGGAACCGCATGCCGTTGTCGTGGTGGACCGTGACGTCGCCGGCCAGGTCCAGGTGGTGCCGCGGCCGGTCGTAGCGGCCGGTGTCGGCGCTGATGTGGACCCAGCCGCCGTCCGTCAGCACCATGTCGGCGCGCGGCGCTTCCAGGTCGAGGATCTGCTCGGCGCCGAGCTGCTGCGCGACACGCGCTGTGACGGTGTAGGGGCGGCTCATCTCGTCCACGTCCTGGTACCGCGGCGAGAGCACCCGGAGCGACTCCGCACGCGGCTGCGCGCTGCGGCGGAACGACACGCGCGAACGGTCCTCGTTGCCTTCGATCTCCGGCCAGAACACCACCACGGCGAGCAGCGCGAGGGCCAGGGCCGGCAGCAGGCGCTTGGCCAAGCCCACCAGGATGCGGCGGCGGGCGAGTTGCCCCGGCCGCGGCGAACGCCGCTGCCGCGACGGCGGGAGGTGGTTGCGAGCCGGGAGCGGCGCCGGGGCGCGCGCGGGCGCTTCGAAAGGCCGGCCGTCGCCGGGCAGGGTCGTGCTCATGCCACGCCCGCCCGAAGGAGGTCGTGGATGTGCAGGATGCCAACCGGCGCGCCGTCCGCGTCCACGACGAAGAGGGCGGTGATGGAGCGCTGCTCCATCACCCGGAGCGCCTCGGCCGCGAGCGCGTCGGGCCCAATGGTGCGGGGCGACCGGGTCATCACGGCGGCGGCGGCGCTGTTCAGGAGGTCCGTCCGCGGCGCGGCGCCCTCCTTGCCTGGATCCAGCGCACGGCGGAGGTCGCCGTCGGTGATGATGCCCACCAGCCGGTTGTCCTCGACCACGCCGAGGCAGCCGAAGCGCTTGGCCGTCATCGCCACCAGCGCCGCGTCCATGCGCGTGTCCGGCGGCGCCAACGGCATCTCGGCGCCCGTGTGCATCAGGTCGCGCACGCGCGACAGCCGCGCACCGAGCCGGCCGCCGGGGTGGAACACGCGGAAGTCCGCCGCGTCGAAGCCGCGCCGCGTGAGCAGCGCCACCGCCAACGCGTCGCCGAGCGCGAGTTGCATGGTGGTGGAGGTGGTGGGCGCCAAGCCGAGCGGGCAGGCCTCGGGCGCCGGCGGCAGCAGCAGCGCTTGGTCGGCGGCGCGGGCGAGGGCGCTGCCGGTCCGGCCGGTAATGGCGACGAGCGGTATGCCGAACCGCCGGGCGTGCGCCACGAGGTCGGCGAGTTCCGGCGTCTCGCCGGAGTTGGACAAGGCCAACACCGCGTCGCCCGGCACGATCATGCCGAGGTCGCCGTGACTCGCCTCCGCGGGATGCACGAACAGGGCCGGGGTGCCGGTGGAGGCCAGGGTCGCGGCGATCTTGCGCGCCACGTGGCCGGACTTGCCCATACCGGACACCACGACCCGGCCTGTGGCCCCGGCCAGCAGGCCGACGGCCCGGCCGAAGCTGCCGGCGTCGAGGGCGCGGCCGAGCATCGCCAGCCCTTGGGCCTCTTGGTCGAGCACGCGGCGGGCCACGGCGAGATCGTCGAGGCCGGCCTTGGCGGGCGCCGCCGGAAGATGGTGCAAGGGCAGATCCACGGCGCTGTGTATGGGACCGTCCGTTGCGAGGGTCAACGCTGCGTCGCAGCATGGACAAAAATCGTGCCACAATGTGGTCGTTATGCTTCGGATGGGTGCGTCGCGCACCCGCCCCGCCGTCCGTTGAAGCACGACAGGCCGGTCAGCGCAGCCTGGGCATCTCGGACGACGACTCCCCGAAAAGCCGGACCGACAGCCCGTCGAAGAGATTGAACAGGCGGTCCACCGCGTACCCGGCGAGCAGGGCCAAACCGGCCAGCGTCAGGGTCGAGCCCGAGTCGTCGGCGGGGATCTGGCCGACGAAAAGCCCGATGATGGCGCCCGCGAGCACACCGAGGATCAGCGTCATCCGCATCGCGCCGTGGTCAGCGATCGACAGCGCCTCCGCCTGCACGCGCTCGCCGAGCCGCCGGAACATGGAGGCCAGCGCCCCTAGCATCGCGTAAAGGCACGGCAGGAGGTGGGCGAGCATGCCGCCCGTCACTACCTCGGTCCTCACCAGCCAGAAATGCAGGGCGTCCGTGGGGGGCAGGGTCTCGCGCGACCGTTCCCTGGCCGCCGCCGCGGCGCGTTGGCGCGGCGGCGGCGCGGTCGGGCCGGCCGCGCAAGGCCGCGGCGGCTCCGGCGCGCGGTGGGCCCGGGCCGCCCCCAAGGCCCGCTCCCAGTCTTCCCAGGCGCCCTTCCACCCGCCGGTCAGCCAGAGCCGCGCGGCGCAGACAGCGGCGCGGACGTCGCCATACACGTCGCCAGGCAGCCCGAGCACGCCGACCACCGGCATGATGTCCCTGGTCCAGCCCTGGAAAGCCTGCCCCAAGGTGGCGGCTTGGCTCCGCAGGTCGTCGTCCTTGTCACAAAGGCGTTGGTGCTCGAAGTCGATGAAGAACTCGCGCAGGACTGCCGGTGCGGCCGCTTGGCCGCCGGTGAAGGTCGGTTCGGTGGACGCGACGCGTTGCCCACTGCCGCCGCCGCCCCACGGCGCGAGGAGCACGTACTCGCAATAGCGCTGGAAGCCCGGCTGGGGCTCGCGCGACGGTTCGACGTGGTGCAGCCCCCGCACCAGCGCCACGGCGTCGCGGCTGGCTCTCTGCACGGCCTCTTCGTGCTTCGACCAGGTCTGCGTGAAGCGCTGCGCTTCGGCGATCAGGCGCTGCCCGACCAGCGTTTCGTAGGAGAGCCACACGGTCAGCGCGACGAGGGCGACCAGCCCCATCTGGTACTTGTCGCGCCGCCGCGCGATCCGCCGGCCGTAGAAGCCGGCGCGGTCGCCGTCGCCGGCATCGTCGGCGCCACCGCCCCGCGCCCCGGCGCGGAACCGGGCGGCGATGCGCGGCCACAACGGCTCCCAGCGGCGCCGCCGTTCCGCGCAGTAGGCTTGCGTCACCCGTATGGTTTCCACGGTCGAGGGCCAAGCCATCGCGCTGAGGAAGTCGCGGCTCGTGAGGAGCAGGGCGACCTCGGCCGGGTCGAGCGGGAATTCGTCGCTCCCGGCGTCCCGCACGCGCGCCGCCAAGCGGGTCAGGTGCTCGAAGAACTCCGACTTCGTCTTGGTCTGGTCGGGGGGCGCCGCCAGCCGCGCCGGCGGGATTCCGGTGGCGCGCCCGCGCGTCTCGTCGAAGCACCAGTCCAAACGGGCATCGGGGGCGCGGCTCAAGTAATCGAGCAGCAGCGAACAGTCGGCGACGAGGCGTTGCAGGCCTTCGCGCGACAGCGGATCGCGGATGGGCTCGGCGTCGGGCATGTCGAAACCTCCCGGGAGCGGCGGGGCCGGCCGCTGGCGGCCGGCCGGTCCGCGGCCCCGCCCCTGCCGCGCGCGCCCACCTTGCGCGGGTGCCCGCCGACCGGGTGTGCGGAAGCGCACTCCGCGCGCCCCGGCTCACTCCCGAACGGCTTCAGTGCGAGAAGATGTCCGGCTCGTCGTAACCGAGCAGGTCCAGTTCCCCCCGCGTGGGCAGGAATCGGAAGCACGCTTGCGCCAACTCCAATCGCCCCTCGCGCCGCAACAGCCCTTCCAGCCGCTCCCAGAGCGCGTGGAGGTGCAGCACGTCGGAAGCGGCGTAGGCGAGCTGCTCGGGCGACAGCTCCGGCGCGCCCCAGTCCGAGCTCTGCTGCTGCTTCGAGATCTCGACCCCGAGCAGCTCCCGGCACAGGTCCTTCAGCCCATGCCGGTCGGTGAAGGTGCGGACGAGCTTGGCCGCGACCTTGGTGCAAACCACCGGCGCCACCGCGGTTCCGAGGTGCTGGCGCAGCGCGGCGCAGTCGAAGCGGGCGAAGTGGAACAGCTTGGTGACGGCCGGATCGGACAGCAGGCGCTTGAGGTTGGGGCAGTCCGCGCCGCGCCCGCCGAGTGACGGGGGCACGATCTGGACAAGGTGCGCGTCGCCGTCTCCCGCGGAAAGCTGCACCAAGCAGAGCCGGTCGCGGTGCGGGTTGAGACCCATCGTCTCCGTGTCGACGGCGACGGCCGGCCCGAGGTCGAGCCCGTCGGGCAGGTCGTCCTTGTGCAGACGGATCACGACCGGGACGCCTCCGGCCCGGCGGCGGACGAAGAGCACGTTGGACAAGGGGAGGGGCGTCCCGCCGCGGGTCGTGGTGGCGCCGAGCGGCCGGCGGCTAACGGCTCGCTGATTCGGGGCCGGGCCGCCATAGCGGGGGGCTTCGGGGTGTAAAGCGCCATGCGTGTGCCAGACTCCGCGACCCGTCCATCGGCGCAACATGGCGGCGATGCGGCGCGCCGGCAACGCGCGGGACGCGCCTGGGGCGGCGGTACCGCGAGGGGAGGGGGACCGTGCCTCGCATCGGTGCCGAACACCCGGACCCGACCCGACCACGGCCATGGACAACGGCCGGTCGCCCAACATGTATCGGGGCTCCGCCGGATCGGGCCGCCTGTCGCCGCTCCTGAACCGCGGGGACTCGGGTTCGGGGAGCATCGATGAGAATGGCCGCGATCATCGCCGCCGCGGTCCTTGTGGCGGTCTTGGGCGGCGCGGGCGCATGGCTCTACGCGCCGGACAAGCCCCGTGCCGCGTTGGAGGCAAAGTACGCGGGCCCGCCCAGCCGGTTCGTGGAAGCTGCGGGCGTGAGCGTGCACGTCCGCGACACCGGCCCGAAGGACGCCCCGGCGGTGCTCCTGCTGCACGGCTTCGGCGCCAGCTTGCACACCTGGGAGGAGTGGGCGCGGCTGTTGGAGGCCGGCTTCCGCGTGGTCCGCCTGGACCTGCCGGGCTTCGGGCTGACCGGCCCGGACCCGACCGGCGACTATACGGACGCCCGCACCGTCCGCGTGCTGGCCGCGCTCATGGACGGGTTGGGCATCCGGCGCGCCGGCGTGGTCGGCAGTTCCATGGGCGGCCGGATGGCGTGGGTCTTCGCGGCGGAGGAGCCGGGGCGGGTGGACAAGCTCGTGCTCATGGCGCCGGACGGCTTCGCCAGCGCGGGCCGCGAGTACGGCAAGGCGCCCAAGGTGCCGCTCCTGGCCCGGCTCCTTCCTTACGTCCTGCCGGAGCGCCTGCTGCGCCCGATGCTCGCCCGGGCCTACGGCGACCCGGCGGTGCTGACGGAAGGCGTGTACGCCCGCTACCGGGACATGCTGCTCGCGCCCGGCGTCCGCCGGGCGATCCTGGCGCGCGTGGGGCAAAGCGTGCTGCCGGAGCCGGAGCCGCTGCTGCGGCTCATACGCGCGCCGACGTTGCTGGTGTGGGGCGAGAAGGACGCCCTGGTCCCGTTCACCAATGCCGCGGACTACGCCAAGGTCTTGCCCGACAGCGCCACCGTGTCCTTTGCGGACCTGGGCCACGTGCCGCACGAGGAGGCGCCGGCGCGGTCCCTGGAGCCGGTGCGGGCCTTCCTGGCGCGCTGAGGGGGCCGCCGCCGCGCACCCTCCCGGCCCACGGGCAGGGCGTGTATGATCGCTGTCCCGGCGAGGGCCAGGACCGGGCGCGGCGTCGCGGGCGGATCGCTCGCGGGCCGGCCACGGCCTGGATGCCCCGCCGCCATCGGGTGGGTCGCGGAGGACCGAATGAGCAAAGAATTCCTGCACGACAGGGAGCGCGCGCTGGAAGAGGTCTTCTTCGCCGAGCAGGACAAGGCGCTGCTGCGCCGGCTGAAGGAGGCCGACGAGAAGAAGTCGAAGAAGGAGGCTTTGGCCGCGGCGTCCGGCATCACCGACGACGCGGTGCTGGAGAAGCTGGTCGGCTTCGGGGTGGACGCCGCCACGGTGGCGGCGCTGTCCTTGGCGCCGTTGGTCTTGGTGGCCTGGGCCGATGGCGAGGTGGACGCCAGGGAGCGCGCCGCCGTGCTCTCGGCGGCGGCGGAGGTCGGCGTGGAGGAGCACGGGCAAGGCCGCCAACTGCTCGAGCGCTGGCTCGCCAACCGGCCGCCGCCGCACCTGATAACGGCCTGGACCGACTACATCCGCGCCATCTCGCCAGGATTGAACGAGGTGGACAAGAAGCAACTCAAATCCGACCTCCTGGACCGCGCGCACAAGGTGGCCGGGGCGGCTGGCGGCCTCCTCGGCATCGGGTCGAGGACCTCATCGGTCGAAAAGGAAATGCTGGCGAGGCTGGAAAAGGCTTTCCACGCCTGAGGGGGCCGGCCGCCGGGACGTCAGCGCCCGCGCGTCGAGGCCCAGGCTTCGGCCATGCGGGCGAGCGGGTCCGGCGGCGCCGGTCGCCGCGCCGCCCGGGCGGACGTCCCCACCGGCGCGTCGGAGGGGATGTCGCCCCAATGCCGCACCGGGCCGCTGTCCAGGTGGACAAAACCCCGCTGGGCGTACACCCCGACGCCCCCGAGTCCGAGCCGCAACGCGGTGTCCCAGAACTTCTCCATCCGCTCGGCCGGCACGTGGATGTCCAGCGCGGCCGCGCGCAGGTGCTGGCTGTCGCCCGCGCCGTCTACCGCCGCGTTGGTTTGCGGGGTGCGGTAGCCGGAGTAGATGAGGAACTCCCCCCCGCCAGCGCCGGCCCGCTGCGCCACTTCCCACAGCACGTCGATCGCGCGCGGGTCGAACAGGCGCACCGCGCCGGTGCGGCTGTCGGCCAGAACGGCGGAGAGATCGGCCATCGCGGCCGGATCGGCCGCCCGCCCGTCGTGGTAAACGCCGGAGAACCGGTCGCCAGTGTGCGCGTGCCGGAGTTGCAGGCGTCGCGCCGCCGGTCCCGCCCGCCGCTGCGGCGAGGTCCGGCGGGGCGCGGCATGGGCCGCGCCCGCCATCGCCGCGGGCGCGGGGACCAAGGCACCGAAGAGCAAAGCGCGGCGTTTCATCGCCACCTTGCTACCCCGCGAATCGAAACAGAGGAACCCGGCCTCACGCGATCGCGCGCCCGGCCGGAACACGATCCTGTCTGAGCGGCACGGCATGCACGTCCCGCCGCCTCAACCGAAACGATCAAATCATTCGCCCGGACCCGCTCACAAGCGGTATGCTTGGCGCGCGAGCAGCTTCCAACCGCCGCCCTGCTTCTGCCAAACCTGCGACACGCCGATCCGCACCGGGGTGACTTGGCCGGCGGGGTTGACGGCCTCCCCGGCGAAGAGGTGCCGGACGATGGCTTCGTCGCCGGCGAGGGACACCGTCTGGTCGTTCGACTCGATCCGACGGAACGCGCTGGCGCGCGACACGAGGTTGTCGACGAACTCCTTCCTGTTCTCGACCCGACCCGACCAATGGCCGTAGCTCAACCGGTCGGCGGTCAACGACTCCAACCGCGGACGATCGGCCTCGATCATCGCCTTCGTCAGCGCATCCACCGCCTGCCCGACCGCCGCGCTGTCCTCGGCGGACGGCCCCGGATTCCCCGCGGCGGCAAGGAGCGTCGCGGCGGCTCCGGCCACGGTGGCGCGGCGGCGTTGCAGACCCATGGTTCCCTCCCTCCGGGACTTCGGCTCCGCGCCGTTGGCGGCGAGGCTAGGTCGGCGGGCCAGACGGGGGAGGCGCCCCCTTCAGTGGGCGCGGCGGGACAGCAGGAACCGGATCGGGCGGTCGGGTTGCGTGGTGACGAAGCCGCGCGGGACGACGGTGCCGCTCCCGAACGGCTCGATGCGGAAGGCGCGGAGCAGCCGCGCGAGCACCAGCGTCGCCTCCGTCAGCGCGAATTGTGCGCCGATGCACACGCGCGGGCCGGCGCCGAAGGGCATGTAGGCGAACCGCTCCGGCGCCGGCGCGCCGGGCAGGAAGCGCGTCGGATCGAAGGCGTCCGGGTTGCGCCAGCGGCGGCGGTGGCGGTGCAGCACCCAGGGCGAGACGCTGACCACGGTGCCGGGCGCGATCCGCCGTCCGCCGATCGTGTCGGGCCCGATCGCCTCGCGGACGATCAGGAAGGCCGGCGGGTAAAGCCGCAGCGTCTCGTCCAGGTGCGCGCGGGTGTAGGGCAGGCGCTTCAGCGCGGCCGACGCGTTCTCGGGCGACAGGTCGAGGGCCGCGGCCTCTTGGGCGATGCGCTCCTGGTGCTCCGGCAGGCGCGCCGCCGCGTAGCAGGCCCAGAACAGCGTCGCCGCCGTGGTTTCGTGCCCGGCGATGATCAGCGTCGCCACCTCGTCGCGGAGCTGCGCGCGGTCGAAGCCCGCGCCGGTTTCGGGGTCGCGCGCCGCGGCGAGCAGGTCGAACAGGTCGCGCGGCCTGTCGGCTGGCGCCCTCTCGGCCTGCCGCTCCCGCGCGTCGATCAGGCGGTCGATGAACCGCAGCCATTCCTTGCGGAACGCGGCCCGGCCGACGTCCAGCGGCGAGCGCACCGAACCGGGGAGGAGCAGGTCGAGGAAACCCGGTCGCGCGTAAGCCAAGGCGTAGCGCAGCAGCATGGCCCGCAACTCGTCGCCGAACGCCGCCATCTCCAGCGAGAACATGGACCGGCCCGCGATGGTCAACGCCAGGTTCTGCATGTGCCGGAGCAGATCCACCGGGCGCCCTCCGGCGGCCCGTCCCAGCGCGACCTCCGCCTCCTCCGTCGCCAGGACGACGTGGCGCGCGAGGATGGGCATAGTCCGGGGTGCGAGCGCCGGCGCCATCGTGCGGCGGTGGTGCCGCCACGCCTCGCCCTCAGCCAGGAACAAGCCGGTGCCGAGCACGGGCTGCAGCACGCGCACTGTGCCGATGTTCCGGCCGTAATTCTCGTGGTTGGCCACGAGCACGTGGCGGATCGCGTCCGGCGCGTTGATCATGATCTGCTCGCGCCCGAGGAAGCGGCCCCGGAGGATCTCCTCGCGGTACGCCGCCGGGCCCCAGAGTTCGAGCGGGTTGCGCCGCAGCACCAGGAAGGCTTCGAGCTGGGTGCGCTCGCGCGCCGTCATCGGCGGGCGGGGCAGTTCGGAAGTCCGGTGCGGCAGGGGCGCGTCGAGCATGCTCCCGATATGGGCCGGATCGCCGCCCGGACCAGCGGTGGCGGGGCCCTCGGGTCAGGGATCGGGCCGGCGCCGCGTCCGGGGCGCCGCCGGCCGGTCAGGGGCCTTCCGGCGCCCTGCCGCCCGGACGGGTCCGGTCCCGGCGTCAGCCGCGCCCCGCCCCGCCCCGCGCCGACCCGCCGCTGGCGCCGCCGGCCAAGCCGACCGCGGACGCCGGCTCGCCGTAGGTGATGGTCGTGTTGTCTCCGCCGCCCGAGAGCGTCGCCAGCGAGCCCGCGCGCGCGGTGTCGGGCCCCGTGTAAAGGACCGCGGCTTCTTCGCCGCCGCCGACCAAGCGGCCGGCCCGGCCGCCCGCGGCCTCGCCGCTCCAAGCGCCGTCGTGGATCAGGCTGTAGCCGTCGCCGGTCTGCTCCAGGCGGGGTTGCGCGGCGGCCGGACCGATGGCGGAGGCCGCCAGCGCCAAGCCGGCGAAAGCGAAGGTGATGGTGCGTGTCATGGCGTTCTCTCCTCGGTGCGCCGCGGCGCCTCGTGCGGCCGCGGCTTCTGTTCACCGGGACGGCGAATGCCACGGCACGACGGCCGTCCGCTGTGCGCGCGCGCACGACGCGCGTGGGCGGCGGGGAGGGGGCGCCTGCGCTACGCGCGCTCCGCCTCCAGCGCGAGCACCGCGAAGGTCGCCAGCCAATGCTCGCCCATGTAGTCGTCCGCGATGTGCGGCAGCGACGCGGCGAGGTGCCCGCGCGCGGCCTCCTCCGTGCGGGCGCGGCGCGGGTCGCCCGGCGGCAGCGCTGCCGCGAGCGACCGCCAGCACCACGCTCGGCTGAGGTTCAGCCCGTCCAGATGCGCGATCTTGCCGTCGCCGCGGTCCGCCACGACGGCCGGGCGGAACAGCGGCGCCGGCTCCCCTTCTGCGAGCCGCGGCAGGAAGCGGCCGAACCAGGGCAGGAACCGCTCGGGCGGCAGCAAGCGGCGCATGCACTCCGCTTCGACCAGGGCGGAGGACAGGAAGTCGTCGCCGCCCGGCTCGCCCCAGGCGGGGCAGTCCGCGTCGGCGCCGTACCACCGCTCCGCCGTTCCGCGCAGCAGGACGGAAAGGGCCGCGTCGCCCGCCGCCTCGGCGTAGTCGACCGCCATGCGAAGGCCGAAGGCCGTGTTGAAGTGCGTGCCGACCCGCACCGCGTAGGTGGCGATCGGCAAGAAGTCGCGGAAGCGCCCGGCGAAGACCTCGGCCAAGGGCTCGACGGCGGCCGCCCAACGGCGTTCCCCGTGGCGGCCCAGCTCCTCCGAGAGCTTGAGCAGCCAAGCCCAGCCGTAAGGGCGCTTGAACCCCCGCGCCGCCGGCGCCGCGAGGTAGGCGCGTTCCGCCTCGACCTTGGCCGGGACGAGCTGCGCGTCGAACAGGGCGCGGATCGCGGGCGCCTCCGGCGAGTCCGGGAAGCGCCGCAGGAGGCGCGCGAGCATCCAGTACGAATGGACGCAGGAATGCCAATCGTAGCTGCCGTGGAACACCGGGTGCAGCTCGCTCGGCGGGCGGAGGTCCCCCGGCCCGGATAGGGTCTGTTCGAGGCGGTTCGGGTACTCGCGCCGGACGTGGCCCAGCGCGATGGCGGCGAAGCGGCCGGCGAGCTCCGGGGAAAGTCGGCTGTCGTCCATGTGTGTTCCTCCGGTCCGGGCCGTTCACGGTTGCGGCGGCGGCGCCCCCGGCAACGCGGCGGCCGGGCCCTCCGCGGCGCGGGATTTGAGGTCGGTCTCGCGCAGCATCTTGCGCAGCACCTCGTCGCCGATGCGGTCGGTTTCGCGCAGCTCAAGCAGGGTGCGGCGCGCGGCGCACAGGGCGTCCTGCCCGTCCCCGGCCTCCTCCGCCGCCACGTTGGCGGCGCGGGTGGCCAGCGCCACCTCCCGTTCCTCTTCCGCCTCGTCGCCGAGCGCGGCCGCGAGCACGGCGGGGCGGAGCGTCAGCCCCTGCGCCACCACGGAGCCGAGGATGAGCAGCGCGGCCACCACCAGCACCAGGCCGCGGTCCTCCATCGCCGGCGGCAGGGACAGCGCCACCACGAGGCCGATCACCGAACGCGTGCTGGCCCAGGCCATCACCGCTGCCGCGGCCGTGCGCGGCGACGCGCCGCCGCCTTCGCCCTCACCGTGCCGCTCGCGGAGCACGGAGGACACGGGCGGCATCGCGGTCGAGAGCAGGGCGAAGGCGAATTGCACGGACAGCACGACGAGGAGCAGGGTCGCCGCGGCGCCGGACACCCGCCACAGCGGCCAATCGGCGAGGCCCGCCATCGCTTCCGGCAACGCCCGCCCGGCGAGGAAGAACATCGCCGAGGAGACCAGCAGGCTGACCTCCTCCCAGAACGCCACGGCGGAGATGCGCGCTTCGGAGGAGGTGCGCGGCGCGCCCGTTTCGCGGTCCACGCGCACCGCCGCCACCGCAAGCGCCCCCGCCATCACCGTCGCCGCGAGCGACAGGCCGAGCCAGCGCGCCCCGAGCGAACAGAGGTACGGGGTGGCGATGGAAACGGCGATCTCCACCGGCGCCGGCTCCACGCGCTCGCGCAGCCAAACGACGGCGCGGCCGATGGCGGTGCCGAGCGCCGCGCCGGCGCCGACCGCCCACAGGAAGCGTCCCGCCGCGACCAGCGGGTCCGGCGGGCCGGTTTCGAGCGACGCGACCACCAGCGACAAGGTGCCGAGCGCCACCACCCGCGAGGTCATCTCGCGCGCCTTCAGCGCGTCGGCCACCGCGCGCGGCACGTGCGGGCGTCCCTTCGCCTCCTGGAACAGCCGCGTGTCGAACACGGCCGCGACGACGCCGAGCAGCAGCGCCGGCGCCCAGTCGAGCCCCGGGAGCAGCAGGCGCGCGACCGCGGCCACGGCGAGCACGGTGGCGGCCGACACCAGCGCGCCGACCACCACGCCCGGCCACAACGCGAAGCGCAGCAGGTGGACCGACGCCTGCACCGTCCCCGCGTAGAGCAGCGGCGGCAGGAACAGCGCCAGCAGGAACTGCGGGTCCGCCCGCACCGGCGGCAGGCCGGGGAGGAAGGCGCTGCCAAGTCCGGCGCCCACCAGCACGAAGAGCTGCGGCACGCCCATCAGCTTCGCCAACGCCAGCATCGGCCCGATCGCGGCCAGCACCAGGGCCACGAATTCCAGCTCGCTCATCGCAGGGGCCGCCGCCGATCTTCCACCATCACCGGGAGGTCAGTAGTGCCCGAAAGGCCCGGCGGTTCCCCGCCCGCCCATCCCCACGGCGGCTCCCGCTCCGCCGGCGCGGCGCGTGAGCCGACGCCGGCGCGCGATTCAGGGCAGGACGTCCGCCGCGTCGCAGGCCGCCGGGATGACCGCTTCGGCCGCCGCCGCGCCCTCCACGTAGCGCTCCAGCAGCGCGCGGAGGTCGCGGTAGGCGCCGCTCGCCTGTTGCGCGCGGCAGGTCGTCTCCATGCCCGGCAGCTCGCGCGGCATCCCGCCGTTCTCCTCCACCAGCGCCGCCATGCGCTCCCGCGCCTTGAGGAGCTGCGCGCGGGTGCGCTCCCCGTAGCGGGCGCGCGCCGCGGCGGTGAAGGGGCAGCGGGCGACACGCTCCGCAAGGGCGCGGCGGAAGGCGCGGCCGGCCACGGCGTCGCCGCAGGCGTCGAACTGGTACAGCGACACGGCGAAGCCCCGCTCGAAGGCGCCCGGGTCCTCCAACGCCGGCGGCGGGGCCTGTGCCCGCGCCGCCGCGCCGGCCGCGAGCAGCGCGGCCCCGAAGGCGGCCGCGGCGCGGATCACTCGGGCCGCTCCAGGAAGACCGCGATCGCCGCGATGTCGGCGTCGGAAAGCCCCCTGGCCGCCTCGTTCATCGCGGCGACGCCGACGCTGGGGCGCGCGTCGGCGCGGTAGTCGCGCAGCGCCTTGGCGGTGTAGGCGCGAGTCTGGCCGGCGATGGCGGGCGCGGCCTGGCTGCCGGCGTAGTTGTCCATGTGGCAGTTGGAGCAGCGGTGCCGCGCGGCCGCCTGCTTGCCCGCCGCGTGCCGATCCGGGTCGGGCGGGCCGGGCGGCGGCTGGGCGCGCGGCAGGGACGCGAAGTAGGCGCCGAGGTTGCGCAGCTCCTCGTCCGAAAGCTCGGCCGCGAGGGCGTTCATCACTTGGTTGGAGCGCCTGCCGGAGCGGAAGAACACCAACTGCCATTGCAGGTAGCGCTCCCGCTGCCCGGCGAGCGAGGGGACGGTCGGGTCGGCCGCGATGCCTTCCGCGCCGTGGCAGGCCATGCAGGGCTCGGCCCGCGCGCGGCCCGCCTCGACGTCGCGGGCGGCGGCGGGGGACGCGGCGAGGCACGCGGCCGCCGCGAGGGCGGACAGGGTTCTTCTCATGTGGCTGCCCAAGTGGTGCCGATGGGAGGCGTCCGCCCGCCGTGCTGGGGCGGGCGGCCGTTCGGTCGCGTCAGCGGGCGTAGCTGATGCGGTAGATGGCGCCGGCCCAGTCGTCGGCGACGAGCAGGGAGCCGTCGCGCGCCACCAGCACGTCGGCCGGCCGGCCCGAGTAGTCCTGCTGGCCGGTCAGCCAGCCCTCGGCGAACACCTCCTGCCGCGCGTTCTTGCCGTCCGGGTCCACGACCACGCGCACGATGCGCGCGCCTTGGTAATTGCGGCGGTTCCAGGAGCCGTGCTGCGCGATGAAGATGTTGTTGCGGTACTCCGCCGGGAACTGGCTGCCGGTGTAGAACTTCATCCCGAGCGGCGCGACGTGCGCGCCGAGCTTCAGCACCGGCGCCGTGAACTCGCTGCACTGACGCCCCATGTTGAATTTCGGGTCCGGCAGGTCGCCCTGGTGGCAGTAGGGGTAGCCGAAGTGGTCGCCGATGCGGCCGACGCGGTTCAGCTTGTCGCTCGGCAGGTCGTCGCTCATCCAGTCCCGCGCGTTCTCCGTGAACCAGAACTGGCCGGTGCGCGGGTCGATGTCGCCGCCGACGCTGTTGCGGACGCCGGTGGCCATCAGCTCGCCGTGCCCGCTCTGGTGCACGCGGCGGATGTGCGCGGTGTCGGTCGGAGGGATGCCGATGTTGAACGGCACGCCGACGTTGAACCACATCGCGCCGTCCCGGTCCATGACAAGGTACTTCCAACCGTGCGCGCCGTAGGAGGGCAGGTCGTCGTAGACCACCTGCGGCTGCGGCATGGCGTCGAGCTTGGATTCTGCCCCATCGTAGCGCAGCAGCTTGTCGATCGCGACCACGAACAGCGAGCCGTTCCGGAAGGCCACGCCGGTCGGCATGTTAAGGCCCTTGAGGATGGTGGCGACGTTGCGCTTCCCGTCCTTCTCCGTCACCGCGTAGACGTTGCCGGCCTGGAAGGAGCCGACGAAGAGCGTGCCGTTGTCGCCCCAGGCCATCTGCCGCGCTTCGGGGAGGCCGGAGGCGTAGACCTCGATACGGAAGCCCTGCGGCAGCTTCACCTTCTTGAGGTTCTCCTGGAGCTCGGCCAGCGGCGTCGGCGTCGCCGGCCCGACCGGCGGGGCCAGGCCCTTCATCTCCTCCGTCTCGTCGCCGAGGAACCAGTCGGGCGGCGGGTTCTGCCAGAAGGAGGGCTTGCTGCTGTCGTAGCTCTTGAGCTGCGCGGCCGCGATCCCGGCCCCGAGCGTCAGCGCCGCCGCGGCCGCGGCCGTCGCGGGGCCGATGGCGCGCGCGCGGCCGGACAACCATTTCTTCGCCATGGACGACCTCCGGTTCGTTCTTGCGCGGCGGGCTGTGGCGCTGCCGCGCGAAAACGAACCATGCGCATCCAGGCAATAGCAAGCATCCACCGGCGCCTGGGCGCCGCTGCCTGCGCAACGACCCACTATCGGGCCGGCGAAGCGGTTGGTTGCGCCAACCCGCCGTCTCAATTTGGATCGGAGCGGCATGGGCCGGCGCGGCGAGCGGTCGCCGCCGCCCGCGGGCGCTACGGGCGCGGCAGCTCCTGCTCCACCAGCGCGGCGAAGAAGCTGGCGCCGACCGGCAGCATCTCGTCGTTGAAGTCGTACTTGGGGTTGTGCAGCGACACGCCGCCGCGGCCGTCCTTCCCGAGTTGGCCCATCTTCACGAAGCAGCCGGGGCGCTCCAGCAGCATGTAGGAGAAGTCCTCCCCGCCCATCACCGGCGGCCGGTCCCGCAGCACCCGCTCCTGCCCGAGCACGCGCGCGGCGGCCAGCGCGGCGCGCTCCGTCTCCGCCGCGTGGTTCACGGTGGGCGGGTAGCCGCGCACGTACTTCACCACCGCCTCGGCGTCGTGCGCCGCCGCCGTGTTCTGGGCGACCTGCGCGATCAGCCGCTCCATCATGTCCTGCGTCTCCGGGCGCAGCGTGCGGACGGTGCCGTAAAGCTCCGCCACCTCCGGGATGACGTTGCCGGCGGACCCGGCGTGGAACTGGGTGACGCTGATGACGGAGCTGTCCAGCGGGTCCGTCCGCCGCGACACCAGCGCCTGCAACGCCACCACGATCTGCGAGCCCACCAGCACCGGGTCGATGGCGACGTGCGGCCGCGCCGCGTGCCCGCCCTTGCCGCGCACCGTAATGCCCACGCGGTCGGAGGCCGCCAGCACCGTGCCCGCCACCACCGCCGCCTCGCCGAGCGGGATCGCCGGGTCGTTGTGCAGGCCGTACACCGCGTCGCACGGGAAGCGGCGGAACAGCCCCTCGTCCACCATCACCTTGGCCCCGCCGCCGCCCTCCTCGGCGGGCTGGAAGAAGAAGTGGACGGTGCCGTCGAAATTGCGCGTCTCCGCGAGGTACTTGGCGGCGCCGAGCAGGGTGGCGGTGTGCCCGTCGTGCCCGCAGGCGTGCATCCGGCCCGGCACGGTGGAGCGGTGCGCGAAGTTGTTCGCCTCCTCCATGGGCAGGCAGTCCATGTCGGCGCGCAGCCCGACGGACCGGCCCGAGTCCCCGTTCCGCAGCACACCGACCACCCCGGTCTTGGCCATGCCGCGGTGGACCTCGATGCCCCATTCCGCGAGCTTGGCCGCGACGACGCCGCTGGTGCGCACCTCCTCGAAGCCCAGCTCCGGGTTGGCGTGGAGGTCCTGGCGCCACTCGGCCATCTCGGGGGCGAAATCGGCGATGCGGTTGATGACGGGCATGGTGTTCCGGGTTCCGCTGCTGTCCGCCCCGGAAGGAAGCGGCGCCGCCACGCCTTGTCGAGGGACCGCCGGCAGCGCCTAATCCGGCCCGCGAAGGGGAGGGGAGGCATGGGCGGCGACGGCGGGACTTTCCTGGTCGGCAACGGCGCCGGCTTCTCCGGCGACCGGGTGGACGCGCCCGTCCCCGTGGTGCGGAGCCTGGTGCGGCGCGGGCTCCCGGCCGCCCTGTTCTTCGAGACGCTCGGCGAGCGCACCGTGGCCCTGGCGCAGTTGGAGCGGCGGCGCGACCCGTCGCTCGGCTACGAGCCGATGCTGGAACGCCTGCTGGAGCCGGTGCTCGCCGACTGCCACGCGCACCGCATCCCGATCCTCGGCAACTTCGGCGCCGCCAACCCGCCGGCCGCGGCGCGTGCGGTGGCCGCGCTGGCGGTGGGGCTCGGCCTGCCGGGCCTGCGCATCGGCGTGGTCACGGGCGACGACGTGAAGGACGGCGTCGCGCTGGACCAACTGCCCGTCCACGAGGCCGACGGCAGCATAGACCTGCGCTCGGCGCGGCTGGTGGCGGCCAACGCCTACATCGGCGCGGAGCCGCTCGTCCGCGCGCTGGCGGAGGGCGCGGAGGTGGTGGTGGCGGGCCGCACCTCGGACCCCGCGCTCGCCATCGCGCCGCTCGTCCACCACTTCGGCTGGGCCTGGGACGACTGGGAGGAGCTCGCCGTGGGCGCCGCCTGCGGCCACCTGCTGGAGTGCGGCAGCCAAGTGACGGGCGGCGTGTTCTGGGACCCCGGATTCAAGGACATCCCCGACCCGGCGAACATCGGCTTCCCCATCGCCGAGGTGACGGACACAGGGGGGCTGGTGATCACCAAGCCGGAAGGAACCGGCGGCGTGGTGGACCTGCGGACCGTCAAGGAGCAGCTGCTCTACGAGCTGCACGACCCCGCGCGCTACGTCACGCCGGACGTGGTGCTCGACATCACCGGCTGCACGCTCGAACAGGAAGGGCCGGACCGCGTGGCGGTGCGCGGCCTGCGCGGCCACCCGGCGCCCGATACGCTCAAGGTCACGGCCAGCTTCGAAGGCTCCTGGCTCGGCGAGGGCGAGGTCTCGGTCGCCGGCCCGAACGCCCTCGCGCGCGCCAAGGCCACGGCCGAGGTGCTGCTGGAGCGCCTGCGCCGCCGCGGCTTGGCCGTGCGGGCGCGTGCGGACCTGATCGGCGTTTCCTCCGTCCACGACAGCGACGACGGCGCGCTGTGGCGCGCCTACGACGGCCCGGAACCGGCCGAAATCCGCGTCCGCCTCGCCGCCGAAGGCGCCGACCGCGACGCGGTGGACCAAGCGGCGCGCGAGGCGCTGGCGCTGCTCTGCTGCGGCACCGCCGGCACCGGCGGGGCGCGGTGGCGCGTCACGCCGCGCATCCTGACGCGCAGCCACTTGGTGCTGCGCGAGCGGGTGCCGACGGGCGTGAGCGTGCGGACGGCGGGGGAGATCGCGGGATGAGCGACGACACCCTGGAAGTGGCGCTGCACGCCGTCGCGCACAGCCGCGCCGGGGACAAGGGAAACCGCGCCAACCTCTCGCTGATCCCCTACCGGCCGGAACTCTACCCCGTGCTGGCGGAGCAGGTGACGGCCGAGCGGGTGCTGGCGCTGTTCCGCCACCGCGGCGCCACAGCCTGCCGGCGCTACGACCTGCCGCTGCTGCACGCCTTCAACTTCGTGGTGGACGACGTGCTGGAGGGCGGGGTGAACGCCAGCCTCAACCTCGACGGCCACGGCAAAACGCAGTCCTTCCGCCTGTTGTCGCTGACGGTACGCGTGCCGCGCCGCCTGTTGGAAGCGGCGGCGCCGTGAGGACCGGCCGCCGCACGCCGCCGGGCGCGGCGGCCGCGTTGGCGCTTCGGTAACGTTTGGGCCGTTTACTGGGCCGCGGTTCGCTCGGCCGGCGCGGCCGGGCGGGCCACCCGCCCCGTCCGGAGCCCGGCCGAACATGCACTGCCCCACGAACGCCGTTTCCGCCCTCCCGCCCGGAGCGGGCCGGAGGACGGTGCTCGCCGCCGCCGCGACGTTGATCGCCGCGGGGCGGACGCTTCCCGCCCGCGCCTCCTCGGCGCAACTCGTGCGGATCACCGGCACCGGCAGCGCGATGGGCACCGTGCGCGAGCTGGCCGAGGCCCACCGCCGGCGGAGCCCGGCGGTGGCGGAGGTGCAGTTCCTGCCCAACCTCGGCACGACGGGCGGCATAGCCGCCGTGCTGGAGAGCGCGGCGGACGTCGCCCTCGCCGCCCGCCCCTTGAAGGACGCCGAGCGGGCCGCCGGCGCCCGCGAGATCGCCTACGCCCGCACCCCGCTCGCCTTCGCCACGAAGGCCGGCGGCCCCGCGGTCCGCGCCGTGGCGATGGATGACGTGGTCCGCATCTACGCCGGGGAACTCGCGGAGTGGCCGGACGGCAAGCCGATCCGGGTGGTGCGCCGCCCGTCCAGCGACATGGGGTACATCGCCCTCGCGGCCGCTTCGCCGGCCATGGCGGACGCCTTGGCCGCGGCGCAGCGCCGCCCCGGCCTCGTCACCGCGGGCACCGACCAGGACAACGCCGAGGCGCTGGAGGCTGTGCACGGCTCCTTCGGCGCGATCACGCTGGCGCAATTCCTTTCGGAGCAGCGGCGGCTCACGCTGCTCGCCCTCGACGGCGTCGAGCCGAGCCCCCGCGCGGTCGCCGAGGGCCGCTACCCCCTTTCCGTGACCTTCCGCTTCGTCACCCGCGCGGAGCCCGCGCCGGCCGCGGCCGCGTTCATGGAGTTCGCGGCCGGCCCGGAGGGCGGCGCGATCCTGGCCGGGCTCGGCCAGGAGCCTATCGGCGGTGGGGCGTGAGCGGGCAGCGCCCGCTCGACCCGGCCGTCGCCCGCCGCGTCACGGGCTTGGCCGCGGCCACGTCCCTCGCCTTGGCCACGGCCATGCCCGTCGGCCACTTCTGGATAGCCCGGCAACGGGAAGCGGCCACCATGCGGGCGGAGGCCAAGCTGCTCGCCCAGAACGTGTCGGCCATGGTGGCGCGCAACCCCGACCATTGGCGCTTCGAGCGGGTCCGCATCGCCGCCCTCCTGGTCGCCGACGCGGCCGGCGCGCCGCCCGGGCCGCGGCGCGTCCTGGACCGCCACGGCGCGACGGTGGCGGAAGCGCCGGCCGAAGTGCCGGGGCCGAGATTGGAGGTCCGCGAACCCGTCTTCGACGCCGGGCGCGCCGTCGGCGAGGTGCGGATCGCGCGCTCGCTGCGGGGCGTGCTGGCGGAAGCGGGCTTCGTCGCGGCGGTCGCCGCCGTGTTCGGCCTGCTGGCCTTCGCGTCGCTGCGGGCGGTGCCGCTGCGCCTCCTCCGCCAAGCGCTGGAGCGGGCCAACCACCTCGCCACCCACGACCCGCTCACCGGCCTGCCCAACCGCGCGCGGATGCGGGAGGGCCTCGGCCGCGCGCTCGCGGAGGCGCGGCAAGGGGGCGAGACGGTGGCCGTGCTGCTCGTGGACCTCGACCGCTTCAAGCCCGTCAACGACGTGCACGGCCACCACGCGGGCGACCGCCTCTTGCGGGGCGTGGCCGAGCGCCTGCGCGCCGCCCTGCGCGGGACCGACGGCGCCGCGCGCCTCGGCGGCGACGAGTTCGCCCTCGTCGCGCGGTTCGAGGCCGGGGGCGCCGCGCCGCGCGAAGCCGCCGCGCGCCTCGCCGGGCGCGTGGTCTCGGCACTGGAAACGCCCTTCGACCTGGCCGGCGTCGGCGCCGTGCAGGTCGGGTGCAGCGTCGGCGTGGCCCTCGCCGCGCCGGGGGACGAGGAGGAGGTGGAAGCGCTGATCGGCAGGGCCGACGCCGCCATGTACCGCGCCAAGGCGGAGGGGCGGGGCTGCTTCCGCTTCTTCGAGCCCGGCATGGACGAGCGCATCCGCGAGCGCGCCGCCCTGGCCACGGACCTGCGGGCCGCCGTGCTGGCGGACGCGCTGGAGCCGCACTTCCAACCGCTGGTGGACCTCGGCACCGGCCGCCTGGTCGGGTTCGAGATGCTCGCCCGCTGGACCCACCCGCTCCGCGGCCAAGTGTCCCCGGCGGAGTTCGTGCCGATCGCCGAGGACACCGGCCTGATCGGCCCGATGACCGAGCGGCTGCTGCGCCGCGCGTGCCTGGCCGCCGCCGAGTGGCCGGAAGGCGTCACGCTGGCGTGCAACATCTCGCCCCTGCAACTCCGCGACCGCGGCCTGCCGGGCATCGTGCGCGCGGCGCTGGCCGAAAGCCGCCTCCCGCCCGGGCGCCTGGAGATCGAGCTGACGGAAAGCGCGCTCCTCGACGATTTCGGCTTGGCGCGCGACATCCTGGGGGAGCTGAAGGCGCTCGGCGTGCGCCTGGCCTTGGACGATTTCGGCACCGGCTACTCGAGCCTGCGGCACCTCCAGGCCCTGCCGATCGACAAGATCAAGATCGACGCCGGCTTCGTCCGCTCCATGGCGGAAAGCGCCGAAAGCCGGAAGATCGTGGCCGCCGTGGTGGGGCTCGGCCAGAGCCTCGGCCTGCCGACGGTCGCCGAAGGCGTCGAGGACGCGGCCTCGGCGCACCTCCTCGCCGGGCTGGGCTGCACCGTCGGCCAGGGCTGGCTGTTCGGGCGCGCGGTGCCGGGAGGCGAGGCCGCGGAACTCGTGGCCGGCTTCGCGCGCGCCGCGGCGGCGCGGGCGGAGGAGCCGGTGGCTTGCCCGGCCTAGTGCGGCTTCGTCGTCACCCGCCGGCCGGCGTTGCGGCGGGTTGGGCGAGGCGGGCGAGGAGCGCGTCCAGGTCGGGGACGCGCTGCACCAGATCCTGCACCGCGAACGGGCAGTCCGCCGGTATCGGACGGGCAGGCCCGCCATCCGCGGCCAGCTTGTCTCGCGTCGTGGTCACGGCGAGGGACCAGAGTTCCCTCAAGTCCAGGCGCGGGCCCATGCTCGGTGCGTATCGCCGGGCGGCGCCAGCCAGTGCCGTGCGCGCTTCGGACCGCCAATGGCCGACCGGCTCGGGCCGCGGGGAGGCGTGGGCCAGGAGCAGGTGGGTGAGGCCGACTTCGAGGAGGCCGGCGACGCTGTTGAACTCGCTCCGGCCCACGTCGCCCAACTCCTCGATCACGTTCTCCCAGTCCACGGCGTCGCTCACCCGCTCCCCGCGCGAAAGGCGGCGGAGCAGGTCGGCCTGCTGTTCGCACCAGAGGAGGATGTCGGCGTGGTAGAGGCTGCCCATAGCGGGGAGGATATAGCCGGGGCGGCGGGGCCGGTAGAGCGAAGGCTCGCCATCACCTCGCAATAATTTCGGCGCGCCTGTTCTGCGGTTCGGCCCCGGAAGCCACGACCAGAGGGCGCTCCGCACTGAACGCCACGACCGTGATGACGTCCGTCGGCAGACCGTTCAGCCGCAAGGACGCTGCGACCGCTTCGGCACGCGCCCTGCTCACCGATGCCGCCTTGCCGGCCGCCGCCTCAGCCGCGTCGTCATGGCCCTGCACCTCGACCCTCATCGTGTGCGCCCGCAACGGCGCCTCATCCGGTCACCCACGCACCTCGCCACGCCGCATCCGGTGCCAGAAATCCGCAAATTCTACGATGGTGGCTTGGTAACGAGGTGAAAGCTCAGCGCTGCCAGTGTCGAAGAAGCAAAGCCAAGTGGTTGCAAGCGACAGGCTGGCCACCGGCGGTGCGCCGGCAGTCACGGCCACCAGCGCCAGCGCGGCGATTCGAACCGCCGCCCTCACGCCTGCTTCCGCTCGATCAGCCCGCGGCGGATGCGCCGCCCCCGCCGGATGCGGTCCTCGATGAACCCCGCCTCGCCCCAGCGCACCGCCCGCGCGAGCGCCTGCGCGTCCTCCGTGAAGCGCGCCAGCATCTCCAAAAGCGCCTCGCGGTTGTTGAGGAAGATGTCGCGCCACATGTCCACGTCGCTGGCCGCGATGCGGGTGAAGTCGCGGAAGCCCGACGCGGCGAACTTCAGCACCGCCTCGCGCGTCTCCTCCGCCAGGTCGTCAGCGGTGCCGCAGATGGTGAAGGCGATCAGGTGCGGCAGGTGCGAGACGATGGCCACCACCTTGTCGTGCGTGGCCGCGTCCATGAACTCGACGGAGCTGCCGCAGCGGCGCCACAGCTCGGCGATCCGCTCCACCGCCGCGGGGTCCGTGCCCTCCGGCGGCGTGAGGATGCAGTAGCGGCCTTCGAACAGGGTGGCGAAGCCGGCGTCCGGCCCGGAGTGCTCCGTGCCCGCCATGGGGTGCGCCGGCACCAGGTGCACGCCCTCCGGCAACAGCGGCTGGAGGTCGCGCAGCACGCTGCCCTTGGTGGAGCCGGCGTCGCTCAGCACGCAACCGGGCGAAAGGCGCGGCGCGATGCGCTCCATCACCCCGGCGTAGGCGCCGACCGGCACGCACAGGATCACGCAATCGGCGCCCTCCACGGCGCGCGCCGGGTCCGCCTCCACCTCGTCCGCGAAGCCGAGTTCCCGCACGCGCGCCAGCGTCTCCGGCCGGCGGCTCTGCGCCACCACGCGGCGCGCGATGCCGCCCTTCTCCCGCGCCGCGCGCGCGATGGAGCCGCCGATCAGGCCGGAGCCGATCAGGCAAAGGCGCTCGAAGAGCGGCGCGTCAGCCATCCGCGCGCGCGAAGCCCGCCGCCAGCGCGTCGCCCACCATGCCGCACTCCTCCGCCGTGCCGATCGTGATCCGCAGGCAGTGCGGCAGCCCGTAGCCCGCCACGGCTCGCGCGATCAGCCCGCGCTGGCGCATCGCCGCGTCCGCCGCCTTGGCGCGGGCCGGCGTGCCGAAGTCGGCCAGGATGAAGTTCCCCTCGCTCGGGTGCACCTTGATGCCCAAACCTCGCAGCGTCTCCGAAAGGCGCCCGCGCCACTCCGTGTTGTGCGCGACCGACCTCTCCACCCAGGCCGGCTCGGCCAGCGCGGCGATGCCGGCCGCCATCGCGGGCGCGTTGACGTTGAACGGCCCGCGCACCCGGTTCAGCACGTCCGCTACCGGCGCCGGCGCGTAGGCCCAGCCCAGGCGCGCGCCGCCCATGCCGAAGATCTTGGAGAATGTGCGCGTCATCACCGTGTTGGTGCCGGCGTCCACCAGCTTGGCGCCCGCGTCGTAGTCGTCCCGCGTGACGTATTCGGCATAAGCGGCGTCGAGCACCAGCAGCACGTCCGCCGGCAACCCGGCACGCAACCGCTCCACCTCGGAGGCGGGCAGCATCGCGCCGGTCGGGTTGTTCGGGTTGGCGAGGAAGACGAGGCGCGTCCGCGGGCCCACCGCGGCGATCATCGCGTCCACGTCCGGTTGCAAGTCGCGCTCCGGCACCTTGATCACGCGGCAGCCGGCGTAGCGGCCGGCGAGGTCGTACATGATGAAGCCGTGCGCGCTCATCACCAGCTCCGTCCCCTCGCCGCCGTAGGAGAGGACGAGCTGCCCGATCAGCTCGTCGGAGCCGTTGCCGCAGATGATGCGCGCGGGGTCGAGGCCGAAGCGCTTCCCGATCGCCTCGCGCAGCGCGGTGGCGGAGCCGTCCGGGTAGCGGTGCATCTCCGCCGCCGCCTCCGCCATCGCGGCGCGTGCGCCGGGCGGCGGGCCGAAGGCGCCCTCGTTGGACGAGAGCTTCACGATGCGGTTGACGCCCGGCAGCTTCGACTCGCCGCCGACATAGGGCTCGATGGAGAGGATGGTCGGGCGTGGCTGCGGCGTGGCTGGCATGGCTCGTCTACTCTCCTCCGCCCGCGTCCGGCGCGGCGGCTTCGATGGGCGTGGCGTAGAACCCAAGTGGCCGCACGCGGTTCGACGGCAACCGCGCGCGCAGCGCGGAAAGGCGCGCGTCGTCCGCCGCCACCGCGCCCTCCACCTCCGCCAGCGCCCACAAGGCGTCATGCTGGCGACTCAGCAGCGTCGGCGCGCTCGGGCGCAGGCCGGCGTCCCGGAGCGCCCCGGCGACCGCGCGCAGCGCTTCGTCGGCGCCCGCGGCGCCCGCGGCGCCGTCGCCGCCGTGGCCGAAGGCGAAGCGCAGCAGGGTGCGGTCGTCGCCGCTCGGATCCGGGCCGTCGCGCGTCACCACCATCGCCCGCGGCACGGGCGCCACCGCGTAGAAGGGCAGGCGCGCCACCACCTGGAGGCGCGGCGCGTCGAGGCCGGCCCACCACGCGCTGGCGCCCTCCGCCGCGGGGACGGGCAGCACCGCCGCCTGCGCCACGCCCTCCGCGAGCGCGGCGAGCGCGGCCTCCGGTCCGGCCCGGAGGTCGGGCGCGGCCATGGCGCCGAAGCGCGCGCGCGCCGCCTTGTACACCTCCGCGTCCCCCTCGGGCAGCGCGACGGAGAAGCCGCCCTGCATGGCGTTGCTGGCGGACAGGATCTCCCGCCACAGCCGCGCCAGGGCGGCGGGCGGCAGCGGCCCGGAATGGCGGGCGAGCAGTCGGCGCAGGATGGTCGCCTCGCGCCCCGGCCGGAAGGACGAGGCGTCGCCCTTCACCCGGCTGGCGGCCATCCGCGCCACCACATCCGCCCGGCGCATCACCAGGTCGTGCAGGGCGTCATCAAGGGCGTCGATCTCGCCGCGCAGGGCGGCGAGCGCGTCCTCCGGGGCGGCGGGGCTGGCGTCGGGGGCGGCTGTCATGCGTTCGGGCACAGCAATAGGCGCGGGCGGGGCGGACGCCAAGCGACGGGCCGGGAGGGGACCGGCCGGGCCGGGTGGCAGTCCCCACAGGATTGGAGCGCGCGGGGCAGGGAACGCTTTGCGGCGCCCCGGCCCCGGGCGTAAACCGAACCGCCATGTCGCCCTCCGCCGCCGCATCAGCCGCCACACCCATCGCTCCCTTCCAGGAGGTGGAGCACCAGCGCGCCGTCTTCCCCGAAGGCTTGATGCTCGACTGCGGCGTGCGGATCGCGCCGGTGGCGGTGGCGTGGCGCGCCTACGGCAAGCTCAACGCCGCCCGCTCCAACGCCATCCTGGTGTGCCACGCGCTCACCGCCGACCAGTACCTGGCCGAGCCGCACCCGCTGACCGGCAAGGAAGGCTGGTGGCAGAACATCGTCGGCCCCGGCAAGCCCTTCGACACCGACCGCTACCACGTCATCTGCACCAACGTCCTCGGCGGCTGCATGGGCTCCACCGGCCCGCGCGACGAGATGACGGACGCCGCCACCAAGCGCGGCCTGGGCCGCCCCTGGGGCACGGACTTCCCCAACATCACCATCCGCGACATGGTCCGCGCCCAGAAGCTGCTCACCGACAGCCTCGGCATCGAGCGCCTGCTGGCGGTGGTCGGCGGCTCCATGGGCGGCATGCAGGCGCTGGAGTGGGCCGCCACCTACCCGGACTCGGTCTTCGCCGCCGCGCCCGTCGCCACCGCGGCGCACCACAGCGCGCAGAACATCGCCTTCCACGAGGTCGGCCGCGCCGCCATCCACTCCGACCCGGCGTGGCGCAACGGCCGCTACTGGGAAACCGGCACCGTGCCGGCGCGCGGCCTTTCGGTGGCGCGCATGGTGGCGCACATCACCTACCTGTCGGAGAAGGCGCTGGCCCGGAAGTTCGGCCGCCGCCTGCGCGGGGCCAGCGCGGTGACGCTGCTGGAAGACGTGTTCGAGGTGCAAAGCTACCTCCGCCACCAGGGCAGCACCTTCGTCCGCCGCTTCGACGCCAACAGCTACCTGACCATCACCCGCGCCATGGATTACTTCGACCTGGCGGCGGAGCACGGCGGCGACCTCTCCGCGGCCTTCCGCGGCACCAAGACGCGCTTCTTTCTGGCGAGCTTCTCCAGCGACTGGCTGTTCCCGACGGAGGAGAGCCGCGCGGTCGTGCGGGCGCTGAACCGGGCGGCGGCGAACGTCGGCTTCGTGGAGATCACCACCGACAAGGGGCACGACGCCTTCCTGCTGGAAGAGCCGGACTTCCACCGGGCGCTGGGCGGCTTCCTGGCGGGATGTGCGGCGCGGGTTGGGGTTTAGGCGGCGGGCGGGAGGTCGCCAGCCATGCTAGCCTGCCCGGCAGGCAAGGAGACCGGACATGGGGAACCAGCAATTGGCGCGGCCGCCCGGTGGCCCGCCGGGGCGGCCCGGCATACCGCTGAGCGCCGACCCGGAGGTGATGGGCGGTAGGACCGTCTTCGCCGGCACGCGGGTGCCCGTTGAAGTGCTGTTCGAGAACCTCGCGGACGGGCTGACGGTGGACGAGATCATCGACTCCTACCCGACGCTCCGCAAGGAGGACGTCCTGAGCGTCCTCGTCGAGGCGTGCCGGCGCGTGAGCCAGCGGTCCTGAAATCGGTTCTGCTCGACGAGAGCATCCCGAGACAGGTCGCGCAGCCGCTCTGGGAAGCCGGCTACGAGGTTTCCACTGTCGAACAAGCCGGGCTGAAGGGCTTGAAGAACGGCGAACTCCTGCGGGCCGCCGAAGGCAGGTTTGACGTGTTGCTGACGGCGGACCAGAGCATGCACGCCCAGCAGAACCTGCGCGGGCGGCGCATTGCGATCGTCGCGTTGCCCACCAACAGGCGGAGCGCGGTCCTCGACCGGGCGGCCGACATCGTGGATACGATCCGTGCGGTAGCGCAGGGGCAGCACGCCCGGGTTGCGGGGGACGGGACGCGGACGGTGAGGGACAACGACGACCCGGCCGGTCCGCATGCCGATCTGGCGCCGATCAAGCCCTTCAGCTTCGGTGGGGAGGAGGCGTAAGGGCCGTTGCACCCAAGCGCGATCAGCGGGGCAGCGCGAAGAGTTCGCCTTCGGGCTGCGAGACGATGGGCACGTCGTCCAGGCCCCTTCCGGTGGCGTTGCGGAGCAGCGCATCGACCTCGGGACGAATTTCCCGCCAACGATGGAGTTGGTCGGCCGCGAATTCCGCCTCCGCGGCTGCCGCTCCGGAAGCGTAGCTGAAAATCGCGGTACAAGTCGCGGGCGTCTGGCAGCTGGCGAGGAAGCTTTCGCCGAGCACGGCGACGGAACCGTGGACGCTGAGAGGGTACATGGTGTGGAACACAAAGTTCTTTCCACCCTGCGGGTCGGCGAATAGGCCCTCGGGCGCCGCCACTGCTTGGGGCCGTCCGGGGTACTCGTCCGCAGGCGTGCAAGCGACGAGGCCGGCGGTGCGAGACGTCCCTTCCCCGCATCGAAACAGCCGCGCCCGCCGGAAAGATCTCGCATCGGGCAGCCGGGGTTCGGGCTGCGACCGCAACTCGGCTGTTTCCCATCGCCTCTGGGCTACCCGCATGCGCTCGACCAAAGGCTTGGTCGCCTCACCAGACCAGCGCAGCACGAACCAATCATGTCCGGGCGCATTCGGGTGGGACAAGTTCGAGATGCGGGCCGACCAACCGGCCGGCGGCCGCAAAGTGACCGCCACGTCCTTGAATCTCGCTGGCGCGCTTTCGCCGGAAGGCAGTATGCGCCCCTGCAACGTGCCCCACGCCGCTTTTTCGGCGTCCTCTGCGGCTCGGCGCTCCTTGCTGGCTTCGGCGGCCATTTCGGCGTAACGAAGAGGCCACGCAAACGTCCAGTGCCGAGGATTAATCGACCAGAGGTGGGCGGAGAGAGCGGCGTACACGCAGACCAACAAGATGCTTGCCCGGGCGATCGACACCCCCGAAAAGCCTTCGACGCTCAACTTCCGCCAGGACAAGACAGCGTGCGGCACAAACGCGAGCACCGGCGTGCTCGCAACTGCTTGGACCAGCCAAAACGCTTGGACGCGGATGGGTACAAGCGGAACGCTGTACATGGAAATAGTGACGAATAGTCCCGCCGCCGCGTACCCCGCCGTGTGCAGGACGAGCCAGCTCTTCTCGCTCCGGCGTGCCAAGCCGAGATGCAGCAGCCCGAAGATCATCCCGAACACCGCGGCGCACACGAGCACTGCCATCGGCGCTAGAACCGCTGCGATCGGATGAATCTGGAACAAGCCCAGCCCGAGAAAGACGCCAGCGATCTGCAATGAAAAGACCGAGATGCTCAGAACTACAGTCGAAACCAAAAACTTCCAGAACCTATCGAGCGTCAATGCAAACCAAGTCATGGAATAGATGAAGGGCAGCAGCGCGAAAAAGCTCAAAAACGTCCCAAATGGCGGTTGCAACATGAGCGCCCTAGACCCGACCGCCGCCAACGTCGACAGAGCCAGGAGCGAGCCGAGGAAGATCAAGGCATCGCGTGTCAGGAAGGGTCGAAGCATTCCGTTTTCGACATAACACCGTTGCATGCTGTTTCCAAAGCCCAAAGTCGTTGGCGCGTTCCCTTCGTGCTAACCTAGCCTCCATGCCCGAAGCCCCCGCCGACATCCGCTACGTCGCCAAGAACATGCGCCTCGACCTCCGCCTCATCGCGGGGATGATCGCGCCCGGCTCGCGCGTGCTCGACATCGGCTGCGGCGACGGCGCCCTGCTCGCCCACCTCACCACCGAAAAGGACGCCGACGCCCGCGGCATCGAGATCGACATGGCGCAGGCCACGCAGGCGGTCGCCAACGGCCTCGCGGTGATCCACGGCGACGCCGACCACGACCTCGCCTCCTACCCCGACGGCGCCTTCGACGCGGTGGTGCTCTCCCGCACCCTCCAGGCCGTGGAACGCCCGCGGGAGGTGCTGCGCCAGATGCTCCGCATCGGCCGCAACGCCATCGTCTCCTTCCCGAATTTCGGCCATTGGCAGATGCGCTGGCGCCTGCTCACGCGCGGCCGCATGCCCGACACCGAGACCTGGAACCGCCCCTGGTACGAGACGCCCAACATCCACCCCTGCACCATCGCCGACTTCTTCGCCCTCTGCGACGCCGAGGGCTACGTGGTGGAGGAGTGGCTGGCGGTGGACGAGCACGGCCAGCGCGCCCCCTGGCGCCGCTCCCGCTGGCTCGCCAACCTGTTCGGCGAACAGGCGCTGTTCAAGCTGCGCCGGGGCTGAAGGCGGCCGGCGGGACTCGCCCCGCCGCTACCCCTCGCGCAGCACCACCGCCGCCGCCCGCAACGCCCGCTCGTAGCGCGCCCGCTCCCGTTCGGCGCTCTCCGGCGTCCACTCCCAGAAGCCCCGGCCCGTCTTCGGCCCGAGCCGCCCTTCCGCCACCAGCCGCGCGAGCGTCGGGCTGGGCTCCGTCCCGTTGTGCAGCGAAGGATAGATGGTCGCCGCGGCCGCCAACTGCGTTTCCAGCCCGGCCAGCTCCTTCTGCATGATCGGCCCCGCCGCGACGTAGCGGAAGCCGAAGCAGAAGCGCACCGCCCGATCCACCTCCTCCGCGGAAGCGAGCCCCGAGTCGATCGCGTGGAACGCCTCCCGCATCAGCGCGTGCTGGATGCGGTTCGCCAGGAACCCCGGCACGTCCCGCCCCACGCGGATCGCCTGCCGCCCGAGCCCGGTCATGATCTCCGCCAGCCGGTCGCACACCGCCGGCTCCGTGTGCTCGCCCCGCACCACCTCCACGCCGGGCACGAGGTGCGCGGGGAGGAAGAAGTGCAGGTTCGCCATCCGCCCCCGCGTCTCGCAGCCCTCCGATATGTCGGTGATGCGGAAGCCGGACGCGTTGCTCGCCACCGGCACGCCCGGCGGCACCAGCTTGTCCAGCTCGGCGAACACAGCGCGCTTGAGGTCCAGCCGCTCCGGCACCGCCTCGACCACCACGTCCGCGTCGCCGAACCCCACGTCGGCCAGCGACGCCACGAGGTCCAGCGCGTCCGAGCGCCGCCGGTCGGCGCCGAGCTGCCCGAGGCTCGCGGCCACGCGGTCCAGCCGCGCCGGCCAGGCGGCGCGGTCCGGCTCCACCGCCGTCACCCGCCAGCCGCCGGCCAGGAAGATGGCCGCGATGTCGCAGCCCATCAGCCCGAAGCCGACAACCGCGGCGTGGCCGCCGGGCGCCGTTGCGGGAGCGGGTTCGCTCATGGGCGGTTTGTATCCCGCGGCGGCCGCGACCACCAGGGCCGGCGCCGCCGGCCGCCGCCGTCAGCCGAAGAGCCGCGCCCGCGCGCGCTTCAAGGCGAACAGGCCCTCGCCCAGCGCCCCGCCGCCCCGCCGCACCGAAGCCTCCGGCCAGTGCCCGGCGTAGCCCGCGTCGCGCAGGCCGAGCCCGAGCCGGAGCCGCGTCAGCGGGCCCACCGCCGGCGCGCAGTCGGCCCAGGCCTCGTGCGCCTGCCCGTCGGCGTGCGGGAAGCCGCCGAAGGCCTCCGCCTCCTCCGCGCTCGGCTCGCGCCGGAAGGCGTCGAAGACCTCGGTCCCGGCTTCGCGCAGCGCGTCGATCCACGCGTCGGCGTCGCTGCCGCCCGAGCGGGCCAGCGCCTCGGCGACCTCGCGCGCGAAGGCCAGCACGCCGTCCTGCAAGGCCGGCAAGCCCCAGGCCAGGACCCGCGGGTTGGAGGGCTCGGCCAGCACCGCCTCGAACCGGCCGCCCGGCGCCGCCTCGTAGCGGCGGACCGTCCCGTGGTCGGCGGAGCAGAAAATCTCCAGCAGCACCGGGTTCATTCGCTCGAGGAAGGCCGGCGCGTCGATGAAGGTCCGCATCTCCCCTGGGGCAGAGCCGGCCGGCCTGCTCCGCAACGCCATGTAAAACCCGGTGAGGCCGGCGCCCGCCCCCCCGGCGGAGCCGAATTCGAGCAGCCGCCCCAGCGACCGCTGGAGCCGCCCGTGCCAGCCGAGGTCGACGATCGCCGCGCGCCCGGCCGCCCCGAGCACCCCTTCCTGCCGGAGGTAGCCGAGCGCGGCCTCCCGCCGTTCCGCCACCGCCGGCCGGAGCGCCGCCCCCACCTCCGGGTCGCGCAGCAGGGCGCGCAGCCGCGCGGGCGGTGCGGGCGCGTCCAGCGCCGCCGGGGAATCGAAGCCGTGCCGGGCGAGCGCGGGGCCGATGCGCCCCGGCGCCAGCTCCGCCCGTGCGAGCACGCTGCGCAACGGGTCGCGCGGCGCGTCGTCGGCGAGCCAGGAGAGCGCCGCCTCGTTCATCCCCTCCAGCGCGGGGAGGTGCCAGGCTTGGCGCGAGCCGAGCAGGTAGCGGCACTCGACACCCCAGGGGAGGCGCCCGAGCAGCGCCTCCGCGATCCGCAACAGGATCTGGCCGTCGCGCGACACGAAATGGAGCCGGCTCAGGCCGTCGCGGCGCGCCTCCCGGAGCGCCCAAAGGACGAAGCCGCAGAGCAGCGGGCCGGCCACGCCCGCGCCGACGGCCCGCAGCGCGCGCCCGTGCGGCCCGTCCGGCTCCGACGAGAGCCGCGCGGCCCGCGCCCCGCCCGCCAGCGCCGAGCGCAGCAACGGCGGCCCGCGCCGGGCCGCCGCCGCGTGCAGCACCAGTTCGTAGCGCGTCGGCGCCCCCGCGGCGCAAAGCTCGGCCTTGATGCCGATGGAGCGCGGCACTGCGACGTCCGAACGCGGGTGGTCGCCGCGGTGGACGATGCGCCGGGGCGGCACGCCGAGCGCCTCGGCGGCCAGCATGAACATGCGCCCGGTGCGCTTGGTCGCCCCCAGCTCGGAGGAGGCGAACACGCGCTGGGGCGGCACGGCGATGCCGGCGCGGCGCAGCAAGCGGAGCAGGGCGGCGCGGTCGAGGTAGGTGTCGCTCAGGAGCGCGACCTCGGCGCCCTCCGCCTGGAGCCGCGCGAGCAGGCGCGTGTTGGCGGCGATCGGGCGGATGGCCTCCTCTTCCGCGTCCACCTCCGCTTCGGCGGCGGCCCGGGCCTCCGCCGCGTTCCACCCGAAGGCCGGGGCGAGGGCTTGGTGGATGCCGAGCAGATCGACCTCCTCGACGCCGGGGCGGGCGCGCAACTCCGCTTCGGCCGCGGCGCGCCGCGCGGCGAAGGCGGCGGCGTCCGCCCGCAGCAGCCCGGTCCCGCGCAGGCGTTCGCCGAGCGCGACGAACAGGTCCTCGGGCCGCCAGAAGCAGCGGGTGATCAGCGTGTCGAACACGTCGAAGCTGTGCAGGGCGCCGCCGTGCTCCGCCGCGGGCGGCGACGGCGCCAGGCGGCCGAGGCGCTCTGCGCCAAGATCATGCGCGGGTAACGGCGCGGGCCTCGGCTTCATGCGGGAACGATCCTCGAAACGGTATGCGACGGGCGTTTCCAACTTCGCGTCCAAAGTCCGCGGGCACCCGTTCCGCCGGCGAAGGCGGGCCCCCGGCCGCGGCGACGCGCGAGGAACCGCGCGGGCCGCTGGCCGTTCGCCCATCTGCCATGCGGGTCGAGACTAGGAAATCCCCAGAGGACTTCGATCCGCCCTGATGCGGGATTAATCGGCGTCCGCCCTGCGACGGCGCGGCGGGAAAACCGGACGCGACGGGCACGGGCGGCGCGGACGCCGCGCGGAACGCCCCATCGATGTGAGTGCCCTCCAGGGCGGCTGCGGAGTTTCAAATGCGTCTGGTCGCCCTCGACTCGCTCCGGGGCATCGCGGCCGTTTCGGTCGTCGTGTACCACTCCCTGCTCGTCTTCCCCGGCCTCCATGCGGTGCTCGGGGGGCGGGGAACGCCCTACGCCGTCACCGGGGACGCGGCGTCGCTGTGGCTCACGGTGACGCCGCCGAGCCTGTTCTGGTCCGGGCGCGAAGCGGTGCTGCTGTTCTTCGTGCTCAGCGGCTTCGTGCTCGCCTTGGCCTTCGAGGGCGCCGCGCGGTCGAAGCCCGGCTGGGCCGGCTTCGCGGCCAAGCGCGCCGTGCGGCTGCTGGTCCCGTGCGCGGCGGTGGCCCTCTTGCTGGCGCTCGCGGTGCCCGCCATCGGCCCGCGGCCCCGGCCCGAGCTGAGCGAATGGTTCAACGCCTCCTGGGCCCAGTCGGTGACGCCGCGCACGGTGCTCGACCACGCCCTGCTCCTCGGGGGCGGCTACCCGTTGAACAACCCGATGTGGACCCTCCACTATGAGTTGCGGATCTCGCTGCTGTTCCCGCTGCTCATGCTGCTGGCGGCGGCGGGCTGGGCCACCTTGGCGCTGTCCGCCGCAGCGGGCGTCGTGCTCTGCCTCGCCGAGATGAAGTTCGTCGGCACCGGCGTCCTGACAACGTTGCTCTTCGTGCCCCATTTCGCGCTCGGCGTTTTCCTGGCCCGGAACCGCGACGAACTGGCGGCCGCCGTGGCGGGCCTGGGCCCCGGCGCCCGCGCGATCCTGTGGTCGGCGTGCTACGCGCTGCTGACCTTCCGCTGGCTGGTGCCGGCGCGGGATCTGGTCTGCGACCTGGTGAACGGCGCCGGCGCGGGGCTGCTGATCGCGCTGGTGCTGGGCTCGCCGCGCGTGCGGGCGGCGCTGGAAGCGCGCCCGCTGCCCTGGGTCGGCGCGATCTCCTACAGCCTCTATCTGGTGCACGTCCCGGTGCTGCTCGCCGCGCTGCACCTCGCCCCGCCGCAAGCGCCGGTTTGGCTCGTCGCCGCCCTGGCCCCGTTCGCGTCGCTCCTGCTGGCCGCGGCGCTCCACCGGGCGGTGGAACGCCCTTCGATCCGCTTGGGGCGGCAAGCCGCGGCGTGGATCGAAGGGCGCCGGCACGCGCCGATCGGCGCCTCACGATGAAGCAAGCACAACCGTTCGGGAAGGCGCGGGCCGCCCGCGGCTGCTATCCGGGGCGGACGCGGGGAACGCCGGCCCCCACGCGGCTGGCCGCCCCGCCTCCTTCATGACCGACGCCCCCGCGTCGCCCCGGGGGCCGGCACCAAGCGCCCCGGCCGGCCACCTCTCGCCCGTTCCAGGTCCGCACGCCGATGGCACTCCGCTTCCCCGGCCCGCATTCCCCGGCGTGGGTGCTGGCCGAAACCGCCGCTTCCGCCGCCTTCTCGCTCGTTTCCCTGCTGGTGATCGGCCGGGTGATCGGCCCCCACGAGGCCGGCGTCGGCGCGGTGGCGATCGCCGCGTTCCTGTTGCTCGACGTGTTCGGCGCTTCGCTCTTCCCGGACGCGCTGGTGCAGCGCGCCGGCTTGGCGGAACGCCACCTGCGGAGCGCGCTCACCGCGTCGACCCTGGTCGGCTCGGCCGCTGCCCTGGTCTTGGCCGCCGCGGCGCCGCTGCTCGCGGCCGGCACGGGCGGCGGCGGGGCGCTGGTGCCCTTGCTGCTCGCGCTGGCGCCGCTGCTGCCGGCATCGGCCTTCTCGGGCGCCGCCTCCGGCTTCGCCATGCGGGGCCAGCGCTACCGGCTCCTGGCGCTGCGCGTGCTCGTGGCGCAGCCGATCGCCCTCGCCGCCGGCCTGGCCGCGGCCGCCGGCGGGCTCGGCGCCTGGGCTATCGTGGTCAACCAAGCGGCCGCCACGGCGCTGGTGTTCCTGCTGTTCCTCGCCGCCGGCCGGCTGCCGCTGCGCCCCGCGCTCGACCGCGCTGCGCTGGCGGAGCTGTGGCCGGTGGCGGGCCCGCAGATCTCCGCGGTCGTGCTGATCGTCGGGAAGTACCGGATCTTCGTGCTGGCGCTCGGGCTGCTGCTGGGCGAGGCGGCGCTGGCCCACGCGCACGTCGCCTTCCGCATGGTTGACGCCGCGCTGTTCGTGGTGTGGGGGGCGATGGCGCGCATCGCCATGCCCCGGCTCTGCGCCTTGCAGGACGACCGGGAAGCGCTCGCGCGCTGCTACGGCGACACGGCGCAGCTCCCGGCGCTGGTCGGGTTGCCCATCGCCCTCGGGGTGGCGCTGGTCGCCGACGACCTGGTCGCCGCGCTGCTCGGCCCGGCCTGGGCCGGCACCGCGGAAGCGGCCCGCATCGTGGCGCTGGCGGCCTGCGTCACCTTCCTGCACGGCGACCAGTTCAGCCTCTTCGTGGCGCTCGGGCGCGCCCGCATGAACACGCTGGCCGCGGCGGCCAACTTGGCGGTTCCGCTGCTCGCCCTGCTCGCGCTGCGGCCGCAAACCGCCGCCGGGGCCGCCCTCGCCTGGAGCGCGCAATCCCTGCTGGTGACGCCGGTGTTCGCCTTGGTGGTGCTGCGGCTGCTCGGCAAGTCGCCGCTTTGGCTGCTCCGCCGCGCCGCGCCGGGCGTCCTGGCCGGTTCGGCAATGGCCGCGGCGGTGCTGCTGGCGCAGAACGCGATGGCGGAGGCGGCGCCCCTGGCCCGCCTGCTGGCGGCGGTCGTGGCCGGCGCCGCGGTGTTCGCGGCCGTGGCGTGGCTCGCTCTGGGCCGGCGGCTGCCGCCCGCCCTGGCGCAGCGTGGAGGCGGCGAAGCACCGGACGGCGCGGCGAGGGCAGCCGCCGGCGCCGCCGTGATCGCGCGCGTCCCCGCCGCCGCCTACTCCGCGGCTGCCGGCTCCGCCAAGCTGCCCGCGTTGGCTTCGCGCACCCGCGCCGCCGCCTCGTCGTACAGGAAGGGCAGCAGCGCGTAGCGCCGCCCCGCCGTCACCGGCCGCGCCTCGTGCAGGAGCGAGCAGGAGAACACCACCGCCCCGCCGGCGGGCGGCCGGTAGCGGCGCGGCCCGAACTCCGGGAACCACAGCTCCCCGCCCTCGAAGCCGTCGTTCAGGTTCATGGTCACGGCGAAGCGCCGGTGCGCGGTCGCCGGCGTGGTGTTGTCGCGGTGCGCCCGGAAGTGCCCGCCGGACGCCCCGTCGTAGCAGGCCACGATGTAGCGCTCGATGCGCGTGGCTTCGAACTGGAAGGCCTTGCGCATCTCCGGCGCGATCCGGCGCGAGATGCGGGCGCGGATCGCCTCCCGCAGCGCCTCGTCCTCGATCGGCTGGTCGCGCCGGCGCTTGCGGCTGTCGTCGTAGACGCCGACCGTGCGGCCGTCCCGCTCCACCATGAAGCCGCTCTCGACCCCGCCGCCCGCCTCGTAGACGGCGACCAGCCGCTCGCACAGCGCCGGCTCCAGCACCCGCGGCAGCACCAGCACCGGCGCGGGCGCCTCCGCGCCGCCCGCGTGCAGCCCGGGCGGCGGCAGCCCGCGCAGCGTCCCGATCAGCCTCGGCAAGCGATCCAACGGCTCGACCGCGACCACCCGCAGCAAAGGGTCCAGCAGCACGGCGGCCGGCAGGTAGCGCAGCGCCCCGCCGTCGCCCCGCCCCAGGAGCCCGAAGCGCCGGCTCACCGCGCCGTCGCGGTCGCGGAAGACGCGCAGGCCCGGCAAGGCGTCGCGCGGCCCGCCCTCGCCGTCGTCCGCCGGATCGACGCTGACCACGAACCCGCACGCGTCGTCGTCGTCCAGCAGCCCCGACGCCTGGGCCTCGCGCATGGCGGCGACCGCGCCCGCCGCGCCCGGATTGGACGCGGGGCCGGGAAAGGCCATCAGCACGTAGCGGCCGGCCGCGGCGGCGAAGTGGAAGCGCGGATTGGCGGCCGTGGCGGCCTCGAACCACGGCGCCGGATCGCCCGGCGACAGGGGCGGCGCGGGAGCGGCGGCGGCGGGCTTCGCGTGTACCATCGTGGAGCGCCGTGGGACGTTGCGCCCTCGCTTATACCGCGGCGGTCGCGGCCGGTGCCAGCGTCACGTCGCCCGCCGTCAGCGCGGCCCCCACACCCCCGGCCGCACGGCGAAGGCGTTGACCGCGCCAAAGGCCGCGATCCCGAGCGCCACCGCCAGGAACTGCCCGTCCAGCCCGAAGCCCATCGCCGCGCCGAGCAGCCACCCGCCGCCCACCGCGAGCGCGATCCGGGACAGCCCCGCCGCCACGGGCCAGAGCATCCGCCCCGCCCCCATCGCCGCGAAGTACAGCGCCATCCCGAGCCCGAAGAACGGCAGCGCCGGGCCGATGATGCCGAGCGCCCGCGCCGCGATCGCCACCACCTCCGGGTCGGGGGCGAAGGCCGCCGCCAGCGGCCCCGGGAACAGGCTGACCAGCAGCCCCACCGGCCCCGTCAACGCCAACGCCAGGAACCCGCCGGTCCAGGCCGTCCGCCGCGCCAGGGCCCAATCGCCCGCGCCCGCCGCCCTGCCCACCAGCGCGGTCAGCGCCGAGCCGACGCCGAAGGCCAGCGGCACCATCAGGAACTCGATCCGCGCCGAGATGCCGAAGGCCGCCACCGCCGCCGCCCCGTGCGCCGCGACCCGCGCGGTGACGAGGATGGTGGCCAGGTTGGCGACGGTGGCCATCGCGCAGGCCACCAGCCCCACGGACAGTATCCGCCCGAACAGCGCCGCGCTGGGCCGCACGCGGAGGTCGGGCACGAACCCCGCCGCGCCGCGCAGCACCAGCGCCGCCTGCGCCCCTGCCGCCGCGGCCATCACCAGGGCGAAGGCCACGCCCGCGCCCTTCAGCCCGAGGCCGGCCGGCTCCATCAGCGCCCAGGCGAGCGGCGGAAAGGCAAGCCACGCGAGCAGCAGCGCCCGCGAGGCCAGCGCGTGCCGCCCGCCGCCCCGCAGCACGGAGGCCAAGGTGTTCGCCAACCAAGCCGGCACGGCCCCGGCGCCGAACATCCAGGTGGCGTAAGCCGCCGCCGCTTCCGCCGCCTCGGCGCCGCCCACGAAGCCGAGCACCGCCCGGGGAAACCCGGCGAGCAGCGCCGCGAAGGCCAGGCCGAAGCCGGTGGCGATCAGCAGCGCGTGCAGCACCAGCGCCGAAGCCTCCGCCGAACGCCCGCCGCCGATGGCCCGCGCGATGGCCGACACGACGCCTCCGCCCATCGCCCCGGCCGACATCTGCTGCAACAGCAGCGCGAAGGGCAGCACCACCGCCCACCCGGCCAGCGCCGCCGTGCCCTGCCGCGCCGCGAGCCAGGGCTCCACGAGTTGGCAGGCAGTCTGGATCAGCGCGAGCAGCGTGGTGGGCGCGGCCAAGTCCAGCACCCGGCGGAGCAGCGCCCGCCAAGGAACGGGCGGCGGCGCCGCGGAGGCGGGCGCGGCGGCGACCGCGGGCGCCGCGCCTTCAGGCACGGTCGCGGGACGCGGCGTCGCGTCGACGGGCGGGTCGGGGGCCGTCCATGCCGGGATGGGAACACCCCCGGAGCCGCGGCGCAAACGGCGTTGTGGCCGTGCCCGTCATGCGTGGCCGTCATGGCGGACGCTTCGGCACCCGTTCCGCGGCGCCGCCCCTCCAACCGCGTGGCGCCGCCGTGGTAACGTGGGGGCGGCTCCCTCGGCCACGGAGGCGACGACCATGCCCGACCTCGCCACGCACCTCAGGGCCATGGCGGCCTACAACCGCTGGGCCGACCGGCGCCTCTACGCCGCCGCCGCGGCGCTCCCGGACGACGACTACCGCCGGCCGGCCGGGGCCTATTTCGGCAGTCTGCACGGCACGCTGAACCACCTGCTGGCCACCGACCGCAACTGGATGGCCCGCTTCGAGGGCACCGGCGAGCCTCCGAACAGGCTCGACGCGATCTTGTTCGAGCGCCTCGAAGAACTGCGCGCCGCGCGCGAGCGGGAGGACGAGCGCATCATCCGCCACGTTTCCGGCCTCTCCGCCTCGGACCTGGACGGCGCGCTCGACTACGTCACCAGCGACGGCAGGCCGCACCGCCAGCCGCGCTGGGAGGCGCTGGCGCACTTCTTCAACCACCAGACCCACCACCGCGGGCAGGCGCACGCCATCCTCACCCGCCTCGGCGTGGCCGAGCCGCCGCCGCTGGACCTGCTCGCCATGCAGCGCGAGGCGGCGCGGGCCGCCGCCGGCGCCGCTACAACCGCCGCGCCAGCGCCGCCAGCCCCAGCATAGACGCGTCCAGCCGCGTCACGACGTAGGCCGGCACCGGCCGCAGCCATTCGCTGAAGCGGCCCTTCGCCTCGAAGCGGGCGCGGAACTCGGACTCGGCGATGAACTGCGGGAAGCGCGGCGGGATGCCGCCCGCCACGAACACGCCGCCGCGCGCGCCGTAAAGCAGCGCCAAGTCGCCCGCCACGGCGCCGAGCAGGGCGCAGAACATGCAAAGCGCTTCCCGGCACAGCGCGCATTCGCCGGAAAGGCCGGCCGCCGTCACCGCGGCCGCGTCCCGCCGCGGCGTCTGCACGCCGTCTATCGCCGCGAGGGCCGAATGGAGGTTGGCGAGGCCCATGCCCGAGAGCGCGCGCTCGGCCGAGACGTGGCCGTGCCGCGCCCGGAGCCACCCGATCACCGCCGCTTCGCGCGGGCAGGTGGCCGCGAGGCTCGCGTGCCCGCCTTCCGTCACCAATATTCGGTCCGGCGGCAGGAAGGCGCCGACGCCCAGGCCCGTGCCCGGCCCGAGCACCGCCATCGGCTCCCCCGGTTCGCCCGCGCCGCCGCCGAGCGGGAAGAGGTCCGCCGGCGTCAGCTCCGGCAGCGACCGGGACATCGCCGCGAAGTCGTTCACCACCCGAACCGCGCGGATGCCGAGCGCCGACGCGATCTTCGCGCCGTCCACCGCCCAGCCGCGGTTGGTCAGCCGCGCCCGGTTGCCGGAAACCGGCCCCGCCGCGGCCAGCACCGCGCCGCTCGGCGTCCGGCCCTCCGCGTGCGCCGCTAGGAAGGCCGAGATCGCCCCCGCCACGTCGGAGAAGTCGTCCAGCTTAACGCGGTGCAGGGGGCCGATGGAGCCGGTCCCTTCGTCCAGCAGCGCGAAGCGGGCGTTGGTGCCGCCGATGTCGGCGATCAGCAGCGGCTCAGCCACGGCGCGCGACCGGCGCCGCCGCCCCGCCGCTTGACCGGCGCGCGAGGGCGCCGGGAAGCTGTTCGCGGCAGCGGCGCCTGGAGGAGAAGGGCTCGGGATGAAGATAGACCATGTCTCGCTGACGCTCTTCGCCTGGGATGGGATACCCGAAACCAGCTACCACGCCGGCGCCGCGGTGCGCGGCGGCGCTTCCGCGCTCGGGCTCTTGCGCATCGGCACGGACGCCGGCGTGGACGGCCACGCCTTCCTCGGCTCCGCCATGCACACGGCGGAGAACGACGGGCCGGGGTTGATCCGCTACCTGAAGCCGCTGCTGATGGGCCGCCATCCGCTGGAGCGCGAGCGCCTCAACGCCTCGCTTTGGGCCATGCAGCGGACCGTGACGGCGCGCGCGATCGGCGCCGTGGACGTCGCGCTGTGGGACTTGGCCGGCAAGGCCGCGGGGATGCCCGTCCACCGCCTGCTCGGCACCTTCCGCGCCGGCATCCGCGCCTACGCCTCCAGCGCGCGCCTGCCCTCCGCCGCGGCCTACGCGGAGGAGGCGCAACGCTTCAAGGCGAACGGCTGGGCCGCCTACAAGATCCACCCGCCCGGCGACCCGGCGACGGACATCGCGGTGTGCGAGGCGGTGCGCGCCGCGGTGGGCGGCGACTACCCGCTGCTGCTCGACAGCACCTGGGCCTACGACGTGCCCGCCGCCATGCGAGTCGGCCGCGCCGCCGAGCGGCTCGGCTTCCTGTGGTTCGAAGACCCTCTTCACGACCAGGACATCACGGGCTACCTCGAACTCAAGCGGAAGCTCGACATCCCGCTGATGGCGACCGAGTACCCGGCCGGCGGCCTGGAGGGCTACGCGCCCTGGATCGCGCTCCGCGCGACGGACTACCTCCGCGGCGACGTCGCGGTGAAGGGCGGCATCACCACCTGCGTCAAGGCCGCGCACTTGGCCGAAGCCTTCCGCATGGGGTTCGAGATACATCACGGCGGCAATTCGCTGAACAACGTGGCGAACCTACACGTTGCGATGTCGATACGCAACACGACATGGTTCGAGGTGCTGTTGCCGGACGCCGCGCACAAGTACGGGCTCGTGGACGACATCGCGCCGGACGCCGAGGGCTTGGTCCACGCGCCGGAGAAGCCGGGCCTCGGCCACGGGATCGACATGGGGCTGGTCGCGCGGAAGCGGATCGCGGTGCTGGAATAGCGGCGCCGTCAGCCCACCGGCGCCGGCTCCGGCTTCCGCACGGTGCCGCCCCATTCCTGCAGCATCTCGCCGCCCGCCACCGTGTCCGGCGCGCCGACCGGGTCCTGCACCAGCACGTCCGGGCGCAGCAGGCGGATCAGGTCCAGCACCGTGTCGGCGCCGTAGCGCACCACCAGGTCCACCGCGCCCAACGCGGCGAACGCTTCCGCGACCGAGTCCGCTTCGTCCACCCCCACCACCAGCCGGTCGCACCAGGACCGGCAATCGTCCAGGAGGTTCGGGTGGCCCGAAGCGGTGCCGCCGGTGACGAAGCCGACGCGGTAGCCGTCGCGGCGCCAGCGCTCCACCCGCTCCGCCGCCTGCGCCCGCGAGGCGAGCTTGCGCGCGGAAAGGCGCCCCGGCACCAGGGCCTCCAGGAATTCGTCTTCCCGCACCACCGCGATGCCGCTCTTGCCGACGACGATGCCGGCCGCGAGCGCGCCCAACCGCGCCACGGTGGGCAAGGGCATGCAGGCCGCCATGCCGCAGGCGGCCACCGCCAGCACCGCGTCGGCGGCGCCGGCCCAGTCCACCGTTTCCGCGGCGTCGGTCGGCCAGTGGTGGACCGAGTCGTCGCCGTCCCCGACCAGGGTGACGCCGGCCTCGCCGCGCAGCACCATCACCGCGCCGAAGTCGTGCGCCGCGCGCAGCGAGGCCGCCGCCGCCGCGACATCCGCCTCCGCGCCGACGGCCGCGGCCAGGCTGGCGGCGTCGAGCAGGACCAGGTTGGCGCCGGCGTAGCGATCCAGGCCGGGGCCGCGCGGGGCCGCCACCACCTTGCGGCCGGCGTTGCGCGCCGCCGCGATCAAGCGCGCCGGCACGTCGCCCGCGAGGGTGCCCTTGGCGTAATCCGACAGCACCATCACCGCCGTCGCCGCCACCGCGTCGGAGGCGATACGCACCAGTCGGTCCGCCAGCCGCGGCTGGATGGGCGAAAGCTGCTCGTGGTCGGCCCGCAGCATGTGCTGCCCGGCGGCGACGAAGCGGGTCTTGGTGGTGGTGGCGCGCCCGCCTTGCACCAGCAGCCAGGGCTCCACGCCCGGCTGGCCCCCGATCAGCCCGGTGAGGTCGCTGCCCGCTTGGTCGTCGCCCACCACGGACACGAAGGCGACCGCCGCGCCGAGGGCGGTGAGGTTGCGCACCACGTTGCCGGCGCCGCCCGGCAGCGCGACCTCGCGCTCCACCGCCAGAACCGGCACGGGCGCCTCGGGACTGACGCGCGAAACCCGCCCGTAAACGTAACGGTCAAGCATGGCATCGCCCACCACGAGGACGGCGCCGCGCCGCAGTTGGCGGACCGCGTCGGCCAGATCGGCCGGTACGGTGGCATCGGGCGCGCCGGCCAGGGGCGTTTTCAGGGGCGCTGGACCGTGCATCGTATCGCGGTAGCGCATGCCGGCCTCCGCGCGCAAGCCACTCGCCTTCGATGAAGTTATACTCCCGCAACGGCCGCCCGTGGTCAAGCGGCCAGGAAGCCCATGTAGCGGTCTTCCAGCACCAAGCAGGTGAGCGGGCCCCCGAAGCAGGCGCCGGTGTCGATGCCCAGGCGGTTCTGCCGCACCGCCGGCTGCGCGGAGGGCGAGTGGCCGTGGACCACGACCATCGGCAACTCGCCGTCGAAGGACAAAAAGGGTTCCCTGATCCAGATCAGGTCGAAGGGGTCCTGCCGGTCGAGCGGCACCTCCGGCCGGATGCCGGCGTGGACGAAGAGGTAGTCGCCCGCGGACCAATGCAGCGGGCAGCGCCGCAGCAGCGCCATGTGGGCCTCCGGCACCAGCGCGAAGGGCTCCGGGTGCCCGTCCTCCAAGCCGTAGCTCCGCAGCGTTTCCTCCCCGCCGTTGTCCAGCCAGAACTCCCAGGCGCCGGGGTGGGCCAGCGGATCGGACGCGTCCAGCATCATCACTTCGTGGTTGCCGATCAGGTTCACCACCTCCGCGCCCGGCACCGGCGGCGGGGAAAGCAGCAGGTCGAGCACGCCGGCGCTGTCCGGCCCGCGGTCCACGTAGTCGCCGAGGTGGACGAGCACCGTCTGCCCGGCGGTCGGGCGTTCGCGCGCGTCCGCGGCGACGAGCCGGTGCAGCGCCGCCAATCGGTCGGCGCACCCGTGCACGTCGCCGATGGCGTACACCCGGAGATCGGGCGGCAGCACGCCGGGCGCTAAGAACTCGTTCAGCATGCGGTGCGACCCTGCCCTCCGGAAGCCGGCATACACACCCCCGGCGGCGTCCGCCTAGTGTCCGCCGCAGCGGACCGCCGGGCGGCCGGAGGAGACTAGCGGAGCCAGAACCGTTTCGCACCCCGCAGGATCGCGCATGGACGTGAAAAACAGCCGACCGCCACCCCCTCGCGGAAGCGGGCACGCCGCGCCGCTATCGGCGGCGGGCGTCGACGCCTTGCTCGACGCGCTGCCCCTGGCGGGCGTGTTGGAGCGGCGCCCCGTCTTCCGCTTGGCGCCGGGCCGCGATCCCGTCGTGGCGGCGGAACGCGTGGTCGTTTCGCGGCGTGCGCTGGCGGACGCGCTCGGCGCCGCCGCCGCCGCCGACGACGACCTCCTCCGCCACGCCGGGGACCGGATCGCGGAACGGTTCTGCGGCCGCGCCCTGCACAACGGCGACGCCGAACCTTTGCCCGGCGGGCTGCCGGCGCGCGTCCCGGTCCTGCTGCCCTTGCCGCTCCGCCCGATCACGGCCCCGGCGCCGCGCCCCGGCTTGGTCGGCGTGCTGCCGCTGGCCGCCGCCGCCACCGCGTCCGGCGCGCTCTTGGCGGAGCGCCGCGCCGAGCTGGCGGCGCTGGGTTGGCGCCTCGGCATCGGCGGGCTCGATGCGGCAGCGCTGCGCTTCGTGGCGCTCGCGGCCCTCGGAGCCGATCTCCTGCTGTTCCGCTGGTCGCCCGCCCTCGCCCGGCAAGGGGCGGACGCGCTGCGTGGCGCCGACCCGCACGCGCTGGTGTTGACCGGCTGCGACGGCGCGGACGCGGTGGAATGGGGCCGCAACGCCGGCCTGACGCTGTTCAGCGGTCCCGGCTTGCAGGCCGAGGCGGCGGGAGCGGCGCCGTGTTGACCGCCGCGGCCGGCAGAGGCGCCGGAGCCGACGCCGTGGCGCTCATCCGGCTGCTGCGGGAAGCGGTGGCCGCGGCCGCGCCCCGCGAAGCGTTGCACCTCCGCCTCGGCCGGCTGGCGCCGCGGTTGCGGCAGCCGCACCGCCGCCGCTTGGTGGAGGAAGTGCTGGCCTCGCTGCGGGAAGCGAACCGCGTCCGGCTGTTCGCGCTGCCCAACGCCGATCTCGTCGCCGTGGCGCCCGTCGGGCTCGAGTCGCTGCGCGAAGTGGAAGCGGCGCTGCGCACGCTGTTCGCCTCCGAAGGCGGGAACCAAGCGCCGGTCGCGGCGCGGCACCGCTTGCCGGAGGAAGCGGCGGCGTTGTTCGCAGCGGTGGAGGCCGCGCTGGCGCCGGAGGACCCCGCCGCCGCGCGGGCGACACCCGACCCTGCCGGCGGCCCGGGGGCCGACGACCGGGGAGCCGCCGCCGGCTTCGGGGCGGAGCGCTTGGCGGCGATGGAAAGGGGCCTCTCCGCCGCCGACCTGTCGGCCTTCCTCCGCCAGCGTCCCGTGTGCCGCCTCGGCCCCGGCGCCTCCGGCGGCCCGGAGGTGGCGTGGCGGTCGTGGCGGGTCGCGGCGCCCGAGGTGTTCGCGGCGCTTGGGCTGCCCGGGGCCGGCCGCGACACCTCGCCGTGGCTGCTCCGCCGCTTGCGGCGGGCGCTCGACCGCCGCCTCCTCGCGGCGTTGGCGCGGCCGGAGCGCGCCGCGACCCTGGGCGCGGCCGCCTTGCGGCTTTCGCCCGCGAGCGTCGGCACGCCCGAATTCGCGCGCTTCGCCGAGGCG
>NZ_BAAAFZ010000008.1:441767-442059 GCF_039523795.1 Craurococcus roseus | reverse complement strand
GGCCGGCCGGGCGGCCACGGCGATCGGGACGCGGGCCGAGGACGTCCTGGCCGACCCCGCCGGCTTCGCCGAAGCGCGCGACCGCTGCCGCGCCCAAGGCTTCCGCACGGCGCTGGTGGAAGCGGAAGCGGCGGTGCTGCCGCTGCTGCCGCCGCACCGGCTGGGGCTCGACCTCCTGCACCTGCGCTGGTCGCCCGGCCTGCCCGCCGCCGCCGACGCCGCGGCGCTGCCGGCGGTGTTGGCCCGGCGGGACGCGCGCCGCCTCCTGGCCCGTGGCGTCGCCGCCGACCCG
>NZ_BAAAFZ010000008.1:436494-441708 GCF_039523795.1 Craurococcus roseus | reverse complement strand
GCGCCGACACCGCCGCCGCCATCGGCTGGGGTTGGGAACAGGGGATCGGCTTGTTCGAAGGCCGGTTGCTGCGGCCGAAAGGGGGCTGAGCCGGTCGGGGGCGGCTTGGCGCCTCCGCCCCGCGACCGCATATGCGGCGCCATGCCATCCCCCGCCATCCTGGTCGAAGCGCTGAGCAAGCGCTACCGGAACGACGCGCCCCCGGCGGTGTCCGACCTGTCCTTCTCCATGCCGCGCGGCGCCACCTGGGGCCTGCTCGGCGGCAACGGCGCCGGCAAGACCACCACCATCGCCATGCTGCTCGGCCTGCTGGTGCCGACCTCGGGGCGGGTGGAGGCGCTCGGGCACGACATGGCGCGCGACCGCTTCGCGGCGCTGGCGCGGATGAACTTCTCCTCGCCTTACCTGGCGCTGCCCTCGCGCCTCAGCGTGGCGGAGAACCTGCGCGTCTACGCCCACCTCTACAACGTGCCGCGCGCGGAAAAGCGCATCGCCGAGCTGGCGGAGCAGCTCCAGCTCACCGACCTGCTGGACCGGCCCTCCGGCCAGCTTTCCGCCGGGCAGAAGACGCGCGTGGCCTTGGCGAAGGCCCTGGTGAACCGGCCGGAGCTGCTGCTGCTCGACGAGCCCACCGCGAGCCTCGACCCCGACACCGGCGACTGGGTGCGCACTTGGCTGGAGCGCTACCGGGCGGAGAGCGGCTGCTCCATCCTGCTCGCCTCGCACAACATGGCCGAGGTGGAGCGCCTGTGCGGCCACGTGCTGATGCTCAAGCAGGGCAGGGCGGTGGACCAGGGCAGCCCGGCGGCGCTGCTCCAGCGCTACGGCCGCGACGACCTGGAGGACGTGTTCCTCGACATCGCCCGCGGCCGCCGGTCGCGCGAAGAAGCGGCGGTGCTGGCGTGACGGGCGGGGCGCCCCGCCGCGTCTGGGGCCTCGTGTACCGGCACCTCGCGCTGTACCGCCGCTCCTGGCCGCGGCTCCTGGAGCTGATGTACTGGCCGGTGCTCCAGATGCTCGTCTGGGGCTTCGTAACCTCCTACATCGGCGGCAACATCGGCGCGGCGGGCGGGGCCGCCGGGGCGCTCGGCGTCGCCGCCGGCGTGCTGCTCGGCGGCGTGCTGCTGTGGGAGGTGTCGCTCCGCAGCCAGATGGGCTTCTCCATCTCCTTCCTGGAGGAGGTCTGGAGCCGCAACCTCGGCCACATCTTCGTCTCGCCGCTCCGCCCGCGCGAGCTGGTGGCGGGGCTGGCCTGCATGAGCGTGGTGCGCGTCGTGGTGGGCGTGCTGCCGGCGGTCGGGCTCGCGTATGTGCTGTACCGCTTCGGCCTGTTCTCCATGGGGCCGGTCGTGGTGGCCTTCATCGCCGCGCTCCTGCTGATGGGCTGGGCGGTGGCGCTCGGCGTGGTGTCGCTGATCCTGCGCTACGGCGCGGGGGCGGAGGCGCTGGCCTGGAGCATCCTGATGGGCATCACGCCCATCGCCGCCGTGTTCTACCCCGTGGCGGTGCTGCCCTCCTGGCTGCAACCCGTGTCGCTCGCCCTGCCGGCCGCCCACGTCTTCGAGGGGATGCGCGCCGCGCTGCTCGACGGCCGCGTGGCCTGGGATCACCTGGCATGGGCCTTCGCGCTGGACGCGTTCTGGCTCGCGGCGATGGCCTGGGTGTTCCTGAGCCAGTTCCGAGCGGCGCGCGTGAAGGGGGCGCTGCTGAACATCGGGGAATAAGGTTTGCATTGTTCAACCATGACGCGAATAGCTACAAGGCGCCATGATGAACACCGCCACCGCCCGCCATCTGCGCGCCGCAGCCGTCGCCGCGGCGGTCGCCGCCCTCGCCCTGTCCGGCTGCGCTCAAACGCCGGCCCTGGACCCTTCCGCGCAATCCAGGCTGTCGCTGCGCCTGCGCGACGGCTTGGAGGCCCTGCCCATGCCCTCCCGCCGCGTCGCCGGCGACGAGGCTTGGGCCGCGCTGGCGCCGGCCTTTTCCGCGGTGCTGCGGCGGCAGGCGCGGGCGGATGGCGGCGCGCTGGACGGCCTGCGCCGGGCGCTGTTCAAAGGCGGGCCGCGCGCGGGGCGCCCGGTGTTCGAATCCGGCGAAGCCCTGCCCCGGATCCCGCTCCGCCTGGCCAACGGGCCGGACAAGAGCGGCCGCCTGTTCTCCATCCCCCTGCGCGCGGCGGACGACCCGCCCGGGCGTCCCTCCGCCGATTGGGCCTTCGTCCTCGGCGGACGCGCCCGGCTGCAGCTGCTGCGCGTGCCGGCCGGCGTGCTGCCCGCCACCGGCGGCCGGACCGGGGCCGACACCGACGCGGCGCCCAGGCCGGAGCAGCACGTGGTCCTGCTGACGGACGGCGGCGTCTGCGCGCGCGACTGGCGGGAACGCTCCCCGCTCTTCGGCGCCTCCCGGGAGCAGCCGCGGGGCTTCCTGGTCCACCGCGACCACTGCAACGGCCTGTTCTGGGGGCCGGTGCCCCCGGACGGGATGGCGGCGGGGGCGCTCGGCGCCCTGGTCGGCGGGTCGGCCGCCGCCCCGGCCGTCCGCGCTCCGGCCCCCGGCGACGGCAGGTTGGCCCAGCTCAACACGCAAAGCCGCTACGCCGGATTCGTGCGGGTGGTCGGCGAGGAGACCACCGAACTCGGCGTGAGCCCGCGCGACTTCGCGCCAGCCGGCTGGCACTTCCCGACGCGGGCGGAAGCGGAGGATTTCGCGGTGCTGCTGCTTAGCGCCATGCCGTGGCTGGAGGTGCAGCCGCCTGGCGACGCCGCGCTGCCGAACCGCGGCTTCGTGGTGGTGACGCGCCCTGCGGAGCTGCCCGGCGCCGGCGCGCCATCGGCCGGCTCGGCGCGCTGATCCCGCGCCGAAAGCCCCCCGCGCCGCGGGACGCGCCATGATGGCGCCCGGACGGCCGCGGGGAGGCGCGCGAAGGACGGGGAAACCTCCGTCCTGCTGAGCGGCGCGCCGGGCGTCTGGGCGCCGCTGGTCCCGGCGGCGCGGGACTTGGCGCCGCTGCGCGGCCACGATGCCGACGGCGGTGGCCGGAACGGCGATGCGGCGCCCGGCGGGACCGGGCCGCTGCCCGATCGCTCGGTCCCCGAACGCCCGCCGCCGATCGCCGTGGCGCGGTCGCGGGCGCTCCAAGACGCCTGACGCCGGCGGCGAAGCGCGCGCCGCCGACGGTCCGAGGCCCTCGCGCCGGCCTACAACGCCAACCCGAACCGCCGCTCCAACGCCGGCGCGCCGAACTGCGCCGCCACGCTTTCCTCCTCCAGCCGGAAGCCCGCCTCCTCGTAGAGCGCCGTGGCCGCGCCCAGGCCGCCAAGCGTCCACAGGAACATCCGGCGGAAGCCCGCGACCCGCGCGTGCGCCACCGCTTCCGCCAGCCAGCGCCGCCCGAGCCCCCGGCCGTGCAGCGCCGGGTCGAGGATGAAGAAGCGGAGCTGCGCCGCGTCCGGCCAACCGGCGCCGTCCACCGCGGTCGAGCCCGGGAACCGGCCGTCGCCCTCGGCGGCGCGCAGGAGATCACGGCGCGGGTCGAAGCCCGCCAGCAGCGCGCCGAACTCCGCCGCGACCTTGCGCTCGAAGGCGGCGCCGAAGCCGTGGGACCGCGCGTAGAAGCGCGCGTGCAGCGCGGCAATGTCGCCGACCAGGCCCGGCGCCCAACGGTCGTGGAAGCGCGTCGATCCCACGCCGCCGCGCTTGCCGCCGCAGGGGCGCTGCGGCAAGCCCGCGCGCCATGCAGCACGCCCCCGCCGTCACCCGCCTCTTCCTGATCCGCCACGCCCTCGTCGAGCCCTCCGCCCGCGCCATGCTCTACGGCGCCATGGACGTCGCCCTCTGCGACACCGCCTTGCGCGAGGAGGCGGCGCTGCACCGCTGGCTCGCCTCCCGCCTGCCCCGGCCGGCGCACTGGGTCGTCTCCGGCCTGTCGCGCACCCGCGCCACCGCCGCGGCCGTCTTCGCCGCCGGCTACCCGGAGGCGGAACTCCAGGAAGAGCCCGACCTCGCCGAGCAGCACCTGGGCGAGTGGCAGGGCATCCCGCACGAGGCGCTGGCCGAGCGGCTGCGCCACGCGCCGCACCCGTTCTGGCCGCACGGCGCCGAGGAGAAGCCGCCCGGCGGCGAGAGCTTCGACGAGGTGCGCGCCCGCGTCGGCCCGGTCATCGAGGCGCTGGCCGACCGGCACGCGGGCGGGGACGTGGTCGTGGTGGCGCACGGCGGCTCCATCCGCGCCGCGATCGCGCACGCGCTCGGCCTTTCGGCGCACCAGGCGCTCGGCTTCTCCATCCGCAACCTCGGCCTGACGCGGCTGGAGCGGCACGGCGCCGACTGGCGCGTGGCGGCGGTGAACGAGGAGCCCTGGACGCCCCCGGCGCCAGAGTGACACCGCCCCGGCTTGCCGGTAGCTTCGCCCCCGATACGGGGCCGCGCTGAGGGGGATGGGATGCGCCGTCGGTTGTTGGGGTTGGGCTTGGCCTTGGCGTTCCTCGCGGGTTGCGCGGGCGGGGTGCCGCGCGCGGGCCAGGAGCAGGGACTGGTGGACCGCGCCACGCTCACCGTCAACGAGGTGTTCGGCGAGGGCAACGACCGCCTGAACGCCGCCCGCCTGCTCCGCCGCGCCCGCGCCGTCATGATCTGCCCGCGCATCTTCAAGGCCGGCTTCTTCTTCGGCGGCGAGGGCGGCGGCTGCGTGCTCGTGGGGCGCGACGCCGCGGGCTCCTGGTCCTCGCCGGCCTTCTACTCCATCGCGTCCGGCTCCTTCGGCCTCCAGGCGGGCATCCAGGACCTGCAACTTGTCATGCTCATCATGAACGACCGGGCGCTGACCGCGGTGCTGGACAACCAGCTCAAGTTCGGCGCCGACGCGTCGCTCGCCATCGCCACGGTCGGCGGCTCGGTGGAAGCGGCCACCACGGCGGCCGTCGGCGCCGACATCCTGGCCTTCGCCCGCGCGCGCGGCCTTTACGCCGGGGTGTCGCTGGAAGGCTCCCTGCTGGCCGCGCGCAGCGAGTGGAACCGCTCCTACTACCGCCAGGAGGTCTCGCCGCGGCAGATCGTGGTGGCGATGCAGGCGCACAACCCGGGCGCGGACCCGCTGCGCGCGGCGCTGATGCGCCACGGCAGCGCCGGCGGGGCGGGCGCGGCGGCCGCCTCCCCGCCGATCGCCTTCGCCGCTTCCGCGGCGAAGGCGAGCAACCCGCTGGTCAGCGAGTCGTC
>NZ_BAAAFZ010000008.1:217880-436444 GCF_039523795.1 Craurococcus roseus | reverse complement strand
CCGGGCATGGACGGGGGCGCCGCGGGCGGCCTGCCGCCGGTGGCGGGCAGCACGGTCGGCAGCGGGCCGATGCCGCGCGGCGGCGTGGACCGCACGCCGCTGCCGCCGGTGCGCTGAACCGCCGCGGAAGGCGTCGGCGCGGAAGGGAGGGACGACCAGGATGGACACCACGCGACGCCGCTTCGGCGGGGCGCTGCTCGGCGTCGGCGGGGCCCTCGCCACCGGCCGCCCGCCGGCGAGGGCGCAGGAAGCCTTCCCGTCCCGCCCCGTCCGCATCGTCGTGCCGTTCCCGGCCGGCGGCACCACGGACCTGCTGGCGCGCCTGTTCGCGCAGCGGCTGACGGAGACGCTCGGCCAATCGGCGGTGGTGGAGAACCGCGGCGGAGGGGGCGGGTCCATCGGCGCCGACGCTGTGGCCAAGGCGCCGCCCGACGGCCACACCCTGCTGTTCCACAACCTGACCTTCTCCACCACCACGGCGGCGCTGGAGTTCGCCGGCCGCGCGCCGCACTCCATCGAGCGCGACTTCGCCCCCATCACCATGGGCGCCGACGTGCCGCTGATGCTGCTGGCCCACCCGTCCGTCCCGGCGCGCGACCTCCGGGAGTTCGTGGCCCACGCCAAGGCCCGCACCGACCTGTTCTACGGCTCCACCGGCCCGGGCAGCACCATGAACCTGGTGGGCGAGATCCTGAAGCGCGACGCCGGCATACGCATGGAGCACGTGCCCTTCCGCGGCGCCGCGCCCCTGGTGCAGGACATGCTGGCGGGTCGCATCCACTTCGGCGGCGACCAGCTCCCCTCCTCCATCGGCCACATCCGCAACGGCGCGCTGAAGCCCCTGGCGACCATCGCCGCCAAGCGCGCCGGGCTGCTGCCGGAGGTGCCGACGGCGCGGGAGCAAGGCTTCCCGAACGCCGAGTTGCTGGGCTGGAACGGCTTCTTCGCCCCCGCCGGGACGCCGGCGCCGGTGCTGGAGCGGCTGCACCGCGAGATCGCGGCGGCGGCGCGCCACCCCGACGTCGCCCGCCGCATCGCCGAACTGGGCGCCGAGCCGGGCGGCAACAGCCCTGCGGAATTCGCCGCGGCGGTGCACGGCCAAATCGCCAAGGTGCGCCCGCTGGTGGCCGAACTGCGCATGCAGGTGGAGTAGCGGCCGACCGCCGCCGCCGCCGTGCTGCTGTTCTTCTACGGCACCCTGCTGGACCCGCGCGTCCTGGAGCGCCGATCGGGCGAACGCCGCCTCGCGCGGCGCATGCGCCCGGCGCGGCTGGAGGGCTGGGCCCGCGTCGGCCTGCGCGGCACGCCTTACCCGACGCTGGTGCCGCGCCCCGGCGCGTCGACGCCCGGTGCGGTGCTGCGCGCCGGCCCGGAGGCGCTCCGGCGGCTGGCGGCCTACGAAGGCGCGCAGTACCGGCTGGTGCCGGTGCGGGTGCGAACGCCGCGCGGACCTGTCCGTGCGCGGGCCTGGATGGCGGCGCGTTGGCGGGCGGAAGGGTAGGCGCGCCCCCCCGGCCGGGCCCCGCCTCCTCACCGCTCCGCGAGAGGCGGCGGGTCCGAGCAAGCCACGACCCGGACCGGGTAGGCGGAAGCGTTGCCGTCGGCGGAAACGAAGGCGGCGTCCTCCGCGATCGCCTGCGCGATGAGCAGGTGTGGTCGAAGGGGTCGCGGAGATGGGCCGGCAGCCCTGCGAGCGCCAACAGGTGCCCGGTGCCGATGCCGAGGAGCGCGAACCCCTCCCGCCCGACGGCGTCCAGGATCGCTCCGATGTCCGCCTCCAGCTTCCCGACCCGCGCCTTCACGACGGCTTCCCAGAGCGACGCCACGCTGACGAGGACGTCGTTGGCCGGGTCCCCGATCAGCGCCCGTGCCCGCGGCCCGAGCCGGTCGTCGTCGGCGAGCCACCAGAGGAGGGCGCGGGTGTCGAGGAGGAGCCTCACCCCTCCTCGCCCTCCATGGCCGCCAGCACCTCCGGCGGGAGCGCGTCGAAGTCGGGCGCCATCCGGATCTTGCCCCGCAAGGCGCCCGGCCGGCGGCGGGGCCGCTCCGCCACGGGCGGCGGGCGGACCTCGGCGAGCACTTGGTCGCGCGACGTGACCAGGAACGAGGTGCCCTGCCGGGCTTGGCGCAGGAACCCCGCCAAGTCCGCCCGGAATTCGCGCACGCCCACCCGCCGAGGCCGCGGTGCTTCCTTGTTCTGCTCCGGTCCGGCCACGACGCGTTTCCGATGCGGACGCATTGCGTGCACACAAAGGGGCGTCGAGCGTCTATGCTCGCTCCGCGGTGCCGTGCTCGCCCCCGAAAGCCTCCGGCTCTTCCGGCTCTACGGACTCGAGGCTGACGGCAGGAAAATCTACACTGTTGTGCATACGGGGAAGCGCCGTGCTCTTCGAGTGGGATGAAGGCAAGCGGGCGCGCAACCTGGACCGTCACAAGCTGGACCTGATCGATGGCAAAGTGCTCTTCGACGGCTGGCCGGTCGTCACCTCGAGACCGAAGCGTCAAACAAGTGCCTTCGGGCAGCGCGTGGTGAGAACGAAGATCGCCAAGGCCGGGCTTCTTCCCTGACCAGTACCTTTGCAGGCGGCCTCGACGGCCGGCATCCTGCGCGACGCGCTACGTTACGGATCCGATAGATCCATCCTGGCGAGGCCCTTTGAAGGCTGGAACGGGCGGAGCGGCCCGAGCGCTTGGGCGCCAGCCGCTTCGCCAGCCCGGTGCAGGCCGCCAAAGCCGCCGTTCCGTCGGGCGAGACGCGCCTGAAAAATGCGGTTCGCTGTGCTGGAATCGTGTACAGCGCTTACCGCGCCCCATAGACTTATCCGCCCCAGCGGGCAGAGGGGTACCCGATGAACACTCTGTTTGACGGTCAACGGTCCGTCACGGGCGGCGCCCGCCCCGACGAAGCGCTGCTCAGGGTCGTCGCGGAGATGGACCCGGGCTGGACCGTGCTCCGCGACTGCGCGCTCGGGGATGGCGACGACGGCGTCCAAGTGCGGGTGCGCTACGCGCTGCTCCATCCGGATCTCGGGATCGCGCTGCTCGACCTTCTCCCGGGCGCCACCACACCGGGTGCCCCGAACCGACTGCGGAAATTGCTGGACGCGGCGCGATTCAGGTCGGCGTTCGGGGATTATCCGCCCATCGTCTACCTTTGCGTACCGTCGCGCTCGCTTTTCGGCCTCAACGGATTGTTGGTGCGGGAGTTCGACCTGCAACGACCGCTGGCGCTGGCGGGCGGGGACGCGTGGGTCGGCGCGGTCCAAGGGGTGCTCACGGCGGAACCGCCCTTGTGCGCGCCGGGGCAGGCGTTCACCGAAACACAGCCTGCGTTCCCGAGCCCGTTGGCCGCTCGGACCGGCGCCTTCGGGGACGGCGCGGGCCGGCCCGCGCCGCGGCCGAGTCCTGGGCTGCGTGGACTCGCCGTCTTTTGGGGCGTCGTTGGGATGGCGTTCGGCGGCGGCGCTCTGATTCTGCAAAGCCTGGGGCCGCCCGAAGCATCGCCCGCCGTCGCGCACGCGCGCGGCACCAATCGCGGCGAGCCGGAGCCCCCCCAGCCGACTATGGGGGTGCCGGAGGCTTGGCGTGCGCCGTCCGATTCGGACAAGACGCGGCTTCCCTCCCCGAGTCCGATTTTCGCGCTTTGGCCCGCCGAACGCATGCCGGTGCGCTTCGGCGCGGGCGCGCCGGAAACGGACGGCTTGGCCTTGTTCGATCCCGGGGTTGATGAGGATCGGTCGGCCGCCGAGTCCGCCAAGCCCGCTCCGTCGCCGAAGTCTTCGGCTTTCGCCACGGCCGGGGGGGCTTCGACCGGGCGGGACGGGGCTGGTGGCGCCCGCGATTCGCTGGATGAGGACTCGCCGCGGCCCGTGCAAGCGGACGCGGCGGCGCTGCCCCCCGCGGTCGCCGGAGGCGCAGGCGCCGCAGCCGCCTCCGCAGCGCCTGAGGCTTCCACCGCCGGGAGCGACACCGGCGTATTGGCCACCGAGGCGGAAACTCCCCAACCGTTCCCGGGCCGATTCCGGGATCGAACCGAACCTGCCTTTCCCCCGGACGCGCCCGCTCTCGCGTCGCCCGCTTCTCCCGAGGTCGCCCCGATTGCAGCGACGCCGCCCGAGGCTCGGGGAGGAGAAGGGGCAGGTTCGATCGACGACCCGGACGCTGCCCCGGCGGACCCGCCGGGGGTGACTGCCTCCCCGACCGCTGCGGCAGTGCAGGAGCCCTCGAGCACGGCTTTCGAGTCGGATGGCGGGCTTCCCGCCCGGCGGAGCACGGCATCCGACGATCCGCCCGCGCCGGCGGGTACGCCAGCCCTCACCGGCACCGGGCCGCTCCCCTCCGGCGCCGCCGCTCTCGCCACCGGGTCCGACGACGCGCCCCCTCCGTCAGCAGCCGCAGAACAGGCCAGCGAACCTTCCGGGGCCGCTGGGGCACCCCCGGTGGAGGATGCCCGGGATGCGGCACGGGCCGATCCGCGAGGGGCACGGACACAGGAATACCCTGCCGGCGGCTCGGATGCTCCGCCGCTGGGGCGCGTTGCCGAGCCTGAAGAGGTCGCGGGCGCGGTGGCCGCCCCGGTGGAGGCGGCCACGCCCGCCGTCCGGGGCTCCACCCCAGACGGGGAAAGCGCCACGCCCGTTCCCACGCCTGCCGTCGGCGCGCTGCCGATGGAGCCGTCCGCGATGCCCGGAACACCGGTGCCGCAGACGGCCGCCGTGCCCCCGGCCGGCGCCGCGGAGCCCGCGCCACCGAGCGCCGTAACTCCCGTGGCGCGCCCGGCGGTGCAGGAACCACGCGGCGGGGCGGCGCCGGCCGGGGACACGGCGCGCCGCAACCCGGCCGTCGTGTCCATGCCGCCGTCGCTCGTCGAAGCCCTCGTCTCGCGTGGCGACGCCATGATGGCCCGGCGCGACATCTCCGCGGCGAGGCTCCTTTACGAACGCGCGGCGGTGGCGGGGAATGCGCGGGCGGCTTCGGCCTTGGGCAGGACCTACGACCCGGCCTTCTTGGCGGAGATAGGGGCGCGGGGCATAAGCGGCGATCCCGCGCTCGCCACCGCTTGGTACCAGAAGGCGATTTCGCTCGGCGACGGCAGCGCGATGGCTCGGATGGATGCGCTGGGCGGACCGGATTCGGCCGCCCGTAGTCGGCCCTGACGTGGTTGGGTCGCGTCGGGACTTGTCTCGCTTGGCGCCCGGAGCGGCTGCGAACGCGCAGCGTACCCACTTGGCGTGCAGAAGGAGGGAAAAGCGGTAAAGCGGTTAGGGGGCGCCGTCCAACAGGAGGGCATTGCCGAGCAAGCCCCGTGTCGGGGAGGCCGCCCCGCGCCGCTGCCGCAACACCCGCGGCTGCGGCGCGGCAGCGCTTCACGCGACGCTCCGCTCGGCCCGGCTCGACGTCTCGTCCTCGCTTTTGCTGCGCCCACCCCGCACCGGCGGCCCGTCCCTCCCACACGGGCGGTGCCGAACCTTCAGCCCGTGGCGAGGGCGGCCTTCACCCGGTCGGGCGTGAAGGGCACCTCCCGCAAGCGCACCCCGGTCGCGTCGAACACGGCGTTGCCGATCGCGGCGGAGACCACCGCCACCGCCGGCTCGCCGGCGCCCCACATCGGCTGGTCGGGGCGGTCCAGGACCACCACCTCGATGCGCGGCACCTGCGGGAAGGCCAGCAACGGGTAGGACGCCCAGTCGAGCGTCGTGATCGCGTTGCCCTCCCAGCGGATCTCCTCGCCCAGCGTGCGCGACACGGTCTGGATGACGCAGCCTTCGGCTTGCAGGCGCACCCCGTCCGGGTTGATGACCTGCCCGCAATCCTGCGCCAGCCAGCAGTCGGTCACGCGCACTTGGCCCGAGCGGGTGTCCACCTCCGCAGCCATGACGCAGGCGACGTAGGTGCGCGTGTTGTCGTAACGGATGTAGGCCGCGCCCCGGCCGCGCCGCACCGGCGAGCCTTGCTGGGTGTTGGCCGGCGAGGCGCGGCCGTCCCACTGCGCCGCCTGCGCCGCGGCCTCGATCACCGCCCGCCCGCGCGGGTCGGACAGGTGCTCCAGGCGGAAGGCGACCGGGTCCTTGCCGGCGGCGGCCGCCAACTCGTCGGTGAAGCTCTCCACCGCGAAGCAGTTCTGCAAACGCCCTGGCGTGCGTATCCAGGAGGGCCGGAAGGGGGTTTCCGTGATCCTGTGCATCACCGTGCGCGCGGCCGGGATGCCGTCGTAAGGCGGGTTGGAGTTGGCGTGCCAGTTGCCCGAGCCGGGCGGCCCGTCGTCGGTCCCCAGCATCTCGGCCGCCGTGGTGCGCACCAGGTTCATGGTGCTGTGGGGCACCCAACCCTCCGCTTCCCACACGGCGATGCGGCCCTGGGGCGTCAAGCCGCCCTTCAGGGCCATGACCACGGGCGGCCCTTTCGGCTCGCTGCCGTGTTCGTCGTGGCGCATCCATTGCAGGCGCACCGGCCGCGGGGCGAGTTCCATGGCCAGCGCCGCGCATTCCGCCGTCGCGTCCTCCAGGCCGTTCCGCCCGAAGCAGCCGGAGGAGTGGTGGTACACCACGCGCACCGCCTCCGGCGGCAGACCCAGGATGTGGGAGACTTGCTTGCGGACGTCGAACGGCGCCTGGGAGCCGGAATGCAGGGTGAGCCTGCCGTTTTCGTACTGGCCCACGGCGCAGGACGGGCCGATGGTGCCGTGCGTTTGCACGCCGAAGCGGTACTCGGCCTCCAGCCGGCGCGCGGCGGCCGGCAGCGCCGCCGCGGGGTCCCCGCGGTCCACGGTGGTGTCGGCCCGTGCCACGGGCGCCTTCCGGGCGGCGTCGTACACTTCGGCCATGGCCGGGATCGGCTTGCCCTCGCTCCACTCGACCTTGAGCTCGCGCGCGGCGCGCACCGCGTTCCACTCGCGCTCCGCCACCACGGCGAGGAGGTTGTTCTTGCGCAGGACGCGGGCGCCGGGGATGGCGGCGATGGAGGATTCGTCCACGGCCGCCGGCACGGCGCCCACGCGCGGCGCGTGCAGCACCCGCGCGTGCAGCATCCCCGGCAGCCGGACGTTGTGGATGAAGTCGCCGCCGCCGGTCACCTTCTCCAGCACGTCGGGGCGCGGGATGTCCCGGCCCGCGACGCGCCAGTTCGCAGGGTCCTTCACCCGCGCGTTCGGGTCGATCGGCAGGTCGAAGCGCTTGCCGCCGACCAAATCGGCGTAAGGCACGCGCCGGGCGGGCTCGGCCGAGACGCGCACGGTGCCATCCGCGGTTTCGACGGCGTCCGGGGCGACGCCGAGGCGCTCGGCGCCCATGCGGGCCAGGGCGGCGCGGGCGGTCGCGGCGGCGCGGCGGACCCGCGGCCCCACGACCTGGAGCGTCAAGCTGCCGGCGGTCAAGCCGTGGTCGGGCATACGGTCGGTGTCGGGGAAGGGCACCTCGACCATGGCGTAGGGCAGGTCCAGCTCCTCCGCCGCGATCTGCGCGAGGGAAGCGCGGATGCCCTGGCCGAATTCGGTCTTGCTGGTCAGCACTTGGCAGCGGCCGTCGGCGCCGATGGCGAGCAGGCCGTCCACGCCGACCTGCGGCGGGTCGAGCAGGTTGGTCGGCGCGGGGCCGGCCGGTGCGCCCGGCGCCATGCCAGGCGGCGCGCCGGGTGCGGCGGTCGGCGTTTGTCCGCGCGCCGTGCCCGTGGCGAAGGCTACGAAGAGGCCGGCGCCGGAGGCGAGCAGGGACCGGCGGGCGAGGGCCGGATCGGCGGTGATCGCGTTCATCGTCGCGTCCCTCCTCAGCCGGCCATCGTGGAAGCGGCGCGCGCCACTGCGCGGACGATCCGGACGTGCGTGCCGCAGCGGCACAGGTTCGCGGCCAGCTCCTCCCGGATCTCGGCCTCGCTCGGGCGCTTGTTCCGGGCGAGCAGGTCGGCCGCCTGCATGATCATGCCGTTGGTGCAGTAGCCGCACTGGGCCACGCGCTCGGCGGCGAAGGCGGCCTGGAGCGGGTGCGGATTCGCCGCGGTGCCGAGGCCTTCCAGCGTCGTCACGCCCCGCCCCTCGACCGACTGCGCGGGCACCGAGCAGGAGCGCACCGCTTGACCGTCCACCAGCACGGTGCAGGCGCCGCACTGGGCGAGGCCGCAGCCGAAGCGCGGGCCGTTCAAGGCGAACGGCTCTTCGCGCAGCAGGTACAGCAAGGGCATCTCCGCGTCGGCCGGCTCGGCCTCCACCGCGCGGCCGTTCAGCGTGAAGCGCAGCGTCATCGCCCGTCTCCTCCATCGTACGACGGTTCTTTTCCCGAGCCGCCCCACGCCGGAAGATTCTCGGCGGACCTCGGGGCGACCGGGGTTGAAGCCATACTGGCGACGGTTCCCGCCGTCGCGCAATCCGCGGCTTCCGCCCCGCCCGCGGGCTCGGGGCCGGCAGCCGGCATTCCGCCGAGCTCCGGCGTGGCGTTCAAACGATGTCCGACAACGTGCGCCGGACCGCCCGTCGCCAACCGGCATAGGCGGCTTCCCGCGCCTCGCCCGGCATTTCCGGCACGAAGCGCCGCTCGAGGCGCCAACTCCGCGCGAAGACGTCCGGCTGCGGGCACACCGCCGCTTGCAGACCCGCGAGGTAGGCGGCGCCCAGCGCGGTGGTTTCCCGCACGACCGGCCTGTCCACGGGTGCGTCCAGCACATCCGCCAGGAACTGCATGGTCCAGTCGGAGGCGACCATGCCGCCGTCCACCCGCAGCACCGCGTCCTCGCGTCCGACCCCCGCCGCCGGCGCGCCGGCCGTGTCGGACCGCATGGCGGTGAGGAGGTCGCGGGTTTGGTAGCCCACGCTTTCGAGGGCGGCGCGCGCGAAATCGGCGGGGTCGGAGGCGCGTGTCAGGCCGTGGATCGCCCCGCGCGCTTCGGCGTCCCAGTACGGCACGCCCAGGCCGACGAAGGCCGGCACCAGGTAGAGCCGCTGCCGGGGGTCGGACCGCGCCGCCAGCGCGCCGCTTTCCGCCGCGTTGCGGATCAAGCCGAGTCCGTCGCGGAGCCATTGCACCGCCGCTCCGGCGACGAAGATGGCGCCTTCCAGGGCGTAGGTGCGCCGGCCGTCGAGCTGGTAGGCGATGGTCGTCAACAACCGGTGGCCGGACACGACCGGCCGGTCGCCGGTGTTCAGCAGGGCGAAGCAGCCGGTGCCGTAGGTGGACTTGACCATGCCCGGCCGGAAGCAGGCCTGCCCCACCGTCGCCGCCTGCTGGTCGCCGGCGATGCCGAGCACGGGCAGAGGGGCGCCGAGCGCGTCCGTCGTCCCGAACGCGGCGGCGCAATCCCGGACCTCCGGCAACAGGGGCATCGGCACGCGGAACAGCTCGCACATCGCGGGGTCCCAGCGTCCCGCGTGGATGTCGAACAGCATGGTGCGGCAGGCGTTGGTCGCGTCCGTCGCGTGCGCCCGCCCTTCCGTCAGGCGCCAGAGCAGGAAGCTGTCCACGGTGCCGAAGGCGAGTTCGCCGCGCTCGGCCGCTTCCCGCGCCCCGGGCACCTCGTCGAGCAGCCAAGCGATCTTGGTCGCGGAGAAGTACGGGTCGATCAGCAGGCCTGTCGCGGCGGCGACCGCCGGCGCGTGGCCCGCCTCGCGCAGCGCGGCGCAGGCGCCGGCGGTGCGGCGGTCCTGCCAGACGATGGCGCGGTGGATGGGGCGGCCCGTGCGGCGGTCCCACACCAGCGCCGTTTCCCGTTGGTTGGCGATGCCGATGCCGGCGATGTCGGCCGGCCGCAGCCCCGCCTTGGCGACGGCTTCCCGCATCACCGCGAGCGAGCTTCGCCAAAGGTCCTCCGGCTCGTGCTCGACCCAGCCCGAGGCGGGGTAGTGCTGCGGGAACTCCTGTTGCGCCGTGGCCACCGCCGTCAGGTCCGGCGTGCGGAAGACAATGGCGCGGGAGGAGGTGGTGCCTTGGTCGAGGGCGAGGACGTGTCCGGGCTGCGGCATGCGCGGGTCCTTGAACGGAGGGAGGGGCGGGGCCGCGACCTGCGCGGCCCCGCCCTTTTCAGCTACGCCGCGGCGGCGTCGCCGGCCAGCTCCGGATGAGCTGGTCGTAGTCCACCGTCTCGCCTTGCGGCTTCTCGTCGGCGAGCTTGCGCTGCGGGGCGATGTTGCCGTCCTTCTGCGCCTGCGCGTACCAGTGCTCGGCGCTCTGGCGCGGGTTGAGGCGCGGGCCGCAATCGCCCTGGACGTTCGCGCGTTGCAGCCGCTCCAGCACGCTGTCCTGCGCCGCCGCGAGGGAGTCCATCGCGGCCTGCGCCGTTTTCGCGCCCGAGGAGGCGTCGCCGATGTTCTGCCACCAGAGCTGCGCGAGGCGCGGGTAGTCCGGGATGTTCACCCCCGTCGGCGTCCACTGCACCCGTGCCGGCGAGCGGTAGAACTCCACCAGGCCGCCGAGCTTCGGCGCGCGCTCGGTGAAGGACTGGTGCCAGATGTCGCTCTCGCGGATGAAGGTGAGGCCGACGTGGCTCTTCTTCAGGCTGGTGGACTTCGCCACGCAGAATTGGGCGTAGAGCCAAGCGGCGCGGCGGCGGTCGGCCGGCGTGGATTTCAGCAGCGTCCAGGAGCCCGCGTCCTGGTAGCCGAGCTTCATGCCGTCCTTCCAGTAGGCGCCCTTGGGCGAAGGCGCCATGCGCCATTTCGGCGTGCCGTCCGGATTCACCACCGGCAGGCCGGGCTTCACCATGTCGGCGGTGAAGGCGGTGTACCAGAACATCTGCTGCGCGATGTTGCCCTGCGAGGGCACCGGGCCGCTCTCGCTGAAGGTCATGCCGGCCGCCTCGGGCGGGGCGTACTTCCTCAGCCACTCGACGTACTTCGACACGGCGTAGACCGCCGCGGGGCCGTTGGTGTTGCCGCCCCGCTCGATGGAGGAGCCGACCGGGCGGCAGCCCTCCATGCGGACGCCCCATTCGTCCACGGGCTTGCCGTTCGGGATGCCGCGGTCGCCGTTGCCGGCCATCGAGAGCCAAGCGTCGGTGAAGCGCCAGCCGAGCGAGGGGTCCTTCTTTCCGTAGTCCATGTGGCCGTAGACCTTGACCCCGTCGATCTCCTTCACCGTGTTGGTGAAGAACTCGGCGATGTCTTCGTAGGCCGACCAGTTCACCGGCACGCCCAGGTCGTAGCCGAACTGGCGCCGGAAGGCCTCCTTGATCTGCGGGCGGGCGAACCAGTCGTAGCGGAACCAGTAAAGGTTCGCGAATTGCTGGTCCGGGAGCTGGTACAGCTTGCCGTCCGGCCCGGTGCCGAAGCTGCGGCCGATGAAGTCGTCGAGGTCGAGGGTGGGCAGCGTCTGCTCCTTGCCCTCGCCGGCCATCCAGTCGGTGAGCGGCACCGCCTGCTGGTAGCGGAAGTGCGTGCCGATCAGGTCGCTGTCGTTCACCCAGGCGTCGTAGACGTTGCGGCCGGACTGCATCTGGGTCTGGATCTTCTCGACCACGTCGCCCTCTTGCAGCAGGTCGTGCCGCAGGCGGATGCCGGTGATCTCGGAGAAGGCGCGGGCGAGGGTGCGCGCCTCGTACTCGTGCGTGGTGATCGTCTCCGACACCACGTTGATCTCCTGCCCGCGGAAGGGCTGCGCGGCGCGGGCGAACCACTCCATCTCCTGCATCTGCTGGTCGCGCGGCAGCGTGGAGGGCTGGAACTCCCCCTCCACCCAGCGCCGGGCCGCGTCCGCGCCCTGCCCGGCGGTGTGGCGCGACGCCAGGATCGCCGGGGCGGCGATGGTCGCGGCGCTGCCGAGGAGCAGGCCGCGCCGGCCGAGAATGCTGTCCTTCACCCTTGTTTCCTCCCTCTTGGTTCCGGGTGCCCGGTAGTCGGGCGCCGCGGCGTCAGGCCCAGCGGAACAGCGCCGCGCCCCAGGTCAGCGACAGGATGCCGGCTCCCCACAGCGGGGCGTCGCCCGCCAGCGCCAGCCAACCCAGATGGATGAAGGCCGCGCCGAGCAGCGTCAGGAACAGCCGGTCGCCGCGCGTCGTGGGCAGGCCGAGGGCGCCGACGCGCTCGACCTCCGGCCGCCGCAACGCGAGCACGGTCATGGCCAGCAGCGTGGCGAGCAGCAGGGCGAAGAACAGCGCGGTCTGCCAAGTCCAGGCCATCCACGAGAGGTCCATGGCGGCGCTACACCCTGCCGAGCGCGAAGCCGCGCGCGATGTGGTTGCGGACGAACCAGATGACGACGGCGCCGGGGACGATGGTGAGCGTCCCGGCGGCGGCCAGCAGGCCCCAATCCATGCCGGCCGCCGAAACGGTGCGGGTCATGGTGGCGACGATGGGCTTGGCGTCCACCGTGGTCAGCGTCCTCGCCAGCAGCAGCTCCACCCAGGAGAACATGAAGCAGAAGAAGGCCGCGACGCCGACGCCGCCGGCGATCAGCGGCAGGAAGAGCCGGACGAAGAAGGCCGGGAAGGACCAACCGTCGATCGCCGCGGTCTCGTCGATCTCGCGCGGGACGCCAGACATGAAACCTTCCAAGATCCAGACGGCGAGGGGGATGTTGAAGACGCAGTGCGCCAGCGCGACGGCCCAGGGCGTGTCGAACAGCCCGACCGCGCTGTAGAGCTGGAAGAAGGGCAGCGCGAAGACCGCCGGCGGCGCCATGCGGTTGGACAGCAGCCAGAAGAACAGGTGCTTGTCGCCGAGGAAGCGGTAGCGGCTGAAGGCGTAGGCCGCCGGCAGGGCGACGAGGAGCGAGATGGCCGTGTTCAGCACCACGTAGGTCAGGCTGTTGATGTAGCCGGAGTACCAGGACGCGTCGGTGAAGATGCGGCGGTAGTTGTCCAGCGTCGGCGCTTCGGGCCAGAGCGTCATGCCGGAGCTGATCTCGAGGTTGGTCTTCAGGCTCATGTTGACGAGCCAGTAGATCGGCACCAGCAGGAACAGGATGTAGAGGCCGAGGACCACGCGCGGCGCCAGCGCCCGCGCCATGCCCTCGCGGGCCGGGGCTCTGGCGGCGGGCAGCGCCGCCGGCACGGCGACCGCGGCGCGGGGCTGGGCGCCGCTCATCGGTCGGCGGTTTCGCTCTGGCCGCGGGTGGTGACCGCGAAGAAGACCCAGCACACCGCGAGGATGATGAGGTTGTAAACGATCGACATGGCCGCCGCCTTGCCCAGGTCGAACTGCCCGAGCGCGATCTTCACCAAGTCGATGGAGAGGAAGGTGGTGGCGTTGCCGGGCCCGCCGCCGGTGACGACGAACGGCTCGGTGTAGATCATGAAGCTGTCCATGAAGCGCAGCAGCACCGCGATGGTCAGCACGCGCTGCATCTTCGGCAATTGGATGGCGCGGAACACCGCCCAGGCCCCGGCGCCGTCCACCCGCGCCGCCTGGTAGTAGGCGTCGGGGATGGAGCGCAGCCCGGCGTAGCAGAGCAGCGCCGCCAGCGAGGTCCAGTGCCAGACGTCCATCGCCACCACGGTGATCCAGGCGTCCAGCGGGTCCTGCGCGTAGTTGTAGTCGAGGCCGAGGCCGTTCACCGCGGCGCCCAAAAGCCCGATGTCCCGCCGCGCGAAGACCTGCCAGATGGTGCCGACCACGTTCCAGGGGATCAGCAGCGGCAGCGCCAGGACGACGAGCGACACGGCGACGCCCAAGCCCCGCCGCGGCATCGAAAGCGCCACGCCGATGCCGAGCGGGATCTCGATCAGCAGGCAGAGCGCGCTGAACAGCAGCGTCCGCCACAGCGCGTCGAAGAAGCGGCCGCCGAGGTCGGTGGAGGGGTCCAGCAGCTCGCGGAACCAGCCCGTGCCGTTCCAGAAGAACTCGTTGTTCCCGAAGGTGTCCTGCACGGAGTAGTTCACCACCGTCATCACCGGGATGAGGGCGGAGAACGCCACCAGCGCGACCACGGGCAGCACCAGGAACCAGGCGCGGTCGTCGCGGGGCTTGGCCATGGCTCAGGCCTCCCCCGCGGCCAAGCGGCCATCGGCGTAGATGTGCAGCCGCGCCGGGTCGAGGGCGAGGCGCGGCTCGGCTGGCACCGGCGCGCCCTCGGGCAGGGTCGCGGCCAGCGGCACGCCGGCGAGTTCCACCCACGCGATGCGGCGCCGGCCGAGGTCCTCCACGCGGCGCAGCGTCACGGGTAAGCCGCCCTCGCGCGAGACCGCGGCGAATTCCGGCCGGATGCCGAGCTCGACGCGCCCGGGCAAGGCGGGATAGGCGCGCGGCAGGGCGATGCGGTGGCCGCCGGGCAGCACGGCCCGCCGCCCTTCGACGGCGCAGGGCAGCAGGTTCATCCCCGGCGAGCCGATGAAGTGGCCGACGAAGGTGTGGGCGGGATGCTCGAACAGCGCTTCCGGCGTGCCGACCTGCACCACCTCGCCTTCCGACATCACCACCACGCGGTCGGCGAAGGTCAGCGCCTCGGTCTGGTCGTGGGTGACGTAGATCATGGTCACCGGAACCTGGCGGTGCAGTTCCTTCAGGCGGGAGCGCAATTCCCACTTGAGGTGCGGGTCGATGACGGTCAGCGGCTCGTCGAACAGGATGGCCGAGACGCCCTCGCGCACCAAGCCGCGGCCGAGGGAGACCTTCTGCTTCTCATCGGCGCCCAGGTTCCGGGCGCGGCGGTCGAGCCGCGCCGCGAGGCCCAGCAGCCCCGCGACGTGCTCGACGCGGGCGCGGGTCGCGGCGGCGGGGACGCCGCGGTTTCTCAACGGGAAGGCCAGGTTCTCCCGCACGGTCATCGTGTCGTAGACCACCGGGAACTGGAAAACCTGGGCAACGTTGCGCCGCTCGGTCGAGAGGCCCGTCACGTCGAGCCCGTCGAACAGCACGCGCCCCTCACTCGGGCGCAGCAGGCCGGAGACGATGTTGAGCAGCGTGGTCTTGCCGCACCCCGACGGGCCGAGCAGCGCATAGGCGCCGCCGTCCTCCCAAACCATGTCCATGGGTTTCAGCGCGCGGGCGGCGACGCCGGGATAGGCGTGCGCCAAGCGCTCGAACGCGATGCGGGCCATCAGGCCGCCTCCGCCAAGCTCGCGGTGGCGGCCAAGCGCCCGTCCGCCCCGAAGACCAGCAGCCGCCGCGGATCGAGCCAGACGGTCGCGGCGTCGCCCGGCTCGGGTCGCCGCACGCCGGGCGCCAGCACCACCCAGGGCAAGCCGCCCACATCGATATGCACATAGCTTTCGGAGCCCGTCACCTCGGCGACCCGCACCGTCGCGGGCAGCGGGACGGCGCCCTCCACAGGGTCGAGCGAGAGCTGGTGCGCGCGGATGCCGATCGTGCAGTCGCCCTCGGGCAGCGGCGGCGCCGGGAGTGCCACGCCGAAGGCCAAGCGCAGCCGGCCGCCCGCCGCCCGCGCGGGCGCCTCGTTCAACGGCGGGTCGGAGAAGGCGCGGGCCGTGGCCAGGTCGGCGGGGTGGCGGAACACGGCGGCGGCCGGGCCGAACTGGGTGACGCGGCCTTCGGACAGCGTCGCCACGTTGCCGCCGAGCAGCAACGCTTCGGCCGGCTCGGTCGTGGCGTAGACGAAGACCGCGCCGCTTTCGGCGAAGAGCTTGGGCAGTTCTTCGCGCAACCCCTCGCGCAGCTTGTAATCGAGATTGGCAAGCGGCTCGTCCATGAGCACCAGCGCCGCGCGCTTCACCAAGGCGCGGGCGATCGCCGTGCGCTGCTGCTGGCCGCCGGAGAGTTCGAGCGGCTTCCGCGCGAGATAGGGTTCGAGGCGCAGCAGCCGGGCCGCCTCGCCCACCCGGTTCTCGAGCTCGGCGCGCGGCAAGCGGGCGACGCGCAGCGGCGAGGCGATGTTCTCGAACACGGAGAGCGTGGGATAGTTGATGAACTGCTGGTACACCATGGCGACGCTGCGGCGCCGCACGGCCACCCCCGTGACGTCGCGCCCTTCGGCCAATATGCGGCCGGCGCCCGGCCGGTCGAGCCCCGCCATCAGCCGCAGCAGCGTCGTCTTGCCGGCGCCGGTCGGGCCGAGCAGCACGTTGGGCAGGCCGGGAGGCAGCTCCAGCGTCACGGGATGCAGCACCGCTCGGCCGTCGGCGGAAAGCGCGACCGAGTCCAGCGCCAAGCTCACTCCGCCGCCCTCCCGGCCAGCGCAGGCGTCGCCATGAACCGTGCCAGCGCGGCGCGGCCAGCGGCGTCGAGGCGCAGGCCTAGCTTGCTGCGGCGCCAGAGGACGTCTTCCGGCTCCCGCGCCCATTCCTTCCGCATCTGCCAGACCACCTCTCGCTCGGTCAGCCCGGCGCCGAAGTCCCGGCCGAGATCGGCCATGCCACGCGCCTCGCCCAGCACCGCCTTGGCGCGGGTGCCGTACTGCCGCACCAGACGCCGGGCCAGCGGCTCGGCCAAGAAAGGGTAGTCGCGCCGCAGCGCGGCGGCGAGGGCCGGCGCGCCGTCCCAAGGGAAGTCGCCGCCCGGCAACGGCGCGGCCGCGGTCCAGGGCGCGCCGGCCTCGGGGAAATGCGGGGCGAGCTTCGCCATCGCGGCCTCCGCAAGCCGCCGGTAGGTCGTGATCTTGCCGCCGAAGACCGACAGCAGCGGAGCCTCCGCCGCCTTGTGGTCGAGCGTCAGCACGTAATCCCGCGTCGCCTCTTGCGCGCGGCTCGCGCCGTCGTCGTAGAGCGGCCGCACGCCGGCGTAGCTCCAGACCACGTCGTCCCTGGTCACGGGACGGCGGAAATAGCCGCTGACGGCGCGGCAAAGGTAATCGGTCTCGGCTTCCGATATCGCGGCGGTCGCGGGGTCGCCGGTGAACTCCTCGTCGGTCGTGCCGATGAGGGTGAACTCCTCCTCGTACGGGATGGCGAAGCAGATCCGGCCGTCGGCGTTCTGGAAGATGTAGCAGCGGTCGTGGTCGTACAGCCGGCGCGTGACGATGTGGCTGCCCTTGACCAGCCTCACCCGGGCCGGGGTGTTCAACCCGGCCACTCCGGCCAGCACGTCCGCGGCCCAAGGCCCCGCGGCGTTCACCAGGGCGCGCGCCGCCACCTCGCGTTGCGCGCCAGTGGTCTCGTCGCGCAACACGGCGCGCCAGAGCCCGCCTTCGCGCCGGGCGGAAACGCAGCGTGTGCGGGTGAGGACCGTTGCGCCGCGGTCGGCGGCGTCGCGGGCGTTCAACACGACGAGGCGCGCGTCCTCGACCCAACAGTCGGAGTATTCGAAGGCGCGGCGGTAGTCCGGACGCAGCGGTTCCCCGGCCGGGTCGCCCCGCAGGTCCAGCGCGCGGGTCGGCGGCAGGATCCGGCGTCCGCCCAGGTGGTCGTACAGGAACAGGCCGAGCCTGAGCAGCGGCCAGGGGCGCAGGCCGGCGTGGTGCGGCAGCACGAAGCGCAGCGGCCAGACGATGTGCGGCGCCGCGCGCAGCAGCACCTCGCGCTCGATCAGCGCTTCCCGCACCAAGCGGAACTCGCGGTACTCCAGGTAGCGGAGACCGCCGTGGATCAGCTTGGTGGACGCGGAGGAGGTGGCGCCGGCGAGGTCGCCCTTCTCGACCAGGGTGACCCCCAAGCCCCGCCCGGCCGCGTCGCGGGCGATCCCGCAGCCGTTCACCCCTCCGCCGATGACGAAGAGATCCTGAACCGCTTTGTCGTCCACCGTCGGCACGGCGATCTTTCTCCGAGCGCGGCGACACTCTGGGACTGGCGAAACGCAAGCTCAAGCGAAAAAATCGCGCGCCATCCGCGCCTCATCGGGTTTCGCTTTCGAACGCGTCGTTTTCGCCTGGGCCGCCGTCCCCCGATGCGGCGGCCACCTCCACGTTTGTTCCGGCCTCTCGGCAAGCGGCCAGGAAGCGCGCCGGCGGCGGCCGGTCCGTCACCACGCAGTGCAGTTGCGACACGTGGCCGATGCGCACGGGAGCGGAACGGTCGAACTTCCCGGCGTCGGCGACCAGGATCGGGTGGCGCGCGTTGCCGAGGATGGCGCGGGCGACGCGCACCTCGCGGTAGTCGAAGTCCAGCAGGCTCCCGTCCTCGTCGAGGGCGGAAGCGCCGATCACGGCAAAGTCCAGCTTGAACTGGGACACCAGATCGACCGTGGCCTCGCCCGCTATGCCGCCGTCGGAGCGGCGGACGGGCCCGCCCGCCACCACGATCTCCACCCCTTCGGAGGGCAGCAGGATGGAAACGACGTGGAGGTTGTTGGTGACGACGAGGAGGTTGCGGCGGCCGGCCAGCGCGCGCGCCACCTCCTCCGTCGTCGTCCCGATGTTGATGAACAACGAGGAGCCGTCGGGGATCAGGGCGGCGCAGCGCGCGGCGATCCGCCGCTTCTCCTCGTGCGCCAGCGCCCGGCGGGCGGCGTAGGCGAGGTTCTCCACGCCCGAGGTCAGCGTGGCTCCGCCATGCTGCCTCGTCAGGAGGCGCCGGTCGCGGAGGAGGTTCAGATCCTTGCGGATCGTCTGCGGGCTGACCCCGAACCGGGCCGCCAAGTCCTCGACGACGACCCGCCCGGCGCCGCGCGCGAGCGCCAGGATCGCGTGCTGCCGATCGGACAAGTTTTCAAGGGACAGGGTCATCGTCGCCGCGGACGATGCATCGCCGCAGCGGCGGAAGGAAGCGGCCGGGGCACCGGTGGGATCGAACCGGCCGTGCCTCCGCTACTCCGCGGCGCGTCGCGGCGCCGGGTCGGGGGCGTGGCGGCTCGGCCGGGCCTTGAGGCGCAGGTCGCGCAAATCCTCGCGCTCCCGGGCCATGTTGCGCATGAGCGCGTCGCGGCCCCAGCCGTACTGCACCGGGCAGGACACGTCGGGAACGCCGTACTGCGCGGCGGCGCGCAAGGTGAACATCGGGTCCGTCAGGTGCGGGCGGGCCAACGCCACCAGGTCGGCGCGGCCGGCGGCCAAAATGGTGTTCGCTTGGTCGGCGGTGGTGATGTTGCCGACGCACATGGTGGCGACTCCCGTCTCCTGCCGGATCATGTCGGACCAGGGCACCTGGAACATCCGGCCGTAGACGGGCGCGCTGTCATGGACGGTTTGCCCGGTGGAGACATCGAGCAGGTCGCAGCCATGCGCCGCGAAAGCGCGGGCGATGGCCAGCAGATCCTCTTCCGACAGGCCGCCGTCGGCCCAGTCGGTGGCCGAGACGCGCACCGACATCGGCCGGTCGGCCGGCCACTCGGCGCGCATGGCGTCGAACACCTCCAGGGGGTAGCGCAACCTGCTCCCGACCGCGCCGCCGTACCCGTCCGAGCGCCGGTTTGTGAGCGGCGACAGGAAGCTCGCCAGCAGGTAGCCGTGCGCGCAGTGCAACTCCAGCATGTCGAAGCCGCAGCGGACCGCGCGACGCGTCGCGGCCACGAAGTCCGCCTTGACCGCGTCCATGTCGGCGCGCGTCATCTCGCGCGGCGCCGGGCTGTCCGGGAAGTAGGGAAGGGCGCTCGCCGACAGGGTGGGCCAGCGCCGTTCCGGGGGCAGGGGGCGGTCCATCCCTTCCCACATGAGACGCGTAGCGCCCTTGCGCCCGGCGTGGCCCAGTTGCAGCACCACGCGGGTTTCGCCCCGGGCGTGGACGAAATCGACGATGCGCGTCCAGGCCGCCTCCTGCGCGCCGTTCCACAAGCCCGTGCAGCCAGGGGTGATGCGCGCTTCCGGCGACACGCAGGTCATCTCGGTGAACAGCAGGCCGGCGCCGCCCATGCCACGGGCGCCGTAATGGACCAGATGGAAGTCGCCGGGCAGCCCGTCCTCCGCGCTGTACTGGCACATCGGCGAAACGACGAAGCGGTTCGGCAGCGCCATGCCGCGCAACCGGAACGGCTGGAAGGCGGGCGGGCGTGCCGGGTCGGCCGGGACGCCGCGCGCCCGCTCCTCGCGGGCGAAGGTCTCCCGCACCTCCTCGACGAAGGCGGGCGCGCGCAGTTCGAGGTTGTCCCAGGTGATTGCCTTGGCGCGCGTCATCAGCCCGAACGCGAAGCGCGTCGGGTGGAAGCGGCGGAAGCGGCGGAGCTGTTCGAACCACACCAGGGAGACGTCCGCGGCATGCTGGGTGCGCTCCACGTCCTCGCGGCGCGCCGCCTCGAACCGGGCCAGGCACTCGGGCACGCCGCCGCCGGCTACGAACGCGGCGTGCAACGCGATGGCGTCCTCCATCGCCAGCTTGGTGCCGGAGCCGATGGAGAAATGCGCCGTGGCCTTGGCGTCGCCGAGCAGGACCACGTTGCCCCTGGTCCAGCGCGCGCAACGGACCATCGGGAAGCGGCGCCAGTGCGAGCGGTTGGTGAGGAGCCGGTGGCCCGCCAGCTCCTCCCGGAACACCCCCTCCATGAATCGGGCTGAGGCGGCCTCATTCATGGAGTCCAGGCCGACGCGGGCGAAGGTTCCGGGGTCGGTCTCCAGAACCCAGGTGCTGGCGCCGGCTTCGTACTGGTAGCAATGGGCGACGAAAATGCCCTCCGGCCGCTCCTTGAAGAAGAAGGTGAAGGCGTCGAAGGGCCGGGTGCTGCCCATCCAGGCGAAGCGGTTGGGCCGCAAGTCCACCTCGGGCGCGAAGTGGTCGCGCCAGCGTTCCCGGACGGGCGAGTTTATGCCATCGGCGGCCACGACCAAGTCGGCGTCGGGGAAGTCCTCCGGCGCGGCCTCCCGTCGGAACTCCATCTCGACGCCCAGCGCGCGGGCGCGCTCCTGCAGGCGCAGCAGCAGCGCGCGGCGGGAGCAGCCGCAAAAGCCGTTGCCGCCGATGCGATGGACGGCGCCGCCGAAGTGGACCTCGACGTCGTCCCAGTAGGCGAAGCTTTCGGTGAAGGAGCGGTAGCTGGGCGGGTCGGCGACGCGGAAGGAGTCCAGCGTCTGGTCGCTGAACACCACGCCGAAGCCGAAGGTGTCGTCCGCGCGGTTGCGCTCCACAACCGTGACGCGGGCCTTTGGCCGGTCGCGCTTCATCAGGATGGCGAAGTAAAGGCCGGCGGGGCCGCCGCCGATCACCGCGATGCGCATCGCCTGCACCTCCGGGGCACCGAGATGGTTTAGGTTTCAAACATCCGGGTGGCAACAGCTTTCGGCGCTTGCGCCGGCGCCGCGAGACGTTTTAAGCTTCAAGGATCGTGGAGGCAGCATGGACCCCGTCTCCCTCCCTGCCCGCGCTGGAGGGGCGCTCGCCGGGCGTCGGGCCCTGGTCACGGGCGGCGGCACCGGCATCGGCTTGGCCTGCGCCCGGGCGCTCACCGCGGCGGGCGCCCGCGTCACCGTGCTCGGCCGGAGGGAGGCGCCGCTGCGCGCGGCGTTGGAGGGCGGCGCCGCGGCCGCGTGGGTCTCGGCGGACGTAGCCGGGGCTTTGCCGCCGATCCCGCCTTGCGACCTGCTGGTGAATGCCGCCGGCGCGGCCGAGAGCGCGCCCTTCCTTCGGACGGACGCGGCGATGTGGCGGCGCATGCTGGACGCCAACCTGCTCGGCGCAGCCGCCGTCACGCGCGCGGCGCTTCCCGCGATGCTGGAAGCCGGGTTCGGCCGCGTGGTGAACGTCGCTTCCACCGCCGCGCTCAAGGGCTACCCCTACGTGGCGGCCTATGTCGCGGCGAAGCACGGGCTGCTGGGCCTGACCCGCGCATTGGCGCTGGAGGTCGCCGGGCGCGGCGTCACGGTGAACGCCGTGTGCCCCGGCTTCACCGACACCCCGTTGCTGGAGGAGAGCGTCGCCACGCTCACGGCCCTCACGGGGCGGGACGAAGCGCAGGCCCGGGCGGCTTTGGCCGGCCACAACCCGCAAGGCCGGCTGGTCCGGCCGGAGGAGGTCGCGGCAGCCGTGCTCTTCCTTTGCTCGCCCGGAGCCGAGGCGGTGAACGGCGCGGCGCTGCCCGTCTCGGGAGGCGAAGCGTGAGCCCGCCGCCGCCGGACGGCGCCGCGGCGGTGGACGCGGAGACGCTGCTCGCGGACGCGCCGGCCGGCCACAAGCGGGAGCTGCGGCTTTGGCTCCGCATGCTCGCCTGCGCCAACCTGATCGAGGGCGAGGTGCGCCGGCGCCTCCGCCTTTCTTTCGGCACGACCCTGCCCCGCTTCGACCTCCTGGCGCAGCTCGAGCGGGCGGGGCCGGCGGGGCTCACGCTCGGCGAGGTGTCCCGCCGCATGATGGTCTCCAACGGCAACGTCACCGGGATCGCCGCGCGGCTCGTGGCCGAGGGCTTGGTGGCGCGCCGCGCCAACCCGGCCGACCGCCGCGCCGGCACGCTGAGCCTCACGCCCCGCGGGCGGCGGGAATTCGCGCGCCAATCGGCGGCGCACGAGGAGTGGATAGCCGAACTGCTCGCCGGCTTGACGTCCGCCGACCAAGCGGCGCTGCACCGGCTGCTCGGCCGCGCCAAGGGCGGTGCCCGATCGGCGATCGGAGGGGAGCCCGCATGACCACCATCGACGCGCCGCTGGCCGGCTACACCGCCAAGCACCTCCGGCTGGAGGTGGAAGGCACGGTCGCCACCCTGACGCTCGACCGGCCGGAGAAGAAGAACCCGTTGACCTTCGACAGCTACGCGGAAGCCGCGGCAATTTTCCGCGCCGCCGCGCGGGACGAGCAAGTACGCGCCTTCGTCGTGACCGGCGCCGGCGGCAACTTCTGCTCGGGCGGCGACGTCCACGAGATCATAGGCCCGCTCCTGGGGCGCGACACCAAGGGCTTGATGGCCTTCACCGCGATGACCGGCGAGCTGGTGAAGGCCATGCGCGCCTGCCCGCAACCCATCGTCGCCGCAGTGGACGGGGTCGCGGCCGGCGCGGGCGCGATCCTTGCCATGGCGTCCGACCTCCGGCTCGGCACGGCCCGCGCGCGGGTCGCCTTCCTGTTCAACCGGGTCGGGCTCGCCGGGTGCGACATGGGCGCCTGCGCCATCCTGCCGCGCATCGTAGGGCAGGGCCGGGCGAGCGAACTGCTCTACACCGGCCGCGCGCTGGACGCGGAGGAGGGCCTCGCGTGGGGCTTCTTCAACCGGCTGGCCGCGCCCGAGGCATTGGCCGGCGAGGCCGCGGCGCTGGCCCGCGGCATCGCCGAGGGGCCGGCCTTCGCCCACGCCATGACGAAACGGATGCTGGCGATGGAGTGGGCCATGTCCGTTGAGCAGGCGATCGAGGCCGAGGCGGTGGCGCAGGCCCTGTGCATGACGACGCAGGACTTCCGCCGCGCTTACGAGGCGTTCGCCGCGAAGCGGCAGCCCGAGTTCAGAGGCGACTGATGCCGCCCAGCCGTTCCCGTTTCCGGAAGCGCTCAGTGGGCCCGGCTTGGCGTCCACGCGACGGTTCCCCACGAGGCGGCAACGACGCATCGGGGTGGCCGAGCGGAGGCACGGGCCGCCGGACGGGAGCGGGGCGCGCGAGGCGGACGGCGTGCTCCGGGCGCATGAGGGAGACGGGCATGGACGGGATGGGCTGGCCGGGCGACACGTCGCCGAGCGCGCACCTCGACACTTTCGCGCGGGACAATCTGCCTCAGCGCGATGCTTGGCCGGAGATGCGCTTCGACCTGCCTGAGCTCCACTACCCCGCACGGCTGAACGCGGCCGCGGCGCTGCTCGACGCGCAGGTGGCAGCGGGCCGCGGTGGCCACCCGGCGGTGGTTTCCGACTTCGAGACGCTGACCTACGCGGAACTGCGGGGCCGCGCGGCGCAGATCGCGGCCGTGCTGGTGCGCGACCTGGGTCTGGTGCCCGGCAACCGCGTGCTCCTGCGCTCCGCCAACACGGCCTGGATGGTCGCGGCGCATTTCGGGGTCTGGATGGCCGGCGGGATCGTCGTCGCCACCATGCCGCTCCTGCGCGTGAAGGAATTGCGGCAGGTGCTGCGCAAGGCCCGCGTCAGCCACGCGCTGTGCGACGCGCGGCTCGCCGGTGAACTCCGCTTCGCCGCCACGGACGCGCCGGACCCTTTGCGCTTGGTCCTCTGGGGCGACGGCGAGTTGGAAGGATTGTGCGCCCGCCACGCCGCGGACTCCGCGCCGTGCGACACGGCGGCCGACGACGTGTGCCTGATCGGTTTCACCTCCGGCACCACCAGCGAGCCGAAAGGCACCATGCACTTCCACCGCGATCTCCTGGCGGTATGCGACACCTACGCGCGGCACGTGCTGAGGCCGGAGCCGTCCGACGTCTTCGTCGGCTCGCCGCCGCTCGCCTTCACGTTCGGGCTCGGAGGCTCGGTGCTGTTCCCGTTCCGTGTCGGCGCGACGAGCGTGCTGCTGGAGCGCGCCTCGCCCGAGGACTTGCTCAGGGCGATCGAGCGGCACCGCGCGACAGTTTGTTTTACCGCGCCCACCGCGTGGCGCGAGATGGCTGCCAAGGCGGGCGGCTTCGACCTGTCCTCGCTCCGCAATTGCGTTTCCGCGGGGGAAGCGCTGCCGGCGCCGGTGTTCGAGGCGTGGCGGGCGGCCACCGGCCTGAAGCTCCTGGACGGCATCGGCGCCACGGAGATGCTGCACATCTTCATCGCGGCGCCGGAGGAGGCCGTGCTGCCCGGCAGCACCGGCATTCCCGTGCCCGGCTTCCGCGCGCGGGTGCTCGGCCCCGACGGCAAGGAAGCGCCGCGCGGCACGCCCGGGCGCCTCGCCGTGCAGGGACCGACCGGTTGTCGCTACCTCGCCGATCCCCGGCAAGCGGACTACGTGCAGGGCGGCTGGAACATCACGGGCGACACCTATGTGCAGGATGCGGAGGGATACTTCTGGTACCAGGCGCGCAGCGACGACATGATCGTCTCCGCCGGCTACAACATCGCGGGGCCGGAGGTGGAAGCGGCGCTGATGACTCATCCAGCGGTGCTCGAATGCGGCGTGGTCGGCGCGCCGGACGCTGAGCGGGGGCAGATCGTGAAGGCTTACGTCGTGCCTCGTGCGGACGTGCCTCCAGGCGCGGCGCTGGTCCGCTCGTTGCAGGACCACGTCAAAGCGGCGATCGCGCCCTACAAGTACCCGCGCGCCGTCGAGTTCGTGGAAGCGCTGCCCCGCACCCAGACGGGCAAGCTTCGTCGGGCGGCGCTGCGGGAGATGGCCGCGGCGGGGGCGCGGCGGTGAGCGGGGCGCCGGCGGCGCCTCTGCGTGTCCTCCAACCGCCGGGCTGGCCGGCGCCGCGCGGCTACAGCAACGGGATGGCCGGCGCGGGGCGAACGGTGCTCGTCGGCGGCCAAGTGGGTTGGGACGCGGCCGGGCGCTTCCCCGCCGGCTTCGTCGCCCAAGCCGCGCAGGCGCTGCGCAACATCCTGGCCGTGGTGGCGGAGGCGGGCGGCGGCCCGGAGCACGTAGGGCGCCTCACTTGGTATGTGCTCGACATGGAAGAGTACCGCGTCGGCTTGCGGGACCTGGGCGTCGCCTACCGGGACGTCATGGGGCGGCGCTTCCCGGCGATGACGCTGGTGCAGGTGGCGGCGTTGGCCGAACCCGAAGCTCGGCTGGAGATCGAAGCGACCGCCATCGTCCCGGGCTGAGTCGGACGCATCAACCCCCACTGAGCCGCGCCATGGTCCGCGCGAACCGGGCGCGGATGGCGTCCCGGGCGAAGTGCCGGCCTTCCGCCACCACCGTCCGCCCCGCCACCATCGCCTCGCGTACGCCGGAGGCGCCGGAAACGAAGACGTAGTCGTCGAGCGTGACGCCGGGCGCGAGCCACACCAAATCGGCCCGCGCCCCGGCGGCGATGCGGCCGATCTCGCGGCCGCAAGCCTGCGCCCCGCCCGCGAGGGCCGCCGCGTAAAGGTCTTCGCCGGTGGAGTGGCCCTCGCCTCGGGCCAGCACGTTGCGGGCGCGGTGGAGCAGGCGCTGCCCATACTCCAGCAGGCGCAACTCGCCGGGGGCGGTGATCTCGACGTTGGAATCCGAACCGACGCCCCAACCGCCCGCGTAGGTCGTGGCATTGAAGAAACCGTCGCCGAGATTGGCTTCCGTGATGGGGCAGAGCCCGGCCACCGCGCCGCTCTCGGCCAGGGCGCGCGTCTCCCCGCCCGTCATGTGCGTGGCGTGCACCACGCACCAGCGCGGCCCAACGGGCTGGGTGGCGAGCAGCCGCTCCGCCGGCCGCTGCCCGCTCCAGGCGATGCAAGCTTCCACTTCCGCCACCTGCTCGGCCACGTGGATGTGGACCGGGCCGTCCAGGACCGCTGCCAACACCTCGGCGATCTGCTCGCCGGTGACGGCGCGCAGCGAATGCGGCGCCACCCCGAGCCGCGCGTCCTCGATCGCCGCGATGGCGCGGCGCGAGGCTTCGAGGAGGCGGAGATAGCCGTCCGTGCCGTTGAGGAAGCGGCGCTGTCCTTCGTCCGGGGGGAGGGGGCCGAAGCCGCCGTGGGTGTAGAGCACGGGGAGCAGCGTCAAGCCCATTCCCGTTTCGGCCGCCGCGGCGGCGATGCGCTCGGCCATCTCGGCGGAATTCGCGTGAGGCGCGCCGTCGGGCGCGTGGTGCAGGTAGTGGAACTCGGCCAGCGCGGTGAAGCCGCGCTCCAGCATCTCCACCATGGCCTGCGCGGCGATCGACTCGACATCACTCGGTCCGAGGCGCGACAGGAAACCGTACATCACCTGCCGCCAGGACCAGAAGCTGTCGGCGCCCGGGCCTCGGCGCTCGGCGAGGCCCGCCATGGCGCGTTGGAACAAGTGGGAGTGCAGGTTGGGCATGCCCGGGATAGCGCGCCCGGCCCGCCTTTCGCCGAAGTCGGCCGGCGCGCCAGGAACCACCCGGGAGATCGCGCCGCGCTCGATCTCCAACCCCACGTCGCGCGCCCAGCCGTCGGGCAGCCACGCCTCTTCAAGTAAGAGTCGCACGCGCATCGCCTCCGTCGCCCGCGCCCTGCACCATGCCCAAGCCAAACGCTGGACGCCGCGCCGGCTCCGTTGCTACGCTCATTCGTAGCACGGCAGCGGCGGCGCCGGTGCCTTTCGACACCCTCCGGCGGAAACCGCGCCTCGCATGGGCAAGCGCTGCGACATGGCGATCCAAGGCCTCGGGAGCACGGCCGGCCCGCTTGCCCGCGCGGGGGGCGGCGCGTGATCCTGACAGCGGGGCGTGCCGCGCTGGATGTTTGGCGCGCGGTCCACGGCGGGGCCGTTCCGCACCTGGGCCCCGATTGCCGCCCTGCGGTGGAGGCAGGCGCCGCGGCCGTAGCCGCCATCGTCGCCAAGGGCGAAGCCGTGTACGGCATCAACACCGGCTTCGGGAAGCTCGCGGCGGTGCGGATAGCGGCCGGCGACCTCGCCGCCTTGCAACGCAACATAGTGTTGAGCCACGCCGCCGGTGTGGGCGAATCGCTGCCCGCCGAGGTGGTGCGGCTGGCGCTGGCGTTGAAGCTGGGCAGCTTGGCGCAGGGGCTTTCGGGCGTGTGCTGGGCGGTGATCGAACGATTGGAGGCCTGCCTCGCGCACGGACTGCTGCCGGCGATCCCCTCCCAAGGCTCGTGCGGCGCTTCGGGCGATCTGGCGCCGCTCGCGCACATGACGGCGGCGGCGCTGATGGGCGTGGGGCAGTTCCTCGGTGAAGGCGAAGCGGCCGCGGCCTTGGCGCGGCGGGGGCTCGCGCCGCTGGAACTCGGCCCGAAGGAGGGGCTGGCGCTGCTCAACGGCACGCAGATCAGCGCGGCGCTCGCCCTCGCCGGGTTGTTCGAGGCCGAGCGCGCCTTCCGGTCCGCCCTCGTCACCGGCGCCCTTTCGACCGACGCCGCCAAGGGCAGCGACGGGCCGTTCGACGCGCGCATCCACGCCGCGCGCGGCCACCGCGGCCAGACCGAAGCGGCGGCGGCGCTGCGGACGATGATGGAGGGCAGCGCCATCCGCGCGTCCCACCGCGGTCCGGACGACCCGCGCGTGCAGGACCCTTATTGCCTCCGTTGCCAGCCGCAGGTGATGGGCGCCTGCCTCGACCTGCTGCGGCAAGCCGCCGCCACCCTCGCCGTCGAGGCGAACGGCGTCAGCGACAACCCCTTGGTCTTCGCCGACACGGGCGAGGTGATCTCGGGCGGCAACTTCCACGCCGAGCCGGTCGCCTTCGCCGCCGACATGGTCGCTATGGCGCTCTGCGAGATCGGGTCGCTGGCTGAACGCCGGATCGCCATGCTGGTGGACCCGGCACTGTCGGGCCTGCCCGCCTTCCTGACGCCGCGGCCCGGGTTGAATTCGGGCTTCATGATCCCGCAGGTCACGGCCGCCGCCCTGGTCGCGGAGAACCGCCAACGGGCCATGCCGGCCAGCGTGGACAGCATACCGACCTCGGCCAACCAGGAAGACCACGTCTCGATGGCCGCGCACGGCGCGCGGCGGCTGTTGCCGATGGCGGCGAACCTGCGCGCCATCATCGGCATCGAGTGGCTCGCCGCGGCCCAGGGCTGCGACTTCCACGCGCCGCTCCGCTCCTCCGAGCCGCTCGAAGCCGCCCGGGCGTTGCTACGCGCACGCGTTCCGACGCTGTTGGAGGACAGGCACCTCGCGCCCGACATCGCCGCCGCCACCGCCATGGTCGCCGACGGCCGCTTGGCCGGGATCACCGCCCTTCCTGGCGTTTCGGTGTGAGGGTCTTTCCGCCTCGGCCGCCGTCGGCGATGCGCGGCCGCTTGAGGGACGTCCTGACGCCACGTCCTCGGAGGCCGCCGTGGCATCGCCCTCCGGTGGCGCTGCGGGCCTTCGCAGTCCTCCCCGGCTAGGCTGTTCGGCGCCCGTCGGTCCTGTTCCGACGGGCGCCCCTGCCCGTCAGGCGGCGCGCTCCGCGCTTGTCAGTGCCTTGGCGGGGTCCTATGGCGGCGCCCATGCCCCGCCGCGTCCCTGCTCCCTCCCGCGCCCGGCGTTCAAACCCAGCGCGCTCCCGTGCTTGACACGCAGCGGGACGCACCTCCGGAGCGGGCGAAAGGCGATCCGGGCGACGACGCCTTCCTGCGCGCGGTGGGCGACCGGTTGCGCACGCTCCGGGCGCGCCGCGGCGTGACTCGCCGCGACCTTTCGCGCCTGTCCCGCGTGTCGGAGCGCTACATCGCCCAGGTCGAGGCGGGGGCCGGCAACGTCTCCATCCTCCTTTTGCGGCGCATCGCCCGCGCGCTCGGCCTCGGCGTGGAGGAGATCGTCGGCGAACGCCCGGAGCGCACGGCCGAGCGGCTCCTGCTGGAGCAGGTGGTGGCCCAACTCCCGGAAGGGCGGCTGGCGGAGGCGCGCGGCTTGCTGAAGCGGCAGCTCGGCGGGCACGAGGGCATCGGCAGCCGCGTCCGGCGCGTGGCGCTGATCGGCCTGCGCGGCGCCGGCAAGTCGACCCTCGGCCGGCTGTTGGCGGAGCGGCTCGGCATCGCCTTCGTCGAACTGGACCGGGAGGTGGAGCGGGAGGGCCGGATGGAGCTTTCGGACATATTCGCCGTGCACGGGCAGGAGGGGTTCCGCCGCCTCGAGCGCGAGGCGCTGCAACACTTGGTCCGGGAAGGCTCCCCCGCCGTCATCGCCACTGGCGGCGGCATCGTTGCGGAGCCGGCCACTTTCGAATTCCTGCTCGACACCTGCATCACGGTTTGGCTGCGGGCGAGCCCGGAAGAGCACATGCGCCGCGTCATCGAGCAAGGCGACACCCGCCCCATGCGCGACAACAAACGCGCCATGGACGATCTCAGGGCAATCCTGGCCAGCCGGGAAGCCCTCTACGCCAAGGCCGATTTCACGGTGGACACCTCCGGATGCGCCCCGTCGGAGACGCTCGCGGCGCTGCTGGCGCTGGACGGCGTCGCGGCGGTGGAGGAGAGCCGGGCGTGATCGGCCAAAGCGGAGAGCGGGCCGCTCAACCCGCCCCGAGCGCCGCCTCCGCCTCCAACGCCGGTCGAAAGCGGTCCGGCGCCCGGACGGGCCGCATGCCCGCCGCATCGACGAAGGCGCAGACCAGTTCGGCTTCGTAGGCCAATCTTTCCCCGACCCGGCCGACCACGGCGAAGCGGAGGGAGGACCCGCCGAGGCGGACCAGCCGCACGGTGCTGGAGAGCGTGTCGCGCGGCGTGACGGGGCTGCGGAAGTCCAAGCGCGCGTGGACGAACGGCGTGCCTATGCCGTGGTCCACGTTCATCTCGTACCAGCCCACACCGAGCCGGTCCTGGAACCAGGCTTCCGTCGCCTCCATGGCGAAATCGAGGAAGCGCGCCGTGTAGGCGATGCGGGCGGCGTCCGTCTCGCCCCAGGTGACGCGGCGGGTGTGGACGAAGACGGCGCCGGCCTTCGCGCCCTCAGTAGGTTTCAACGTGGTATCGTCCCTGCTCCCGCATGGAGGCGCGGAGGGCCGTCCAGTCTATCCCGTGCTCCCGGCCGATGGCGGAAAGCGCCTCTTCGACGCCCGCCTCCAATCCGCGCAGGCCGCACACGAAGATGTGGGTGCCGTCTTTCCGCAACAGCGCAGCGAGATCCGCCGCGCGCGCCCGCATCCGGTCCTGCACATACTCCTTGGGCCGGCCAGGCAGCCGGCTGTAAACCAGGTTCTGGTCGAGCACCGCCACCGGCACCTTCTGCAACGGGCCGAAATAGGGCAGTTCCTCCGGCGTGCGAGCGCCGAAGAACAGGTGCAAGCGGCCGCGCCCGGCGGCGCCGAGGCGCCGGCGCCGCTCGGTGAAGCCGCGGAAGGGCGCGGCGCCGGTGCCGGTGCAAACCATGACGACGTCGGTCTCCGGGTCGTCCGGCATGAGGAAGGTGGCCCCGAAGGGCCCGATGACCGGCACCGTCTCCCCGAGCGCGAGATCGCACAGCCAGTTGGACGCCACGCCGCGGAACACGCTCCCGTCGGGCCGCGGCTCTGCGACACGCTTGACCGTCAATGCCAAGTTGTTGGTGTTCGGCCGTTCGCCGTCGCGGGCGCTGCACACCGAGTAGAGGCGCATCGCGTGCGGTCGTCCATCAGGTCCGGTGCCGGGCGGCACGACGCCGATGCTTTGCCCTTCCAGCACCGGGAAGGGCGTGGCGCCGAAGTCCAGGATGATGTGGTGGACGTCCGAAGAGGTGCCGGACCGGGTGACGCGGATGTTGCCCGTCACCTTGGCCAGCGCCGGCTCCGCGCGGCTGAACAGGTTGACGCGCGGCTTGCTGGCCGAAACAGGGGCGCGGACCTTGCCGCCGGCGCCCCTGTGGGCGTCGGCGATCAGCGCCGCCGCCTCCTCGTCCAGCGCGTCCACCGCCTCGCCCACGCCGCCTCCGTCGGCGGGCAGGGCGGGACGGGGCGGCAGCTCCTGCCAGGAGAATTGCTCATCCAGGCCGAAGGGCGCGGGCACCTGGAACCAATTGTCGATCGCGCCCGTGGGGCAGGGCGCGACGCAATCCATGCAGAAGTTGCAGGTGCCCGGGTCCACGACATAGTTGTTTTCGTCGTGGGTGATCGCGTTGATCGGGCAGGTCGCCTCGCAAGTGTTGCAGCGGATGCAGATCTCCGGGTCGATCAGATGCTGCTTGAGTGCAGCGCCGGCCCCACCCTGGCCCTCCAGCATGCCGTCCATCGCGCCGCTCCCGCCTCCGTCCCCGCCGGGCTCAGTTCCAGATCTTCACGTACTCGAAGTGACCCGGCTTGTTGTCGATGCCCACCTTGGGCGCCGCGATCCACGAGGCGTAGGCGCCCGCTTGGTCCACCGGCTTCATCAAGCCAGTGATGTAGAGGTCGTCATCGGCCGAGGGCAGCCAGCGGTCGCGGTTGGCGGCGAAGGTGCCTGCATCCACCACCCGCCCTTCCGGGTCGGCGTGGATGCGCGAGAACTCGCCGATCTTCCTGTTGAAGGCGACGTGCGGCAGCGTCAGCCGGAACGGGATGCCCGCCTTCTCGATCACCTTGTTCCAGCGGTTCACGCCGCCCTGGCAGTCCTGCACGTAATCGTCGCGCAGCCGCATGTTGAGCGCCGATAGCGCCGGCACCGCCTCCTGCGCGATCGCCCCGTCCACGCAGCGCAGCACCGGGTAGGTCGCGTCCAGCAGCCGGTGGTCGTCGTCCAGCTTGTCCTCGCGGTAGCGGCCCTTGAGGCCGGCGTTGTAGGCATTGGCGGCGTTGGTGGAGACCTCGTTGCCGAACAGGTCCAGCGTCAGCGAGAAGTGCAGGTTCATCTTCCGCTGCAAGGTCGGCAGGTCCACCACGCCGAGCGCCCGGATGCGCTCCGCGTCGTTCGGGTCCTGGATGCCGGCGGCCTTCATCGCCTCGCAGGTGCGCTCGATGATCCGCTGCACGCCGGTTTCGCCCACGAACATGTGGTGGGCCTCTTCCGTCAGCATGAAGCGGCAGGTGCGCGACAGCGGGTCGAAGCCCGACTGCGCCAGCGCCTCCAATTGCATCTTGCCGTCGCGGTCGGTGAAGAAGGTGAACATGAAGAAGGACACCCAGTCGGGCGTCTGCTCGTTGAAGGCACCCAGCATCCGCGGGCTGTCCTCGTTGCCGGAGCGGCGGCGCAGCAGCTCTTCCGCCTCCTCGCGCCCGTCCTTCCCGAAGTACTTCTGGAGCAGGTAGACCATGGCCCAGAGGTGCCGGCCCTCTTCCACGTTCACCTGGAACAGGTTGCGCATGTCGTAGAGCGAGGGCGCGGTCTTGCCGAGGTGGCGCTGCTGCTCGACCGAAGCGGGTTCCGTGTCGCCCTGGATGGTGATGAGGCGGCGCAGCATGCCGCGGTACTCGCCCGGCACCTCCTGCCAGGCTGGCTCGCCCTTGTGCTGGCCGAAGCCGACCGTGCGGCCCTCCACCTTCGGCGCCAGCAGGATGCCCCACTTGTACTCGGGCATCCGCACGTAGTCGAAGCGCGCCCAGCCTTTCGGGTCCACGGACACGGCGGTGCGGAGGTAGACCAACGCCTCCTGGAAGCCGTCCGGCCCCATGTCCTTCCACCAGTCTATGTAGCCCGGGTGCCAGGTCTCGAGCGCCTTGCGCACGCGCGCGTCGGTGTTGAGGTCCACGTTGTTCGGGATCAGGCCGTTGTAGTCCACGTTCATGCCGTCGGGCATCGTTCCGTCTCCCTGTGTCTTGTTGGCTAAACGCGGCCGCGGTCGAAGGAGGGCTGGACGCCGCTGCCGTAGAGCTTGAGCGCGCCCTGCTCGCCGACCGAGTTCGGCCGCTGGAAGATCCAGTTCTGCCAGGCGGTGAGCCGGCCGAAGATGCGCGTTTCCATGGTCTCGGGGCCGACGAAGCGCAGGTTCGCCTCCATGCCGGTCAGCGCGTCCGGCGAGAAGCTCGCGCGCTCCTCCAGCATGATCCGGACCTCGTCGTCCCAATCGGTCTCGTCATAAGCGAAGGTGACGAGGCCGAGCGCTTCCGCGTCCTCCGCTTCCAAAGCCTCGCCGACCTTCCCGCGCGCCCGGTCCACGCCCTCCGGCTCGCCGTAGAAGCGCGTTTGCAAGCGGGTGAGCCCGTTCGCCATGGGGTAGGCGCCGAAGTTGAGCGGCGACAGCGACAGCGCGGCTGGCGGGCGGTTGTCGCCCTCCCGCGCGCCGGACAGCATCACCGCCCGGTCTGCCGCGAAGGCGAGTTCGGCCAGGGTGCCGGCGAAGCAGCTCCCCGGCTCGATTTGCGCGATCAGGCTGCGGGAGGTGACATCAATGCGTTTCAGCACGCGCTTGAGGTTCAGCCGGACCTCCCGGACGAACCAATCGTCCTCGTACTCCTCCAAGAAGGCATCGTGCGCCATCACCTCTGCCGCGTCGCCCTGCGTGCGGAGCAGGAGCAGGCCGAGTTCCGGCTCGTTCAGCCGCAGGTGCAAGATGGCGTCGTCCAGTTCCCGCGCCATCCGCAGCGGCCAGAACTCGGCGCTGCGGGCGGCTTCCAGCGAGGCCGGCGCGCCGCCGCCGGGGCCCGAGACCGTGACGGTGGCCCGGCGTGCGGCGCGGTCCATCTCGACGGAGACGAAGCCGTAGAAGACGCCGTTCTCCTCGGTCCGCCGCTCCAGCGGCGTCAGCGCGACGCCCTTGGCGTCCCGCGGGCGGTCGCTGCGGGCCGCGATCTCCGCCGCCCGCTCCTCGACGCGCTTCTCCCAGGCGGACGGCGGCACGACCTCGTCCACCAAGCGCCACTCGACGGCGCGCCTGCCGCGCACCCCCTCCTCGATCGAGCAGAACACGTCCGCCAAGTCGCGCCGGACCTTGCGCTTGTCGGTCACGCGGGTGAGGCCGCCGGTGCCGGGCAGCACCGCGAGCAACGGCGTCTCCGGCAGGGAAACGGTGGAGCGGCGGTCGTCGATGAGCATGATGTGGTCGGTGGCCACCGCCAGTTCGTACCCGCCGCCGGCGGCCGTGCCGTTGACGGCGCAGAGGTAGGCCTGCCCGGAGTGCTCCGTCGCGTCCTCGATGGCGCAGCGCGTCTCGTTGGTGAACTTGCAGAAGTTGACCTTGTGGCCGTGGCTGGCTTTGCCGAGCATCCGGATGTTGGCGCCGGCGCAGAACACGTTCTCCTTGGCCGAACGGATGACGACGGCGCCCACCTCCGGGTGCTCGAAGCGCAGGCGCTGCACGGCGTCCGCCAGTTCGATGTCCACGCCGAGGTCGTAGGAGTTGAGCTTCAACTCGTACCCTTCGAACAAGCCGGCGTCCGGGTCCACGTCCATGATGAGGTGAGCGACAGGGCCATCGAAGCGCAGCTTCCAATGCCGGTAACGACCGGGGTCGGTTCGGAAATCGATCTGCGCCATCCGGTCCGGTCCTTTCAGCGACATTCCGCCCCAACTGCAACATAATGCATATTATTGGCGGACTTCAAGTCCAGCTGCACTATTGTGCGTTGGCGGGCCCCGGCTCGTGCAGGCCGAACAGCCGGCCCGTGAACTCCGACACCGCGGCCAGCACGGCCTCTGGCGCGTCCTGGTGCGGGTTGTGGCCAACCCCGGGCAGCACGAGGCCGTCCACCGGGCAATAGGCCTCGCGCTCCAGCAACCGTAGCTGCTCCACGGTCCCGTAAGGGTCCGCCTCGCCCTGGATCGCCAGCACGGGGACGCGGATGTGCGCGATGTCCGGTTGCAAATCGAAGGCGCGGGGGAAGCCCGGGTCCAGCCAAGCGCCGTTCCAGCCGCGGAAGGCCAGGTCCGGGTCGCGGTGGTGCCGCGCCAACCGCGCCCGAAGGTCGCCCGTTTCGAAGGCCTGCTTCGCCGCCCGGATGGCGGCCAGCCCCGCTTCTTCCACGAAGAAGTGCGGCGCCAGCAGCACCAAGCCGCGCACCCGCGTGTCCTGGAACGATCCCGCGTGGATCGCCGCGATAGAGCCGCCGTCCGAATGGCCGAGCAGCACGCAGCGCCTGACCCCGGCGGCGTCCAGCACGCGGGGCAGCACCTCCCGCGCTTCCTCGTGCATGTAGGTCAACGGCCGTGGCAGCGCTGCCGGGTCGGACTGGCCGTAGCCGAAGCGCGAATAGGCGAAGACGCCGAGGCCGGTCGCGGCCGCGAGCCGCTCCGGGAAGTCGCGCCAGAGGGACACCGAGCCGAGCCCTTCGTGCAGCAGCACCATCGTGGGCGCCGCTTCCGGCTCCGGTCCCCACCACGCGGCTTCCAACCGCCCGCCGCCGATCTCCAACCGGACGTTGCGCCGCGCTGCCGCCATCACGCGAACCCCGCGCGCAGCTTGAAGCGCTGTATCTTGCCGGTGGCGGTTTTCGGCAGCTCCTCGACCGCCTCGATCCAGCGGGGATATTTCCAGGCGCCGACGCGCTCCTTCACATGCGCCCGCAGGGCTTCCGTAAGCGCCGGACCCGGCGGCGCCGCGTCCTCCCTCAGCACCACGAAGGCCATGGGTTTGGTAAGGCCGTCCGCGTCCTCGCGCCCGACCACCGCGGCCTCTTGCACGGCCGGGTGCGTCATCAACGCCGCTTCCACCTCGAAGGGCGAAACCCAGATGCCGCTCACCTTGAACATGTCGTCCGTGCGGCCCTGGTAGCGGTAATGGCCGTCGGCGTCCTGCGTGTACTTGTCGCCGGTGCGTGTCCATTCACCTTGGAAGGTGCGGCGGGATTTGTCGCGCTGGTTCCAATAGCCTTCGGCGGCCGATGGCCCCCGCACCAACAGTTCGCCGATCTCGCCGGGTGGGAGATCGCGGTCCTGCTCGTCCACGATCCGCAGATCGTAGCCCGGCACGGCGGTCCCGGTGGTGCCGTACCGGATGTGGCCCGGCCGATTGCTGAGGAAGATGTGCAGCATCTCGGTGGAGCCGATGCCGTCGAGGATGTCGGCGCCCACGACCGAAGACCAGCGTTGCCCCACATGCTCCGGCAAGGCCTCGCCGGCCGAGACGCAGAGGCGCAGCCGGTCCGAGCCGGCGCCGCGCCCGAGCCCCGGGTGCGCCAGCAGCGCCGCGTAAAGAGTCGGCACGCCGCAGAAAAGGGTGGGCCGGTGCCGGGCCATCACGGACAGCACCGCGTCGGGCGAGGGCCGGTCAGGCAGCAGCACAGCCTGCGCGCCGACCGACATCGGAAAGGTCATGGCGTTGCCGAGGCCGTAGGCGAAGAACAGCTTCGCCGCCGAGTACACCACGTCGTCCGGGCGGATGCCCAGCACCTGCGCCGCGTAAGTCTCGGCTGTGGCGCGAAGGCTGGCGTGGACGTGCTTGGTGCCCTTGGGCGCGCCGGTGGAGCCGGAGGAGTAGAGCCAGAAGGCGACCTCGTCTGGGCTGGCCGCCACCGTCTCGGCCGCCGGCGCCCCGGCCAGGAAGTTCCGCAACTCCTGCGCGCCTGGGGGCAGGGCCGGCGCCGGTTCGCCGTCCGGCGTGGCCACCAGCACCAGCCGCAGCCAGGGCGAGGCCGCGATGGCCGGCGCGAGCGCCGCGAGCAGCCGGGCGGAGACGACAACCGCCTCCGCCCGGCTGTCCTCCAGCATGTAGGCGACCTGTTCGGCGGTGAGCAGCGTGTTCGCCGGCACCGGCACCACCCCGGCGCGCAGCGCGCCCCAGAACGCGACGGGGAAGTCCACCGTATCGAGCATCAGCATCAACAGCCGGCGCTCGCGCCCTATGCCGGCCGCGCGCAATCCTCCGGCGAACCGCGCGCTCGCCTCGGCGAGCGCGGCGTAGGTCATGCTGCGGTGCGGGTCGGTGAAGGCCGTGGCGCCGCCCCGCCCGGCCGCCACGTGCCGATCGACGAACCAGGAAACGGCATTGCCGCGCGACGCGCCTTGACCGGATGCGGGGATGCCATCCATCCGCTTCCTCCTTCCCTCCGCGCGTGTCTGCCGCACGCTTCTTCATTCGATCGCGCCTAAGCGCTTGCAATATAGTGCGGGCCGCTAACCCCTCCTGCAAGCCGCGCGTCGGGCAGGCCCGGCGGACCGGCTACACGCCGAGGTGCCGGTGCATCGTTTCCGGATCGGCCTGCAGCCGCTCCGGCGGCCCGGACCACGCGAGGCTGCCCTTCACCAAGATGTCCGCCCGGTCCACCAGGGAGAGCACCGCGGCCACCGTCCTGTCCACCACCAGCGTGGCTATGCCCGCTTGGCGCACGGCGCGGATGGTGTCCCAGATCGCGTCGCGCATCAGGGGCGCGAGCCCCTCTGTCGCCTCGTCCAGCACCAGCAGCCGCGGGCTGGTCATCAACGCCCGGCCGATGGAGAGCATCTGCTGCTCGCCGCCCGAGAGCTGGTCGCCGCGGTGGCCGCTGCGCTCCGCGAGGCGAGGGAACAACGCCATGACGCGGTCGAGCGGCCAATCGACCCTGCCGTCCGCGCCCGGCCGCGCGGCGAGGCGGAGGTTCTCCATGACCGACAGCGTGCCGAAGACGCCGCGCCCTTCCGGCACTACGGCGATGCCCCGGCGGGCCCGGCGGAACGGCGCCTCCGCGGTCGCGTCCGCGCCGTCGATCAGCACGTGGCCACCCCGCGCCGGCACCTGGCCCATGAGGGTCCGGATCAGCGTGGTCTTGCCCATGCCGTTCCGGCCCATGAGGCCGATCGCCTCGCCGGGGCGGATCGCCAGGTCCACGCCGCGCAGCACGAGGCCGGCGCCGTATCCCGAAGCGAGGCCGCGCGCTTCCAGTATCGGCGTCACGCGGCGTGGCCGAGGTAAGCGTCCCGCACCGCGGCGGAGGCGCGGATGCGCGCCGGCGGGCCGCGCTCCAGGACGCGGCCGTCCACCATCACGGTCAGCGTGTCGGCCACCGCGAACACCACGTCCATGTCGTGCTCGATCAGCAGCAGCGCGTGGTCCCGCGACAACTCCTTGAGCAAGGAGGCGAGGCGCTCGCCCTCCTCCGGCCCCACGCCGGCCAGCGGTTCGTCCAGCAGCAGCACGCGCGGCCCGGTCGCCAAAGCCATGGCGATCTCCAGGAGACGCAATTGCCCGTGGCTCAAGGTCGTCGCTACCGCGTCCTCCCACGGTCCGAGCCCCGCCCGGGCCAAGGCCGCGCGCGCTTCGGACACCGGCCCCGCTTCGCGCGCCGCCCGGCGGAGCCAACGGCCTGGGGTGAACCCGCGGGCCTGCGCGGCGAGCCGGGTGTTCTCCAGCACCGTCAGCTCCTGGAGGATGTTCGCCTTCTGGAAGGAGCGCCCGATGCCGCCCAGGGCGCGCCGCCAAACCGGCCAGCCGGTCACGTCCTGCCCTCCCAGGCGGACGGCGCCGCCGCTCGGCGCCAACTCGCCCGAGAGCAGGTTCGCCAGCGTGCTCTTGCCCGCACCGTTCGGGCCGATGACGGCGTGCAACTCGCCGACGGACAAGGCGAGGGAAACGTCGGACACGGCCGCTAGGCCGCCGAAGCGGCGCGTCAGCCCTGTCGCTTCCAGGGCGGCCGTCACAACTCGGCCGCCGCCACCGGCGTCCCGGCGGGGGAGGGGGCCGCGGGCCGAGCCGGCCGGCGGCGCAGGCCGAGGCCCGCCAAGCCTTTGGGCAGCGCCAGCACCACGGCGAGGATCACCAAGCCCTCGACGAGCTTCTGCCGCTCCGTCACCAGGTTGCTCGCTTCGCCCAGCCCGATGAAGGCGAAAGCGCCGAGGATAGGCCCGTGCAGCGCCCCCAGGCCGCCCAGCAGCACCATCAGCAGCGCCTCGGCCGAGCGGTGCCAGCCGAGCAACTCCGGGCTCACGAAGGCCTGGGCCATGGCCCACATGTGGCCGGAAACGCCGGCCAGGGCGCCCGCCACCACAAAGGCCGCCAGCTTGATCCGGAAGGTGTCGTAGCCCAGCGCCCGCATCCGGCCCTCGTTGGCGCGGATGCCGAGCAGCGCCCGGCCGAACAGCGTCCGCAGCAGGGCCGCGAGGCCGGCGTACATCGCCACCAACACGCCGAGGTTGAGCAGCAGCAGCACCGTCGGCCGGTTCCGGCGCGGCACCTCCCACACCAAGCCAAAGGCCTCCAGCGCCGGCCGGGACACGAAGACCCCGTCCTTGCCGCCCCCGAGAGGCGTGTCGTGGAAGACGAAGAACAGCATCTGCCCGAAGGCGAGCGTGGTCATCAGGAAGAAGAAGCCGCGCGTGCGGAGCGACAGGGCGCCTACCGGCAGGGCCGCCGCCGCGGCCAACAGCGCCGCCGCCGGCAAGGTCAGAAGGACGGACATCCCCGCCGGCAGCAGGTGGACCGCGTAGGCGCCGATGCCGAAGAAGGCGGCGTGCCCGAGGCTCACCATGCCGGCGGCGCCCACCAGCAGGTGCAGGCTGAGCGCGAACATCGCCGAAACCAGCGCCGTGGAGGCCAGTTCGAGGTGGTAGTTCGAGGCCCAGAGCGGCAGCAGCGCCACCCCGAGCGCCGCCAGCGCCAGCCAGACGTGCCCGGCGCGGGAGGCGACGGCGAGCATCAGGTCCGCCGCGCGAAGAGGCCGTGCGGCCGCACCAGCAGCACGGCGGCCATCAGCACGTAGACCGCGAGCCCAGCCACCGCCGGCGCGTAGGCCTTGCCCAAGGTGTCCACCAGCCCGATCAGCAGCGCCCCCCAGAAGGCGCCGGCGATCGAGCCGACGCCGCCCACCACCACCACCACGAAGGAGACGATGAGGAAGCCGTCGCCCATGTTCGGGTAGACCGAATGCAGGGGCGCCGCGAGCGCGCCGGCCAGCATGGCCAGCGCGGTGCCGACCGCGAAAACCAGGGTGTGGATGCGCCTCGCGTCGAGGCCGAGCAGGTCCACCATCTCCGGCTTCTCGGCGGCCGCGCGCACGGCGCTGCCTATGCGCGTGCGCTCGATTCCGAGGAACATCAGTGCCGCCACCGCGACGCACAGCGCCAGCACCGCCAACCGGTAGGCCGAGTAGGAGAAGTCCCCGGCCACGGGCACGGAGAAGTCCAGCACCGCCGGCACCGGCACGCTGTGGAAGTCGTTGCCGGCCAGGAAGGAGCGCGCCTCTTCGAACAACAGGATCAAGGCGAAGGTCAACAATACCTGGTCCAGGTGGTCGCGTTGGTAGAACCGACGGAACAGCCCGCGCTCCAGCAGCGCCCCGATCAGCAGCCCGCCGAGCACCGCCGCCGGCAACGCCAGCCACAGCGCGCCGGTCTGCCGCGCGATGGCCCAGGCGGCGTAGGCGCCGACCATGAACAGGCTGCCGTGCGCCAGGTTGATCACGCCCATCACGCCGAACACCAGCGTCAGGCCGCTGCTGATGAGGAACAGCAAAAGCCCGTACTGCAAGCCGTTCAGGACCTGCGCGAAGAGGCCCGTCAGGTCCATGGGGAACCCACCCGCCGCAGGTGCCGTCTCAAGCCATGCGGCAGCCGGTGCCCGGGTCGGCCAGCGCCTCCGCCGCGATGCCGATCACGCGGTTCTCCCCGCCCTTCGCTTCCCGCAGGTAGATGTTCTGCACCGGGTTGTGGGAGGGCGAGAGCGTGAAGGCGCCGCGTGGGCTGTCGATGCGTGCGCCGCGCATGGCCCGGACCAACTCCCGCTCCGCCGCCGGGTCGCCGCGCGTCGCGTCGAGCCCGACGCCCAGCAATTGCGCCGAGTCGTACCCCTGTACGGCGTAGACGTCGGCCTCCCGCGTCGTCTTCTCCTTGAAGGCGGCGCGGAACGTCCGGTTCTTGGGATTGTCGAGGCCGTCGCCATAATGGAGCGCGGTGCGGATGCCCTCGGCCGCCGCTCCTTGGGCGGCCAGCGTGCCCTCGGTGAGGAAGCCGGAGCCGCACAGCGGCACCCGTTCCTTGAGGCCGGCGGCCGCGTACTCGCGCACGAACTGCACGGCGCCCCCGCCGGCGAAGAACGAGCCCACGGCTTCCACGTTCAGCCCCGGCACCTGCGCTAGCAGCGGCTGGAAGTTGGTTTCGGGGAAGGGGAGCTTGAGTTCGCGCACCACCTCGCCGCCGCCGGCGCGCAGCCCTTCGCGGAAGCCCTCGCCCGCTTCGTTGCCCGCGGCGTAGTCCCAGGTGATCCAGGCGGCGCGCTTCACCCCTTGCTTCCCGAGCGCCAAGCCCATCCCGTAGGCCGGCTGCCAGTTGCTGAACGAGGCGCGGAAAACGGTGGGCGCGCACAGCTCGCGCGTGGCGGCCACGTTGCCGGCATTGGGGATCACCAGCGGCACGCCGCGCTCCCGCGACGCCTGCACCAAGGCCATCACCACCCCGGAATGCACGGTCCCCACCAGCGCTTCGGCGCGGTCGCGCCCGATCAGGCGGTTCACGTTCTGCACCGCGTTGGCCGGATTGCTCTCGTCGTCCAAGCGGATCACCTGAACCGGCCGGCCGCCCATGCGCCCGCCGCGCTCCTGGAGGTGGAGTTCGAAAGCGGCGGCGATGTTCTCGCCGAGCGCCGCGAAGGTGCCGGAGAAAGGCAGCATCAGCCCGATGCGCAACGGCGACCCTTGGGCGATGGCCGGGCGCGGCAAGGCTCCGGCCGAGGCGGCGAGCCCCGCCGCGCCGACAAGCAGGCCGCGGCGGGTGGTTGCGATCGGGGCGCGGTCGGGCATCCTTGGTCTCCTGCCTCCCTGGTCCCGGCGCGCCGACTCGCGGCGATGGCCGGACGTTTCTTGCTCTTGCGAATGTGGACCGGTCCGGGCCCCGCATGCAAAGGCAGGAACGGCGCGGCGCCTGCAATTTATTGCAGCCGCCCCGGGCGGGAGCAACCGCTCGCGCCGGCTTCCGTCGGCGGGCCACGGGCCGGGCCACGGACCGGGCCGCGGCCCGCTGGGGAACGGCACAGGCCCCACACCGAGACGGGGGGGGGCGCCGCGTCAGACCCGGCCATCCCCGTCGAGCGGCCCGCTCCGGTCTTGATTGACAGCGGCCGGCGCGGTGCATAACGATGCGGGAACGCAGGTTGCCGCGGATGACACCGGCGGCGTCAGAGTTGTTGCGTCGCCGTCGGTGCAGCGACCGTTCGCGGGAACGGAGCAGCGGGGTGGCGCCATGGCTGACGGTACGTTGGCCGCAGGTGAAGGCGTGAGGCCCTCTTCGCCGAGGGGCCTCGGCTCTGACCGGCGAGAAGCCGGTCCTCCCGGAGCGTTGCGCCCGGAGAAGCGGCTGACAAGGCCCAGTCCGTCCAAGCCCAGAACCCTCCGAAGGCGAGGGTGACGGGGCATGGCGGTCGCGCTGGCACTGGTGCTGATCGCTGTCGGCTCGGTGGTGTTCCACTTGCTGAGCCCGTGGTGGTGGACGCCGATCGCCTCGAATTGGCAGTACATCGACCAGACCATCGTGATCACCTTCTGGATCACGGGCGTGGTGTTCGTCGCCGTCGTCCTCTTCATGGCGTACTGCGTATTCCGCTTCCGGCACCGGCATGGAGCGAAGGCGGCTTACGAGCCCGAGAACAAGCGCCTGGAATGGTGGCTCACCGTGGCGACCGCTGTGGGCGTCGCGGCGATGCTGGCCCCCGGCCTGTTCGTCTGGAACCAGTTCGTCACCGTCCCGCGTGACGCGGTGGAGATCGAAGTCGTGGGCCGGCAGTGGCAATGGAGCTACCGCCTGCCGGGCGAGGACGGGAAGCTCGGCACCTCCGACATCCGCCACATCGGCCTCGACAACCCGCTGGGCCTGAACCCGCACGACGCGGCCGGGCAGGACGACGTCGTGATCGAGGCCGAGGACCTGCACCTCCCGATCGGCAAGCCGGTCAAGGTGCTGCTCCGCTCGATCGACGTCCTGCACGATTTCTACGTGCCCGAGTTCCGCGCGAAAATGGACATGGTGCCGGGCTCGGTCACCTACTTCTGGTTCACGCCCACCAGGACCGGAACCTTCGAGGTGCTCTGCGCCGAGCTGTGCGGTGTGGGGCACGCGGTCATGCGCGGCCGGGTGGTGGTCCAGAGCGAGACCGAGCACGCGGTGTGGCTGAACAGGCAGCGGACCTTCGCCCAATTGGCGCTGGCGCAGGCGAGGTGAACCGGAGGGGATGAGGAGGGTACCCGATGAGCAGTGTCGCGCCTGGCGCGGACCAAGCCATCCCGCCCGCCGAGGTCGCCGAGGTCGAGCTTTACCACCCGCATAGCTGGGTGACGAAGTACGTCTTCAGCCAGGACGCCAAGACCATAGGCATCCAGTACGCGCTCACCGCGACGGCGATCGGGCTCGTCGCGTTGGTGCTCTCGTGGCTGATGCGCCTGCAACTCGGCTTCCCCGGCACCTTCTCCTTCATCGACCCGGCCGGCTACTACCAGTTCATCACCATGCACGGGATGATCATGGTGGTGTACCTGCTCACCGCGTTGTTCCTGGGGGGCTTCGGCAACTACCTCATCCCGCTGATGGTCGGCGCGCGGGACATGGTGTTCCCCTACGTAAACATGCTGAGCTACTGGATCTACCTGCTCGCGGTGCTGGTGCTGGTGGCGAGCTTCTTCGCGCCGGGCGGACCGACCGGCGCCGGCTGGACCCTCTACCCGCCGCAGGCGATCCTGTCCGGAACCCCTGGCGGGCAGGAATGGGGCATCATCCTGATGCTCCTGTCCCTCGCGCTGTTCATCATCGGCTTCACCATGGGCGGGCTGAACTACGTGGTGACCGTGCTGCAGGCGCGCGCGCGGGGCATGACGCTGATGCGGATGCCGCTCACCGTCTGGGGCATCTTCACCGCCACCGTTATGGCGCTGCTGGCCTTCCCCGCGCTCTTCGTCGCCGCGGTGATGATGCTGTTCGACCGCCTGCTCGGCACCAGCTTCTTCATGCCGTCCCTCGTCGAGATGGGGCAGCAACTGAAGTACGGCGGGGGCAGCCCGATCCTGTTCCAGCACCTGTTCTGGTTCTTCGGCCACCCCGAGGTCTACATCGTCGCCCTGCCGGCCTTCGGCATCGTCTCCGACCTGATCAGCGTCCACGCGCGGCGCAACATCTTCGGCTACCGCATGATGGTGTGGGCGATCGTCGGCATCGGCGCGCTCTCCTTCATCGTGTGGGCGCACCACATGTACGTCAGCGGGATGCATCCGTATTTCGGCTTCTTCTTCGCCACGACGACGCTGATCATCGCCGTCCCGACCGCGATCAAGGTCTACAATTGGCTGCTGACCCTGTGGCGCGGCGACATCCACCTGACCGTGCCGATGCTGTTCGCCCTGGGCTTCATCGTCACCTTCGTGAACGGCGGGCTGACCGGCCTGTTCCTCGGCAACGTGGTCGTGGACGTGCCGCTGTCCGACACGATGTTCGTGGTCGCGCACTTCCACATGGTGATGGGCGTCGCGCCGATCATGGTGATCTTCGGTGGCATCTACCACTGGTACCCGAAGATCACCGGGCGGATGCTGGACGAGGCGATGGGCAAGTTCCATTTCTGGGTCACCTTCCTCGGCGCCTACGCGATCTTCTTCCCTATGCACTACCTCGGCCTTTTGGGCGTGCCGCGGCGCTACCACGAGATCGGGGAGACCGCCTTCGTCCCGGCCTCGGCCGGCACGCTGAACGCCTTCATCAGCGTGGTGGCCCTGGTGGTGGGCTTCGCCCAACTCGTCTTCCTGTTCAACCTGGCCTGGAGCTTGAGGAGGGGGAGGGAGGCCGGCCCCAACCCCTGGAACGCCACCACGCTGGAATGGCAGACGCCCGAAACCCCGCCGGGACACGGCAACTTCGGCAAGGAACTGCCGGTGGTTTACCGCTGGGCCTACGACTACAGCGTGCCCGGCGCCGAACGGGACTTCATCCCGCAGAACGAGCCGCCATCGCCGCGCGCGCCGGCGGGGGCGCACGCATGATCTTCACCCTGCTGTTCGTGGTCGCGCTGGCGGCGTTCGTGGGCTGGTGGCTGTCGCGGCAAGGGCTCGCAACCAAGCCCTGGCTGGAGACCGGCCCCGCCGGGCACGTCCCGGACACGGGCGCGTCCCCGCTGCCGACGGCGAAGATCGGGCTGGGCGTCTTCCTCGCCGTCGCCGGCTCGCTGCTGGTGCTCCTCGTCAGCGCCTACACCATGCGCATGGACATGGAGGATTGGCGGCCGCTGCCCCAGCCGCGGCTGCTCTGGGTCAACACGGGCGTGCTGGTGCTGAGCAGCGTCGCGCTGCACCGGGCGCGGACCGCGGCGCACCGGGATGACTTGGACGGGGTGCGCTCCTGGCTGCTGGTCGGCGGGCTCGCCGCCGTGGCTTTTCTCCTCGGCCAGATCCTCGCGTGGAAGCAGCTCACGGCCGCGGGCTACCGCCTGACGACCAACCCGGCCGATTCGTTCTTCTACCTGATCACTGCGGTCCACGGGCTGCATGTGCTGGGCGGCTTGGTCGCCCTGGGCAGAACGGCCGCCAAGTTGCGGCTCGGCGTGGGGATGGAGGCGCTGCGCCTGGGCGTCGAGCTTTGCGCCACCTACTGGCATTTCCTGCTCGCGGTCTGGATCGTCCTCTTCGCCCTTCTCGCGTATTCGCCCTCCTTCATGTGGCTCTACGCGATCTGCACCGGCTCATTCGGATAGGATCGGCCCATGCCGGACACCGCGCCGACGCACGTGAGAGAGGCCGCCACACTGCCCGCCGCGGGCTGGCGGACCTTCGTTTCCGACTGGTCCTCCGACCAGCGCGCGTTCAAGGGCGCGTCCTGGGGGAAGGCCATGATGTGGATCTTCCTCCTCAGCGACACCTTCATCTTCGGCTGCTTCCTGCTGTCCTACATGACGGTACGGATGTCCACGACCGAGCCCTGGCCGAATCCGAGCGAGGTCTTCGCGTTGGAGATCGGCGGCGCGCACCTGCCGCTGATCCTGATCGCCATCATGACCTTCGTGCTGATCAGCAGCAGCGGCACGATGGCGATGGCGGTCAACTACGGCTACCGCCGCGACCGCGCAAAGACTGCGATCCTCATGCTGGTGACGGCGGCGTTCGGCGCGACCTTCGTGGGCATGCAGGCCTTCGAGTGGTCCAAGCTCATCCACGAGGGGGTGCGGCCGTGGGGCAACCCTTGGGGCGCGGCCCAGTTCGGGTCGTCCTTCTTCATGATCACGGGCTTCCACGGCACCCACGTGACGATCGGGGTGATCTTCCTGCTCATCGTCGCGCGCAAGGTCTGGCGCGGGGACTTCGACCAGGGGCGTCCCGGCTTCTTCACCAGCCGGAAGGGCCGCTACGAGGTCGTCGAGATCATGGGCCTCTACTGGCACTTCGTCGATCTGGTCTGGGTGTTCATCTTCGCGCTGTTTTACCTCTGGTAGGAGCGGGGCATGGCGCAGGCGACGGCGGCGGCATCGACCGAAGGGCAGCAGCACCCGATCAAGCTCTACCTCGTGGTCTGGGGATGGCTGTTCGTCCTCAGCGCCTTCTCCTACCTCGTGGACTACTTCCACCTCCAGGGGCTGCTCAGGTGGTCCTTGATCCTGCTGTTCATGATGCTGAAGGCGGGTCTGATCGTCGCCGTCTTCATGCACATGGCGTGGGAGAGGCTGGCCCTAGCCTACGCCATCCTGCTCCCGCCGGTGCTGGTGCTGGTCTTCGTGGCCGTGATGGTGTTCGAAGCGGACCACACGCTCTTCACACGGGAGACGTTCTTCGGTGCAGGATCCGGCTGACGGGCGGCGCGCCGGCTCCGAAGCGGCGCCGGCGCCGCGGCGCAACCGCGCCATCATAGGTTTGGGCGTGCTGCTGTGCGTCGCCGGAGCCGTCGCAGCGGCATACCTGCTCGGCTTGTTGGACCGGACCGGCCTGCTCCCTTGAAGCGCTGAGAATAAGCGTTCCCTTTGGTCCTGCCCGCTTCCGGCGTTCCCATCTGCGCCGCGCGCAACGGTCCTGGAAGCGCGATGAAGCCATGGCCCGCCGGCGCAGCCTCCTGTACGGCCGAAAGCGAGTTCCAACACCTGGATGCGTATCGCCACGATGGCTTTGTCGGGCGCCTGAGGGCCATGGCGCCCCGCCACCGCGCGGTCGCTGCCGCGCCCCGGATCCCTCGTTCCACACGCCAAGCCCCAAGGAACGGTCCCGACCGGCCCTTGCGCGCTGCAAAGTCGCATGGTGGCGATCCTGACCGAGCACAGCACGGAAGCCCCTCGCCCGCGGCAGCGATGTGCCTGGGCCAGGGGGCGCGCGGCCCGGCCGCCCCGTCCGGCGTTTCCGCGCGCCGCTGGCGTGAGGCGTTGCGCCGGGCGTTCTTTCGGATGGCCGAGAAGCGCTTGCTGGGCGAGGCGGCGGCCGTGGTGTTCTACGCCCGGCTCGCGCTGTTCCCGGCGTTGGCGGCCTCGGTGTGGCTCTTCGGCTTGCTCGTCGACCCCGCGTCGGTGGCGGGGAGGTTGCGTGACGGCGCGTCGAGCGAACTGCCGGCCGGCCCGGCCGAGGTCGCCGGGGAACTCTTGGGCCGCCTGGCCGCAAGGCCGAACGTCGGCTTGGGCCCGGGCGCCGGCTTGGCGGCTGCCGCAGCGGCGCTCTGGAGCGGGACCGCGGCCGCGGCGCAGCTCTTCGGCGCTTTGAACGCTGCCTACGGCGAGCGGGAAAGCCGGAGCCTGCTAAGCCTTTACGCCACGGCGCTGGTGTTCGCGCTCTGCGCCGGGGCTTTCCTCATTTTCGCTCTCGGCGCCATCGCCGCCCCGGCCGTGTTCGGCGCCGAGACAGGGGCCGGGAGCGGCGCCGGCGCGGCGCTCCGCTTCGGTCGTTGGCCGGTCCTCCTCGTGGCGGTTTCTGCGGTTTTGGCCGCGGCCTACCGGTGCGGGGCGAGCCGCGCGTGTCCGCGGTGGAGGTGGGTGAGCTGGGCGGAGCCCTGGCCGCGTCCGCCTGGCTGCTCGGTTCGGTGGTGTTCTCCGCTTACGCCGCGCGGGTCGGCGGCTACGACCGGATCTACGGCTCGCTCGGCGCGGTGGTCGTCCTCATGAACTGGGCCTGGCTGTCCAGCGCGGCCGTGCCGGCCGGCGCGGTGCTGAACGCCGAACTCGAACGCGAGGCGGCGGCCTGACTCCTGCCGTACTCCGGAATCGAAGTGGCGCCAGGAAACGCGACCCGGGCTGCGCTGTTGCCACCGACAATGGCGGGCCGCCGGGGGGCACCCGCCCGACATATCGAGCCGGAGACGGAACTCTTGAGCGAGCGGACAGTCGGGGGCGACACCCCGAAGCACAACGCGGCCTTGCTTGCCGGCCTCACCGACCTCCTCCAACTGGAGTCCGACGCGCTGCCCGCCTATTCGGTGGCCATCGCAGGACTGCGCCGGCCGGACCTGCGGCAAGCAATGGAGGCGTTCCGGGCCGACCACGAACGGCACGTGCGCGACCTCTCCGCGCAGATCCGGAAGCACGGCGGCGTTCCGCTGACGCTTCCGCACCTCCCGACCGGCCTCCTCAAGCTCGGGGTGCAGATGGCTGGTCTGCCCGGCGGCGACCGGGCCGTCCTGCTCGCTTTCGTTTCGAACGAATGGCAGTCGCGGGAGAAGTACGCCCGCTATGCGGCCCAGCCGTACCCGCCGGAACTGTCCGCCCTCCTCCGGCGACACGCGGAGGACGAAGCGCGCCACTACGCCTGGGCCACCGGCGCGCTCGACGGGTTGGGCTGCGGCGCGGACACCGCCGTCGGCCAAGCGACCCAGGCCTTCGCGCGGTTCCACGGCACCATCGCCGACGCCGTCGAGGCGTTGGGCCGCACCGCGCTCGAAGCGACGGTCCGCGCGCTCAGGCCGGCGTGACGGGGCGGAGCGTGGTTCTGCTTTCGGCGCTACTCGGAGGTTCGAAGGTTCGTCTGCCGGCGTCTCTCCGCGCCGTGTCGCGCCGACGCTGCCATTCGCCTCCAACGAACGGCTGCGAGGGCGGCCTGGCGCTTCGAAAGAGGCCGCCTGTTCTATGGCGCCGCCCGAGCCGTGAACCCGACCTCGCCGACGGCCGAGGCAAGGCGCAAGCGGCCCATTGCCAGCGGAACGTCTGGGCGGTGAACATCGGGTTCAGCGACGAGCTCCACCCGCAGAGGACCCCATGACGATCGGCCCCGACGAGATCCTGACGAGCCGCGTCGTGGCGAGTGACGCTGACGGCTTGCACGCTTCGGCCGGGCAGGCCGCGTGACGACCGGCCCGCTCATCGCGCCTTCCATCCTTTCGGCCGACTTCGCGCGGCTCGGCGAGGAAGTGCGGGCGGTGGACGAGGCCGGCGCCGACTGGATTCACCTCGACGTGATGGACGGCCACTTTGTGCCCAACATCACCTTCGGCCCCGAGTTGGTGCGCGCCATCCGGCCTTGCTCGGCGAAGTGCTTCGACACCCACCTGATGATCGCGCCCGCTGACCCGTACCTGGAAGCTTTCGCCAAGGCGGGCGCCGACCGGATCATCGTCCACGCCGAGGCCACGACGCACCTCGACCGCACCCTCCAGGCCATTGCGGCGCTCGGGAGGAGGGCCGGCGTGTCGCTCAACCCCGCCACGCCGGAGAGCGCGGTGGCCTACGTGCTGGACCGGATCGACCTCGTCTTGGTGATGACCGTGAACCCGGGCTTCGGCGGCCAAGCCTTCCTGCCGGGGCAACTGGAGAAGATACGCCGCCTCCGGGCGATGATCGGCGACCGCGCGATCCGCATCGAGGTGGACGGCGGGATCACGCCCGAAACGGCGCCGCTCGCCGTCGAAGCGGGCGCGTCGGTGCTGGTGGCGGGATCGGCCGTGTTTGCCCGCCCTCCGTACGACCGCGCCATCGCCGCGCTCCGCGGCTGAGCGCTTCCGGCGGCGTGGCCGAGGGCGTCGCGGTCGGAAGCGATGTCGGCACCTCCGGCGTGCGCGCGGCGCTGGTGGACGCGGCCGTCGCGTTCAGCGCCGCTCGAACCATGACGCCCGCCCGCGAGCCTTACCCCTCCGACGTGTCCGGCGACGAGTGGGCGCTGGTGGCGCCCTACCTGGCGCTGCTGCCCGAGGATGCCGCGCAGCGCCAGCACAGCCTGCGCGAGGTGTTCAACGCGTTGCGCCACCTCGTGCGCTCCGGCGCGCCGTGGCGCCTGCTGCCCAACGACCTGCCGCCCCGGCACGCGGTGTACGACCAAGCCCGCCGCTGGCTCCGGGCGGGCTACTTCGAGCGCCTCGCACCCGACCTGCGGGCGCTGCTGCGGGCGACCGCCCAGCGCGAACCGGCCCCGTCCGCCGCGGTGCTCGGCAGCCGCACGCTCCGCTCCACGCCCGAAAGCGGGCACCGGGCGGGTTACGACAGCGCGAAACGCAAGAAGGGCAGCAAGGTTCACATCGCCGTGGACACGCTGGGGCACCTGCTGGCCTTGCACGTCACGCCCGCCAGCGCCGACGACCGCGCCGCGGTGGCCGAACTGGCCGGGGCGGTCCAGCAGGCGACGGGGCAGAGCGTGGACCTCGCCTACGTGGGCCAGGGCTACACGGGCGAAAAGCCCGCGCGGGCCGCCGCCGAGCACGGCATCGCGCTGAAGTTGGTCAAGCTGCCCGAGGCCAAGCGCGGCTTCGTGCTGCTGCCCCGCCGCTGGGGCGTCGAGCGCGCCTCAGCCTGGGCCACGCGCTGCCGCAGGCTCGTGCGCGACTACGAGCGCCTGCCCGACACCCTCCGCGGCCTGCACTTCGTCGCCTTCGCCTGCCTCATGCTCCACCGCGTGGGCCTGGCGCATGGTCCGTAACAGCCTCCAGACAAACGCAACGATTTCGCATCGTTGCGGTGATGGCGGTTCGTTGCAATGTTCACGGTTCCAAGTTAAGGGCGGGCCGTCGGCGAGTCTTCCGACGCCGCCCCTGACCTCGGGACAGCGCGCACATGCTCCGCCAAGACGACCGCATCCGCGTATCGATCGTCGCCCCGTGCTACAACGAGGCGGAGAACTTGCGGGAGTTCCACCGGCGCGCCTCCGCCGCCGTGATGGCACTCGGGGACGGGCACCGGGCCGCGGAGTACGAGATCGTCCTGGTGGACGATGGCTCACGCGACGCGACATGGGACGTTATCTCCGAGCTGACCGGGACCGACCCGTGCGTCGTCGGCGTCCGGCTGATGCGCAACCACGGCCACCAACTCGCCGCGACGGCCGGCTTGTCGCTGGCGCGCGGCGAGCCGTGCTCCTGATCGACGCCGACCTCCAAGACCCGCCGGAGCTGCTGGCGCCGATGTCGCGGGTGATGGACGAGGGCGCCGAGGTCGTTTACGGCCAGCGCACGCGCCGCGAAGGCGAAACGGTGTTCAAGCGCGCCACGGCCGCGGGCTTCTACCGCCTGCTCGGCCGCCTGTCCGGCACGCCCATCCCGCGCGACACCGGCGACTTCCGGCTCATGAGCCGCCGGGTCGTGGACGCGCTGGCCGCCATGCCCGAACGGCAGCGCTTCATCCGCGGCATGGTGAGTTGGGTGGGCGGCCGGCAAATGCCGCTGCCCTACGAGCGCCAGGCCCGCCACGCCGGCACCACCGGGTATCCGCTGCGCAAGATGGTGGCCTTCGCGCTGGACGCGATCACCAGCTTCTCGACCGCGCCGCTGCGCTTGGCGTCCTGGCTCGGCGTCGCCGCGGCGGGGCTGGCGGTGCCTTTGCTGGCTTATACGCTGTGGCGCTGGGCCCAGGGCGGCACCGTCGCCGGCTGGTCGAGCACCATGGCGGCGATAACGCTGTTCGGCGCGGTGCAACTAATCGTCCTCGGCATCCTCGGCGAGTATGTCGGGCGGCTGTTCCAAGAGGTGAAGGCGCGACCGCTCTTCCTAGTGGACACGGTGTTGGCGGGCCGCAACGCCCACGCCTTGCCGACCGACTTTTCCCGCCTCAGCCCCGGGGCGCAACAAGGCCTGTGGACCGCGATGCGGCAAGACGCCGCGGCGAACCAGAACGTGCCGGGCGCCTCCACGCAAGCCCTTTGAGGGCAGGGGTGCGCCGCCCACTGCTCTTCGCGGCGGTCGGCGTCGCCAACACAGCGGTGGATTTCGGGGTGTTCCTGGCGCTCACGCGCGTGCTCGGCGTGGGGCCCGTCGCGGCCAGCGCGCTCGGCTTCCTGACGGGCTCGGCGCACAGCTACGTCGCCAACGGGCTGCTGACCTTCGGCGACCGCGGGGCGCGGCTCGCGTCGGCGGCCCGGGTGCTGCGCTTTGCCGCCGTCACCGCCCTCTGCCTGGGCGTGTCGGTCGCGGCCATCGCCGCCGCGCTGCCCTTTCTGCCGGACGTCGCCGCCAAGGCGGTGTCCGTCCTCGCCACCTTCGCGGCCGGCTACCTGTTGAGCGGCCGCTTCGTTTACGCCGCGCCGGCCCAGGCCGCGTCAGCCGCAGGCGGCGGGGCCGGCGCCGGGCCGGTCGATCCGATACAGCCGCGCGAAGCCTTCGTCGGCGACCGGCGCGATGGCGGGCGAGGCGGGTAGGGGGCCGCCTGCGTTGGGCATGTCGGCGTTCACGACGAGTATGTAGTCGAAGCACTCCCGCCAGCGGCCCAGGTAAGGCCCGGCCAGCGTCGAAGGGTCGCCCAGCTTGTCCACGGGCGCGAGGGGCCCTTCGGGCACGGAGATCGCGTCCCAGGGCGGCAGGACGCGCAACGGCTGCTTGCCGGCGATCGTGAAAAGGTGCGGCACGAAGGCTCGGCGCTCCATGATGGCGAGGGTCGGGTAATGCCAATAGGTGGGCGTCCTACTGCCGAAGAAGCGGCCGAGCGGCGCGCGGGCGAGGTCGGCGGCGGCCGGCAGGTGCTCCAGGGGCAGGACCGCGGCGCCGGGCGGCACATGCGCGAGCGCGCGGTCGACCGAAACGATGTCGGACTGCCGATCGACCCAGATGCGCCCGATCCACCCGGCCCGTCCCGCCACGACCAGCACGGCCACCGCCGCCGCGACCGTCGCCCAGCGCCGCGGCAGCCTGAGGTCCGGCAGCACCGCCGCGGCGAAGGTCAACGCGACCATGCAGGGCAGCCTGGTTTCTATCCCGCCGCTGTCGAGGATCGCGCGCGGCATCAGGATCGCGCCGATGGTGAGCACAACGCCGGTGACCAACAACCCCGCATGGGCGCGGAGCCGCCTGAGGAACAGGGCGGCGAGGACGGGCGCGGCGAGGAGAAGGCCGAAGGCGATGTCGACGGGGAATCGGTATGTCTTGAGCCCCGTCAACAAGGTGGACACGTAAGCGAAGACGCTGCGCTCCTGCCAGACGATGGGCGAAGGCGGGGCGTCGCCGGTCTCGCCCGGCAAGGTGGGCGCGAGCACAAGGAGCAGGAGCACCGGCGCGGCCAGCGACAGGCAGGTAAGGACCGCGCGGAGGACTGCCCGCCCCGCCGCACCGGGGGAGAGGAGCGGGGCGAGGGCCGGACCGAGCGCGAGGCCTCCCAGCAAGGCCGCGTAGAACAGGAACCCGAAGGCGTGCGCGACGAGCACGACACCGCCCATGACGATCCTGAGCGGCACCACGACGGCGGCGCCGTGCTTCGCCAAACGGAGGTCGAGCGCCGCGCCGACCAAGGCAAGGCCGAGCGATATCTCGAAATTGACGAAGCCGGCCAGAAGCACCCAGTTCCAAGCCAGCACGAAGCAGGCGACGTGCCACCAGTGGAAGGCACCGAACACCTGCCGCCCCAGCAGGGCCACGCCCAGCGGGGGCAAGGCGATCGCCAGCGCCAGCATCAACGCCGCGATGACGCCGAGAGGCACGATTCCGGCTAGGCCAACGGCGACCAAGTCCATCGCGATGTTCGTCGACGCGCGCGACCAATCGACGGCGTAGATCTGCGAAAGGGGCGGATGATCCACCCCGCCGGTGAGCAGCCAAAGGCGGACGTAGTGGTTGGGGTAGTCCAGCACCGGCGGGATGCGCACGAGCATCGCGGGGGCGATCGAGAGCAGGACGGCGACGAGGATGGCCGCCGATGTGCCGGCGCCGCCACCGGCGCAACGTCCGGCGTTCCCTTCGCTCACCGTACGCCTCGCTCACCGAGGGAGGCGCGGACCGTCACGGTTGCGGCCTCTTCCGCAGGCCACGCGACAAGCCCCGCCACCGCCATGCTCCACCGCACGCCTAAGCCCCCTTCGCGTCGACGCGCCGTGCCGGAGCCTTGCAGCGCCACGGTCGTTGTCGGCGCCGAGTAAAGCGGTGCCCCGCTCTACCATCCAGGGGAGGGGGCCGCGCTTGAGGGTAACTTTATTACGAAATGAACCCTGGTCGGTACCGCAACAGGCCCACGCTGGTGCTTCACCGAACATGGCGCGAGATACCGCAAGCTGTATGTTGCATTGCACAATAACCGCGAGCTAACTTGGCAAAGGGATGAAAGCCGGCGCACGGGTGGCCCAAATGGGGGATGGCCTGATGCGGCGACGAAACATGATGCGGGGAGGCGTCGCGGCCGCGGCCGCAATGTCGCGGCGCCCGGCTCGGGCGGCGACCTTGGACGGGCCTGAGCCCGTGGACCTTGAACTCGTGCTGGCGGTGGACGTCAGCAGTTCCATCAAACCCGAAGAGATGGAGCTCCAGTTCCGGGGGTACTCGGCCGCCTTTCAGGCTCCGGAACTCGCCCGTCGAATTCGCGGAGGGCCGATCGGCGCCATCGCTTGTACGCTCTTCGTATGGTCCGACCCCGACCACCAGCAGGTGCTCGTCCCCTGGACGCGCATCGACGGGGTCGGGGCGGCCCGGGCCTTCGCGGCCGCCGTCGGCGCGGCGCCCCGGGCGACCGGCCTCTACACTTCGATCTCGGGCGCCATCGACTTCGCCGCGGGCCTGTTCAGCCGGAGCGGCTTCGAGGGCACGCGGCGCGTCGTCGACATCTCGGGAGACGGGGCGGACAACGCGGCCCGGCCCGGCCGCACGCTGGAACAGGCGAGGGACGACGCCCTGGACCGCGGCATCGTGCTGAACGGATTGGCGATCCTCGACGCCGAGCCGCCGCCCGCCGCGCCCGGGAAGTCGCTTCGTCCACGCCCGCCCCTCGACGAGTACTACCGCGATTCCGTCATCGGAGGGTCCGGCGCCTTCCTGGTGGTCGCGGAGAGCTTCGAAGCCTTCGCGCCCGCCGTCCGCCGCAAGCTCGCCCGCGAGATCGCACACGCGCCGCCGGCAGGGCCGCGGGTGGAACGCTTCTCGGCGTGACGCGCCGTCCGTCCTGAGGAGGTTCAAGGGCTTCACCTCCGCCGCGCCGCGCCGCACAATCGAAGCGGGAGAACGCGGCACGGCGGCACCTCAGGGGTTTGGAGGAAGGCGCGCTTGCGTGTTCTGCTGGTGGACGGGATGGCCGAGCGCGCCGCCTTGGTTGCGGCCGGGCTGGCCGAAGCCGGGTGCGACGTGGTGGCCGTGGCGCCCGACGCCGCCGATCTGACCCGCCGCGTCCGCGAGTCCCGCGCCGAGGTCATCGTCTGCGACCTGGACGACCCGAGCCGCGACGCGCTGGAAAGCATGCGCGTCCTGAACCGCGACGAGCCGCGGCCCGTCGTCCTCTTCGCCAACCGGGGCGAGCCCGAGCAGATCGAAGCGGCGCTCGAAGCGGGAGTCGCCGCCTACGTGGTGGAAGGGCTCACCCCCAACCGGGTACGCCCGGTGATCGAGGTCGCCATCCGACGCTTCCGCGCCCACCAAGTCTTGCGCGAAGAACTGGAGACGACGCGCGCCACGCTGGCCGCCCGCAAGGTGATCGACGCCGCCAAGGCGCGGTTGATGGAGACCCGCCGGCTCACGGAGCAGGAGGCCTACCGGCGCCTCCGCCGCATGGCCATGGACCGCGGCGTCCGCTTGGCCGAGGCCGCGCAGGCTGTTCTGGGCACAGATTAGGCGATTATGAACGTTGATGCGTTCTTTATGGGCTGATTTGCTTCAGTTGCTTAAAATGACCGCAAAAACGCCTTGCGCGGCCCGCGCGCGATGGTGCATTGCAGCGTGACGGGTCGGCGCGCAACGGCGTGCGCCAGAACAGGGCCCGGAACCCTTCGCGGCGGTCCAATGGCGGCCCGCCTCCCGACCCTTCCCAGGGTCGTAGGAGAGCGACCTTGCCGCCCACGTCCCTGCTCCGCATAGGCTATGTGGCGCTCACCGACGCGGCCCCATTGCTGGCCGGGGACGAGTTGGGCTTCTTCGCCCGCCAGGGCCTACGGGTGTCTTTGTCCGAAGAAGGCTCCTGGGCCACCGTCCGCGACAAGGTCGCCCTCGGTGCGCTGGACGGCGCGCAGATGCTCGGCCCCATGCCGATCGCCCTCGCCAGCGGGTTGGGCGGCGTCTCGGCGCGGTTGTCCGTAGGCGCCGGGATCGGCTGCAACGGCAACACCATAACCTTGTCGAGCGCTCTGGCCGACGAAGCCGGGGTGGACGGGCAGGGCGCGCTGGCGCCGGACGCCTTCGCCGCCGCGGTCCGGGCCCGTGGGGTCGCCGGGCGCCCGCCGGTGCGCTTGGCCGCCGTGTTCCCGTTCTCCTCCCACAACTACCTGCTCCGGCACTGGCTCGCCCTCGGCGGCCTCGACCCGGACCGCGACCTGACCTTGGCGGTGGTGCCGCCGGTCCGCGCGGTCCGCGCCTTGGCGGACGGGGAGGTGGACGGCTTCTGCGCCGGCGAGCCCTGGGGCAGCCACGCGGCGGCCATCGGTGCCGGCCGCGTCGCGCTCGCCACCGGCGACATCTGGCCGGATCATCCGGAGAAGGTGCTGGCCTTCCGCGAGGGCTTGCCGCGGGAGGCGGCCGTCGCGCTCACCGCCACCGGCATCGCTGCCGCGCGCTGGCTCGACGACCCGGCGAACCGCGACGACGCCGTCGCCCTGATGCACGCGCGGGTCTTCCCGGCGCTGTCGCGGGACACCGTGCGGCTGGCCTTCGAGGGGCGCGTCCCCGCCGCGCCCGGCGGCGCGACGCGCCTCCTTTCCGCGCCGCTCCGCTTCCGACCGGCCACCCTCGCGCGCGCCGAGGCCGCCGCGTGGTGGCTCGGGCAGATGCGCCGCTGGAACCACCTGCCCGCTTCCGTGCCCGCGGCCGAGGCCCTGGCCCCCTACGGCGACGCCATCTGGCGCGCCGCCGCTTCCCTGGTCGGCGAGTCCGAACCGGACCGCGTCACGCTTCCCGAGGAGATCGCCGCATGAACAAGCCGTTCCCCCTTGGCCGCCGCCAAGCGATTGCCGCCACCGCAGCCCTGCTCGCCGCCGCCCGTGCCGCGACGCCGCGCGGCGCCTTCGCCCAGAGCCCCGCCATGCCGGAGGTACGGAAGGCCACGCTCGGCTACATCGCCCTCACCGACGCCTCGCCGCTGATCGTCGCCAAGGAGAAGGGCCTCTTCGCCAAGCACGGGATGCCCGAGGTCGAGGTGTCCAAGCAGGCGAGCTGGGGCGCGACGCGCGACAACCTCGTGCTCGGCGGCGGCTCCGGCGGCATCGATGGCGCGCACATCCTGACGCCGATGCCCTACCTGATGCACACGGGCCGCATCACCCAGAACGGCCAGCCGGTCCCGATGGCGATCCTGGCGCGGCTGAACACGAACGGCCAAGCGATCTCCGTCGCCGCCAAGCACGCGGCGACCGGCGCCAGGCTCGACGCCTCCGGCCTACGCCGCGCGGTGAGCGCCGACAGCAAGGTCGCCATGACCTTCCGCGGCGGCACGCACGACCTGTGGATACGCTACTGGCTCGCCGCCGCCGGCATCGACCCGGACAAGGAGGTGCAGACCATCGTGGTGCCGCCGCCGCAAATGGTGGCCAACATGAAGGTCGGCACCATGGACGCCTTCTGCGTGGGCGAGCCCTGGAACGACCAGCTCGTGAACCAGAAGCTCGGCTACACCGCCTGCGTCACCGGCGAGCTGTGGCGCGACCACCCGGAGAAGTCCTTCGCGCTGCGCGCCGACTTCGTGGAGCGCAACCCGCGCGCCACCGAGGCGCTGACCGCCGCCGTGATCGAGGCGCAGCGGTGGTGCGACGAGCCGGCCAACAAGCAGGAGATGTGCGCGATCGTCGGCCGCCGCGCCTGGTTCAACGTGCCGGTGGCGGACATCCTGGCCCGCAGCCAGGGGAACATCGACTACGGCGACGGCCGCAAGGCCCAGGACTCGCCCCTGCTGATGAAGTTCTGGCGCGACCACGCCTCCTACCCGTTCCGCAGCCACGACCTCTGGTTCCTGACGGAGGACATCCGCTGGGGCGTGCTGCCGGAGGGCACGGACACGGCGAAGCTCATCGGCGAGGTGAACCGCGAGGGCGTCTGGCGCGCCGCCGCCGCCCGCGCCGGCGTGCCGAACGCCGAGGTGCCCAGCGGGACCAGCCGTGGCCGCGAGACCTTCTTCGACGGCAAGAACTTCGATCCAGAGAATCCCTCCGCCTACCTCGCCTCCCTTTCCATCAAGAAGACAGCGGCGGCTTGACGACCATGAACATCGCAACGTCGAAACCGGCGCCCGCCGCCGCACCCGTCTCGGTCGCCGAACCGGCCCTGATGCCCGAGCGGTCCCTCGCCGCGCGGCTGCGCCCGACCTTGGACGCCGTCCTGCCGCCCCTCCTGGTCGTGCTGGCCCTGGCCGGCTTGTGGGAGGTGGTGGCGAGCGGCCCCAACGCCACACTGCCGCCGCCGTCCAAGGTGTGGGCGGACTCGTCGGAGCTGATCACCGACCCGTTCTTCGACCGCGGCGGGCTGGACAAGGGCCTGTTCTGGCACCTGCTGGCCAGCCTTCAGCGCGTGGCGGTGGGTTTCGCCCTGGCGGCCGGCGCGGGCATCGCCACCGGCCTGCTGATCGGCACCTCGAAGCTCGCCACGCGGGGCCTCGACCCGCTGTTCCAAGTGTTGCGGACGGTGCCGCCGCTCGCCTGGCTGCCGCTCTCGCTCGCCGCGTTCCGCGAGGCGCAGCCTTCGGCGATCTTCGTGATCTTCATCACCTCGATCTGGCCGATCATCATCAACACCGCGGTCGGCGTGCGGAACGTGCCGCAGGACTACCGCAACGTCGCCGCGGTGATCCGCCTGCGCGGCCCGGCCTACTTCGCGCGCATCATCCTGCCCGCCGCCGCGCCGTACATCTTCACGGGGCTCCGCATCGGCGTCGGCCTGTCCTGGCTCGCCATCATCGCGGCCGAGATGCTGATCGGCGGCGTGGGCATCGGCTTCTTCATCTGGGACGCCTGGAACAGCTCCAACCTGTCCGACATCGTCGTGGCCCTCGCCTATGTCGGCCTCGTCGGCTTCGCCCTCGACCGGGCCATGGCGCTGGCCGGCCGCCTGGTCACCCGCGGCACCTCGGCCCAATGAGGACCGGCACCATGAACAACCGCGCGGACTTCCTCGACATCTCCCAGGTCACGGTCGCCTTCGGGCGCTCGCGCGTGCCGGTGCTGAACGGCATCGAGCTGAAGATAGCTCGTGGCGAGTACGTGTCCGTCATCGGCCACTCCGGCTGCGGCAAATCCACGCTGCTGAACGTGGTGGCGGGGCTGCTGCCCGCCTCCGGCGGCGGCGTGGTGCTGGACGGGAAGGAGGTGGACGGCCCCGGCCCCGACCGCGCCGTGGTGTTCCAGAACCACTCCCTGCTGCCGTGGCTCACCTGCTACGAGAACGTCAAGCTGGCCGTGGACCAGACGCTCTCCCGCGCCATGGGCCGCGCGGAGCGGCACGCGTGGACGTTGGAGAACCTCGCCCTCGTCCGCATGGCCCAGGCGAAAGACAAGCGGCCCGGCGAGATCTCCGGCGGCATGAAGCAGCGCATCGGCATCGCCCGCGCGCTCGCCATGAAGCCCAAGGTGCTGCTGCTGGACGAGCCCTTCGGCGCCCTGGACGCCCTGACCCGCGCGCACCTGCAAGACCAAGTGATGCAGATCCATGCCGGCCTCGGCACCACGGTGATGATGATCACCCACGACGTGGACGAGGCGGTGCTGCTCTCGGACCGCATCGTCATGCTGACCAACGGCCCGAACGCCCGCATCGGCGAGATCCTGGAAGTGGACCTGCCGCGCCCGCGCGACCGCTTGGCGCTGGCGGCCGATCCGCGCTTCGTCGCCGCCCGAGCGTCGGTGCTGGAGTTCCTGCACCACCGCCACACCGCGCCGGGCCTCGCCGCGGCATGACGAGGGTCCTGGTCATCGGCGCCGGCCCCGCTGGCACGCGCTGCGCCCTCGGCGTGGCGAAGCGGCTGCCCGGCGCGACCGTCACGCTCGCCGGCGCCGAGCCCGCGCTGCCCTACGACAGGGTCGCCCTGTCCCGGTACGTGGCGGGCGCCGTGGAGCAGGAAGCCCTGATCACCCACAGCCTCGCGGACCTTTCCGCCGCCGGGGTGGAGTTCCGCGCCGGCACACCCGTCGCCTCGCTGGACCTCCCGGCTCGGCGCGCCGTCACGGCGTCTGGCAAGGCGCTGGACTACGACCGCTGCGTCCTCGCCACCGGCAGCCGCGCCGTTCGCTTGCCGCTCCCGGGGGCGGACCTGCCCGGCGTGGTGCCCTGGCGCGACTTGGCGGAGAGCCGCGCCATGCTGCGCGCCGCGCGCGAGGGCGGCCCGGCGGTGGTCATCGGCGGCGGGCTGCTCGGCTTGGAAGCGGCGGCAGGGCTCGCCGCGCGCGGCATGAAGGTCACGGTCCTGCACGCCGTCGGCTGGCCGATGGAACGGCAACTCTGCACCGACTCCGGTGCCCTGCTGGCCGATCGCCTGCGCGGCCGTGGCCTCAAGCTGCTGATGAACGCCAAGACCGAGGCGATCGAGGGCGGAGACCGCGTCGACGCCGTGCGGCTGGCCGACGGCACCCGAATCCCGGCGCGGCTGGTGGTGATGGCAGTGGGCGTGCGGCCGAACACGGACCTGGCCCGCGCGTCCGGGTTGACCGTCGGGCGCGGCGTGGTGGTGGACGCCTCCATGCGCACCAGCGACCCGCGCGTGCTCGCGGTCGGCGAATGCGCCGAGTTGGACGGGAGGCTCATCGGCCTCGTGGCGCCGGCGCTGGAGCAGGCGGACTTCGCGGCGGCGACGTTGGCCGGCGAAGCCGCGTCCTGGGCGCCGCGCGCCGACGCCGCGGCGCTGAAGGTTTCCGGCACAGCCGTGTGGTCCGCGGGCGAGGTCGCGCCGGCGGACGCCGAAGCGGTGACGCTGCGCGCCGGCGAGACCTACCGCGGCCTCTGGTGGCGCGGGAGCAGGCTGGTCGGCGCGGTGCTCTACGGCGACGTGGCGGAGAGCGCCTTCTTCCTCCGCTTGATCGCCACGGGCGAAGCGGTGGCCTCCCGCGCGGAAGCGGCGCTCGGCAGCGCCTGGGTGAAGGACGCGGCGTGATGGCCGGCAACGATTTCAGCGGCGAACAGCAAGAGTACCTCAAGGGCTTCATGGCGGGCGTCGAGGCCCGCCGCGGCTCGCTCGCGCCGGCCGGCGGCGGGCAGGGCGGAGGCGCGCCGCCGGACGCGATGCGCGCCGCGCAGGACGCGGCGATCGCCAAGGGCGGCAAGCTCACCCCGGAGGAGAAGGCCAAGCGCGACAAGCACCCGCTCGACCGTTGGGACGAGGTCGTGGCGCGCGCGGAGCAAGGCAAGTTCCCGCACGGCGTGGACAACCTGCTCACCCGCTGGCACGGCCTGTTCTACGTCGGGCCGACGCAGGACGCCTTCATGTGTCGGCTGCGTATCCCGGGCGGGTTCCTCTCCACGCACCAACTCCGCGGCATCGCCGCCATCGCCGAGGAGTGCGGCGGCGGCTGGACCGACGTGACGACGCGCAACAACCTCCAGATCCGCATGATCCCCTCCGCCAAAGGGCCGGAGGTGATCGAGCGCCTGGGCGACCTCGGCATCATCCCGAAGGGCACCGGCGCCGACAACATCCGCAACATCACCTGCAACCCGACCTCGGGCATAGATCCGGGCGAGCTGATCGACGCGCGGCCCATCGTGCGCGCGCTGCACCACCACATCCTGAACACGCGCGACCTGTTCGGCCTGCCGCGCAAGTTCAACATCTCGCTCGACGGTGGCGGGCGCGTGGCGGTGCTGGAGGACACCAACGACATCGCCTTCACAGCCGTGAAGGTCGGCGGCGAGGCCCTGTTCCGCCTCGGCCTCGGCGGCATCACCGGCCACCGCGACTTCGCCCGCGGCACGGACGCGGTGGTGCCGCCCGGCGACGTGGTGAAGGTCTGCGACGCGATCCTGCGCGTGTTCCTCGCCAACGGCGACCGCACGGACCGCCGCAAGGCGCGGCTGAAGTACGTGCTCGACGCCTGGGGCCTGCCGCGCTTCCTCGAAGCCGTGGAGGCGCAGCTCGGCGCCAAGCTGCGCCGGGCCGAGGACGCGACGCCCGCAGCGCCGCCCCTCAAGCACGGCCACATCGGCGTGCATGACCAGAAGCAGCCGGGGCTGCAATACATAGGCGTCGTGCTGCCGGTGGCCCGGATCACGGCGGAGCGGATGCGCGGCCTGGCCGACGTCGCCGACCGCTTCGGCTCCGGCGCCATCCGGCTCACCGTGTGGCAGAACCTGCTGATCTCCGACGTCCCGCGCGAGCGGATGCCGGAGGCGCAGGCGGCCGTCGCGGCGCTCGGCCTCGGCTGGGAGGCGAGCCACGTGCGCGGCGGCCTCGTCGCCTGCACCGGCAACGCCGGCTGCAAGTTCGCCGCCTCCGACACCAAGCGGCACGCGGCGGAGCTGGCGGACTACCTCGACGCCCGCATCACCGTGACCAAGCCGATCAACATCCACCTGACCGGCTGCCACAACTCCTGCGCCCAGCACTACATCGGCGACATCGGCCTGATCGGCGCCAAGGTGGAGCGCGGCGAGGACGAGGAGGTCGAAGGCTACGACCTGCACGTCGGCGGCGGCGCGGGCGTGGAGCGGCGGATCGCGCGCCTGGTCCGCCCGAAGGTCGCCCACGACGAGCTGAACCCCATGGTGCTGAACCTGCTGCGTGCGTGGCAGGAGGAGGCGCCCGAGCTGAGCTTCCAGGACTTCACCGCCCGCCACGACGAGGCCGCGCTGCGGGCTATCGCCGAGGGCGCCGCGCCGTGAACGCCATCGTCCAGAGCTTCGGGGCGCCCCCGGTCCCGCTGATCCCCGACACCGCCCCCTTCACGCCCGAGCAGCGCGCGTGGCTGAACGGCTTCCTCGCCGGCATCTACGGCGGGGCGATGGGCGGCGCCGAGAACATGTCCCTCGGCGCCGGTGCGCCCGCTGCCGCCGCGCCCGAGCCGGAAGAGGACTTCCCCTGGCACGATCCGGCGCTCGGCCTCGACGAGCGCCTGAAGCTCGCGGAAGGCAAGCCCCGACCGCGCCGGCTGATGGCGGCCATGGCGCAGCTCGACTGCGGCCAGTGCGGCTACGTGTGCAAGACCTACGCGGAGGCCATCGCGTCGGGCGCCGAGGCCTCGCTAGGCCTCTGCGCGCCCGGCGGCAAGGCGACGCAGAAGGCGCTGAAGGCGCTGGTGGCCGAAGCGCCCGCGACCGCCGCGCCGAAGGCCAAGCCCAAGGCCGCCGGGCCGGAGCTGGTGCCGATCCGGATGCTCTCGGCCGCGCGGCTGACGGGCGAGGGCTCGGCGAAGGACGTGCGGCACGTGTCCCTCGACCTCGCCGGGAGCGGCCTGCGCTACCAGCCGGGCGACAGCCTCGGCCTCCTCTGCCCGAACGACCCGGCGCTGGTGGAGGCGTGCGTGGCCGCCCTTGGCGCCTCCGGCGACGAAGCGGTGCCCTGCCCGGACGGGCAGGCGCGGCCGGTGCGCGAGGCCTTCGCCTCGCACCTCGCCGTCGCGCGCCCGCTGGACCGCACGCTGGACCTGCTGGCGGGCAGCGCCCGCGACGGGCGCGAGGCGAAGGCGCTGCGCGCGTTGGCGGACGGCGACGACGGCGCGGAGCCGGCGGACGCCGACCTGCTGGACCTGCTGCACGCCTTCCCCTCCGCGCGCCCGCCGCTCGCGGACCTGGCGGCGTCGTTGCCGGGGTTGAAGCCGCGCCTCTACTCCATCGCGTCCTCGCCCTTGGCGGCGCCGGGGCGGGTGGATCTGTGCGTGTCCGTCGTCCGCGCCCGCCTCCGGGGCCGCTCGCGCGACGGCGTGGCGTCCGCCCACCTCGGCTTCCGCTGCGAGGCGCCGCTGCCCGCCCACATGCAGGAAAGCCACTTCCGCCTGCCGGAGGACCCGGCGGTCCCGGTCATCATGTGCGGCCCCGGCACCGGCATCGCGCCGTTCCGCGCGTTCCTCCAGCACCGTGCCGCGCAGGGCATCAAGGGCCGCACCTGGCTCTTCTTCGGCGACCAGCGCAGCGCCACCGACTTCCTCTTCGCCCACGAGATCGCCGGCTGGCGCGAGGACGGCACGCTGGAGCGCCTTTCCCTCGCCTGGTCGCGCGACCAGGCGAAGAAGGTCTACGTGCAGGACCGGATGCGCGAGGAGGCGGCAGACCTGTGGCGCTGGCTCCAGGAGGGCGGGCGCTTCTACATCTGCGGCGACGCCTCTCGCATGGCCAAGGACGTGGACGCCGCCTTGCGCGAGATCGCCATGAAACAAGGCGGCATGAACGCGGACGCCGCGCGCGACTGGATCGTCGCGTTGGCGCGGCAAGGCCGCTACCAGCGGGACGTCTACTGATGGACGTGCCACCGCCGGCCAGGAGCCTCACGCGTACCACCTGCCCCTACTGCGGCGTCGGCTGCGGCGTGCTCGCCGCGCCGGATGGCACGGTGGCGGGCGACCCGGACCACCCCGCCAACCGCGGCCGCCTGTGCAGCAAGGGCATGGCGCTCGGCGAGACGATCGCGCTGCCGGGCCGGCTGCTGCACCCGGAGGTGCGCGGCAAGCGCGCCTCCTGGGGCGCCGCGCTGGACGCGGTGGCGGAGGGCTTCCGCCGCGCGTTGGCCGAGCGCGGGCCGGGGGGCGTGGCGCTATATGTCTCCGGCCAGCTCCTGACGGAGGACTACTACGCGGCGAACAAGTTCGCCAAAGGCTTTCTCGGCACCGCCAACATCGACAGCAACTCGCGCCTGTGCATGTCGAGCGCCGTGGCCGCGCACCAGCGCGCCTTCGGCGAGGACGTGGTGCCGGGCGTCTACGAGGACCTGGAGAGCGCCGACCTGCTGGTGCTGGTCGGCAGCAACCTCGCCTGGTGCCACCCCGTGCTGTTCCAGCGCGTCGCCGCGGCGAAGGCTACGCGGCCCTCCATGCGCGTCGTCGTGGTGGACCCGCGCCGCACCGCCACCTGCGAGGGCGCGGACCTGCACCTGCCGCTCCGCCCCGGCTCCGACGTCGCGCTGTTCGGCGCCCTGCTCGCGCACCTGCACGCCGAAGGCCAGGCGGACAGCGCGTGGGTGTCCGAGCACACGCGGGGCCTCGAAGCCGCGCTCGACGCCGCGCGCGCCGTGGCACCGCGCGCCGCGGAACTGACGGGCCTCGACCCGGCGGACCTCGCCACCTTCTTCCGTTGGTTCGCGGCGACGCAGCGCACCGTGACCCTCTGGAGCCAGGGGGTGAACCAGTCCGAGACCGGTACGGACAAGGCCAACGCCATCCTCAACTGCCACCTGCTGACCGGGCGCATCGGCAAGCCCGGCGCCGGCCCCTTCAGCGTCACCGGCCAGCCCAATGCCATGGGCGGGCGGGAGGTGGGCGCGCTCGCCACCATGCTGGCCGGCCACCTCGATTGGGAGCGGCCGGGCGAGGCGGAGTTGGTGCGCGGCCACTGGCGCGCGCCCAACATCGCCGTCGCGCCGGGGCTGAAGGCGGTGGACCTGTTCCGCGCCGTGTCCGCCGGCCGCATCGGCGCGCTCTGGGTCATGGCGACCAACCCCGCCGTGTCCATGCCGGACGGCTCTTCCGTGCGGGACGCGCTGCGCCGCGCGCCCTTCCTCGCCGTGTCCGACTGCGTGGCCGAAACGGACACGGCGGAGTTCGCCCACGTCCGCCTGCCCGCCGTCGGCTGGGCCGAGAAGGACGGCACGGTGACCAACAGCGAGCGCGTCATCTCCCGCCAGCGCGCCTTCCTGCCGCCCGCGGGCGAGGCGCGGCCGGACTGGTGGATCGTGTCGCAGGTCGCGGCGCGCCTGGGCTGGGGCGACGCCTTCGCCTGGTCCGGCCCGGCCGACATCTTCCGCGAGCACGCGGCGTTGACCGGCCTCGGCAACGACGGCCGCCGCGCCTTCGACATCTCCGGGCTGGCGGCGATGACGAACGCCGAGTACGCCGCCATGCCGCCGACCCGCTGGCCTTGTCCGGCGAAGGGGCCGGCGAGGGAGCGCTTCTTCTCGGCGGGCGGCTTCACCGCCGGCCGCGCGCGCTTCGTCCCCACGCCTCGGCGCGGCGAGAGCGCCGCGGATGGCGGTGACGGCACCCTCACCCTGCTCACCGGCCGCTACCGCGACCAATGGCACACCATGACCCGCACCGGCGGCGTCCCGCGGCTCATGGCGCATGCGCCGGAGCCGCTGCTCGCCGTCCACCCGGAGGACGCGCGCGGCATCCCGGACGGCGCCCTGGCGCGCGTTTCCAGCACCCAGGGCGCGGCGGTGCTGCGGCTGCGGCACGACGCAGGGCAGCGCCGCGGCACCGCCTTCGCGCCGATGCACTGGACGGCGCGCAACGCTCCGGCCGCGCGGGTGAACAACGCCGTGCCGCCGAAGGCTGATCCCGTCAGCGGGCAGCCGGCGCTGAAGTCGGCGCGGGTGGCGCTCTCCGCTTACGAGCCGGCGTGGCACGGCTTCCTGCTGGCGCGTGCCGACCTCGGCCCGGGCCTCGCCCCCTATTGCACGACCGGCTTGGCGGCGCCCGGCGTGTGGCGGCACGAGTTGGCCGGGGCGGAAGAGCCGCAGCGCGCCTTCGCGCGCCTCATCGACTTGGCAAGCCCGCCCGGCGACGCCTGGGCGCGGCTGGAGGATGCCGCGGGCGGGCTGCACCGCGGCGTGCTGCTGGAAGGCGGGCGTCTGATCGCGGCGCTTTTCCTCGGCCCGCACCACCGCCTGCCGCCGCGCGGCTGGCTGGCGGCGCTGATCGCGCCAGGCGCGGATGGCGCGACGCCGAACGTCGCCGCCATGCTCGCCGGCCGCGCAATGGACGGCCCGCCGCCTTCGCCTACGCTCTGCGTCTGCAACGGCGTCTCGGAAGCCTGCGTCCGCGGCGCCATCGAGGCCGGGGCCCGCAGCGTCGCGGCGGTCGGGGAACGAACGCGCGCCGGCACCGGCTGCGGCTCCTGCCGGCCGGAGATCGCCGCGCTGCTGGCCTGCGCCGCGAGGGAGGCCGTGCCGGCCTGATGCGACACTTCCCAGCGTTCCTGGACCTGACCGGCCGCGCCGCGCCGGGCGTCGGCGAAGGCGGCACCCGCGGCGCGCCCCTGGCAGACCGCTTCAAGGCGGCCGCCCGCGCCGCCCTGCCGGGCCTCGCTGCCCGCCGCCGCTCCGCCGACGCGGCGCTCACCGGCCCCGCCGCCGATCTCGCCATCGCAGGGCGCGCCGCGGGTGCCGCCTTCGCCGACGCCCGGCGCGGCGCGGAGACGCGCCTGACTGGCGTGGTCCACCTCGTCGGCGCCGGGCCGGGCGCGACGGACCTCCTGACGCTCCGTGCGCTCCGCCTCCTGGGCGAGGCGGACGTCGTGGTCTACGACCGTCTGGTGGGAGAGGGTGTGCTGGACCTCGCGCGGCGCGGCGCGGAGCGCGTCTTCGTCGGCAAGGCGCGCGCCAACCATTGCGTGCCGCAGGGCGAAATCAACGCCCTCATCGTGCGCCTCGCGCGCGAGGGCAAGCGGGTCGTGCGCTTGAAGGGCGGCGACCCCTTCGTTTTCGGCCGCGGCGGCGAGGAATTGGAAGCCTGCCGCGCCGCGGGTGTCGCGTGCGAGGTGGTGCCGGGCGTGACGGCGGCGCTCGCCTGCGCCGCCGCGACCGGCATCCCGCTCACCCACCGCGACCGCGCCCGGACCGTGACCTTCGCCACCGGCCACACGCGAGACGGGCGGCTCTACCTCGACTTCGCGGCGCTCGCCCGGCCGGGGCAGACCCTCGCCGTCTACATGGGGGTCACGACCCTGGCCGCCCTGCGCGACGGGCTGGTCGCCGCCGGCCTGCCCGCCGGGACGCCCGCCGCCCTGGTCGAGCGCGGAGGCACGGACGCGCAACGCGTGCTGCGCGGGACGCTCAACAGCGTCGTGGCCCGCGCGCCCGTGTGGCACACGTGCGGCCCCGCGCTCCTGCTGGTGGGCGACGTCGCGGCCCAAGCCGAGGAGGAACGGCTGGCTGCGTGAGCCCTCAACCCGGCGGCTGCGCCGCCGGCACGGCCCCGCCCGCTTCCGCGGCCCCGCTGGCGGGCGCCGCCGGCCGGCGCCGCTCCAACAGCCCGGCGATGCCGCGCGGCAGGAACAGCATGAACAGCACCAGCAGGATGCCGTAGGAGAAGGCTGCGGCGCCGGTGAACTCCGTGCCGAAGGCGACGCGCAAGGACTCCTCCAGCCCGATGGTGATCAACGCGCCGATGGTGGGGCCAATCGGGCTGTACATCCCGCCCGCGATGGCGCCGAACACGATCTGGAGCGAGATGCCGAGGCCCGCGAGGGACTCCGGGTTGAGGTACATGCGGTATTGCGCCGTCAGCGCGCCGGCGAGCCCGGCCAGGGCCGCGGAGATGAGCGTGACCTTTAGCTTCTCCCGCGTCACGCGTATGCCGATGGAAGCCGCGGCGTCCTCGTCCTCGGCGATGGCCATCAGCGCCTTGGATGACATGGAGCGGTCCAGCAGCCGCCAGGCGAGCAGCCCCGCCGCCCAGGCCGCGAGCGTGATCCACCAAAAGCCGGCTTTGTCGAACTGCATGGCGGCGAAGGCCGCGTCCGGGGGCGCCCGGTCCGGCGTCATGCCGAGCGAGCCGCCGGTGTACTCGCGAAGGGCGGTGACGAGGATGCGGACGATCTCGCCCGCGGCGAGCGTCACCAGCGCGAAGTAGTGCCCGACCACGCGGAGCCGGAAGCACGGGTAGCCGAGCAACGCGCCGGCCCCCGCCGCGGCGGCCACGCCCAGCGGCACGCCGATCCAGGGCGACACGCCCTGGAGGTTCCACAACAGGGCCGTGGTGTAGGCGGCGACGCCGAGGAAGGCGCCGTGCCCGAACGAAACTAGGCCGAAGCGCCCCATCATCGCCCAGCCCGTGCCCGCGAGGGCGGTCAGTAGCGCGGTGATGAGCAGGTGCATCCCGTAGTCGGGCGGGCCGAGCAGCGGCACCGTGGCCAGCGCCGCGAGAACCGCGAGGAGGACGCCGCCCTTCATCGCGCGAACAGCCCCCGCGGTCGCACGAAGATGACCAGGATGAAGAACAGGAAGGCGACCACGTAGGACATCTCCGTGTTCCACCAAAAGCCGCCCGTGGAGACGATCAGGCCCATGAGGAAGGCGGCGAGGAAGCCGCCCAGCATGTTCCCGAGTCCGCCCATGACGCAGATCATGAAGGTGATCGGCCCGAAGGACAGGCCGACGAAGGGGTGCACGTCGAGCTGCACCACCAGCAAGCAGGCGGCGAGCCCGGCCAGCGCGCCGCCCACCGCCGAGGCGATCAGGTAGATGCGCCGCGGGTCCACGCCCATCAGCGGCATCACCTCCCGGTCACGGGCGATGGCGCGGATGGCGGTGCCGACGTAGGTGAACTTCAGGAAGGCCCAGAGCGCCGCCGCGCCCAGCAGCGCCGCCACGAAGGCCGCGAGCTTGGTGCCGGACACGAACACCTCGCCCAGTTCCATCGGCGGCATTTCCACGCCGAGGCTGCGGAAGTCGGTGGAGAACACCAGCGTCGCGGCGCCTTGCAGCACGAACAAGACGCCGCCCGTGGCGAGCACCTGGTTGATCGGTGCCGCCGACAGCAAGGGCCGGACCACGAGGAGGTGCAGCAGCAAGCCGAGCGCGGCGACGACGGGCAGGCAGGTGGCGAAGGCGAGGGCCAGGGGCCAGCCCGCCTGGGTGTGGAGGAACCACACGGTGTACATGCCCACCATGACCAACTCGGCGTAACAGAGCCAAACCACATCCACGACGCCGAACACCAGATTCAACCCGAGCACCGGCAGGGCGAAGACGCCGCCGAGCAGCACGCCGTTCAGCAGCGCTTCCAAAAGGAACGGGTCCATCCGGTCAGTGCCCCCCGAAGTAGCTGCGGCGGATGGCCGGGTCGGCGGCGAGGTCGGCCGCGGTTCCCTCCGCCGACACGCGGCCGGTCTCCAGCACGTAGGCGCGGTCCACCACGCGCAGCACCTGCGCCACGTTCTGCTCCACGATCAGCACGGTCAGCCCTTCCCCGCGGATGCGGGCGACGAGGTCGAAGACCTGCTTGACCACCAGCGGCGCCAGGCCGGCTGAGGGCTCGTCCAGCAGCAGGATGCGCGGGCCGGACATCAGGGCGCGGCCGATGGCGCACATTTGCTGCTCCCCGCCAGACATGGTGCCGGCCAACTGGTGGCGGCGCTCTTTTAGGCGCGGGAACATCGCATAGACATGGTCCCGCCGTTCCGCGAAGCGCGCCCGCGCCGACTTGGCGTAGGCGCCGACGCGCAGGTTCTCCTCCACCGTCAGGTTCGGGAACAGGCGCCGGTTCTCCGGTACGTGCGCTATGCCCAGTCCCGGCAGCTCGTGCGCCGGCAGGGCCGCGAGGTCCCGACAGCCGAAGCGCAGCGTCCCGGCGCGCGGGCGGATCAGGCCGGAGATGACGCGGAGCAGGGTGGTCTTACCGGCGCCGTTCGGCCCGACCACGCCCACCGCTTCGCCCGGCTCCACGCGCAGCCCGACGCCGAACAGCGCCTGGAAGTCGCCGTAGCCCGCGTGGACGCCGGAAAGCTCCAGCGTGGAAGCGCCGCTCATGCCGCGCGCGACTCCGGCGGGCCGAGGTACACCTCGGCGACCCGCTCGTCCGCCTGCGCCGCCTGCGGCGTGCCCTCGAAGACCACAGCGCCGTGGTCCAGCACCACCACGCGGTCAACCACGGAGAGCAGCACGCCCATGATGTGCTCTACCCAGACCACGGTGATGCCGCGCTCGTCGCGGATGCGCTTCAGCATTGCGGCGGCCTGCCGCATCTCCGCCGCGTCAAGGCCGCCGAGCGACTCGTCGGCCAGCAACAGGCGCGGCTTGGTGGCGAGGGCGCGGGCGAGTTCCAGCTTCTTCAAGCCGGCGGCCCCGAGCCCGGCGGTGGCAGTGTGCGGGTCCTCCGGCAATTGGGCCAAGCGCAGAGCGTCGCGTGCCCGCTGTTCGGCCTCGTCCCGTTCCAGCGCGCCGCCCGCGCCGTAGTGCGCCGCCAGCACGGCGTTCTCCAACAGGGAAAGGCCGCGGAAGGGGCGGGGGATCTGGAAGGTGCGACCGATGCCGCGGCGACAGACCTGGTCGGCGGTGAGGCCGCCGATCTCCTCGCCCCCGAGCAGCACGGAACCGGCCGTCGGCTTCAGCATCCCGGCGATGCAGTTGAAGGTGGTGCTCTTGCCGGAGCCGTTGGGGCCGAGCAGGCCGAGGATCTCGCCCTCGGCCACGGAGAACGAGACCCGGTCCACGGCGGTGAAGCCGCCGAAGCGCTTGGTGAGCGCCTCGACCTTCAGCAGCGGCGCCGCGGTGCCGCTCACGACCGCAGCGCGAAGGCGTGCCCGGGCGGCAGCGGCAGCACCGGCGGCGCGCCGGCGATGGCGGTGGGCCAAACCACGCGCGCCTTAGCATCCTCGAACTGCATCACCACGGCGATGGAGCGCTCGTTCTGACCCGCCATGGGGTGACCCGGGGGGTGGAACTTCACGCCGTAGCCCTGGATGGTGCCGCCCACGGGGATGTCCACCGCCAACGCCGCCTCGCGCAGCGCGTCGGCCGCCATGCCGCCGGTCTTCTTCACCGCGGGCGTCAGCACGTCGTTGAGGAAGATCCAGGTGTTGTTGAAGCCCATGGAGGCGTGCGGCGGCAGGTCGCGCAGGCGGTGCTTGGCCTGGAACCGCTCGACGAAAGCTTTGGCGAGGTCGCCGACGCCGGGGCCGAGCTTGGTCCAGTCGAGCATCTGCGTGCCCGCCGGGTCCACGTTGCAGAAGTGGTTCACGTCCGCGCCGAAGGTCTCGGACAGGCGGTCGATCTGCGACCAGCCAGCGCCGTGGCCGATCAGCATCCGGAAGCGCAGGCCGCCCGACTTGGCTTGGCGCAGGAACAGCGTGATGTCGGGGTTGTAGCCCACTTGGTAGACCACGTCCGGCCGTTCGCGGCGGAGCTTCGTCACCAGCGTCGAGAGGTCGGGCGCGCTCGCCGAATACGCCTCCTTGAGCACGATCGGCATGTTGCGGCTCTTGGCGTTGGCCTCGATCGCCGAGGCGACGCCGGTGCCGTAGGGGCCGTCCTCGTAGATCACCGCCAGCTTCACCTTGTCCGGCGGCATCCCGAGCTTGGCCTGCGCGTGCTCGTGGATCAGCGAGACCGAGCCTTCGCCATACTGCTCGGAGTGGACGGTGGGGCGGAACACGTAGCGGAAGTTCTTGTCCTTCACGACGGCCGTGGCGATGGCGCTGGTGATCCACATGATCTTGCGCGCCTGCTCGAAGCGCTGCGCCAGCGGCACCGCGTGGGCCGAGGAGTAGATGCCGGTGACGACCTCCACGCGCTCCTGCCCGAGCAGGCGCTCCGCCTCATTGATGGCCGTTTCCGTCCGGCTCTGGCTGTCGGCCGTCACCGGCTGGACCGGGCGGCCGTCCACCCCGCCGCGCTCGTTGAACATCTCGACGGCGACCTCGGCGCCCCAGAAGAGCGGCTGGCTGCCCGCGCCGGCGAAGGGGCCGGACAGGTCGGTCATCACGCCGACGCGGAGCGGCTCGCCGCGCGTCGCCTGGGCGCGGGCCTGCGCCGGCACCGTCGCGGCCAAGCCGGCGGCGGCGCCGACCCGCATCAGGCCGCGCCGCGTGGTGGTTCCATCGATCCGCATCCGCTTCCCTCCCGTGCGCCCTTTTCCGAGCCGCCTTTGTTTCGCCAGCAAAGAGCGCTCCGCTCCCGGCCGTCAAGCCGACCCGCCGCCGGTCGCGGCGCGGCCCGCTTCCACAACCGGGGCGCGCCGCGCTATCCGCCCCGGCGCGGCAGGCTCGTGACGGGAGGTTTCCGCCCATGACGGAGGTCCAACCCATCCCCGGCCCGGCCCCGAGGCGCGGCGTCGCGCGCGGCGGCCGGGCGCTCTACGGCGCGCCGCTCGGCATCCTCGTCCTGGAAGCGCGCTTCCCGCGCATACCTGGCGATATCGGCAACGCCGGCACTTGGCCCTTCCCGGTGCTCTACAAGGTGGTCCGCGGCGCGACTCCGGAGCGTGTGGTGCTGGACGGCGCACGGGGCCTGCTGCCCGCCTTCCTCGACGGCGCGGCCGAACTGGTGCGGCTGGGCGCGGAGGCCATAACCACCTCCTGCGGCTTCCTGTCGCTGTTCCAGGCCGAGATCGCGGCGCATGTGGGCGTGCCGGTGGCGACCTCGTCGCTCATGCAGGTGCCCTGGGTGCAGGCGACGCTGCCGCCAGGAAAGCGAGTCGGGGTGGTGACGGTGTCCGCCACCTCCCTCACGCCGGCGCACCTCGCCGCCGCCGGCGTGCCGGCCGACATCCCGGTGGCCGGGACGGAGAACGGCCGGGAGTTCTTCCGCGTGCTGATCCGCGCCGAGAAGGACGACCTGGACGTGGACGCGGCCGAGCGGGACATCCTGGACGCCGGGCGCGACCTAGTGTCCCGGCACCCGGAGGTGGGCGCCATCGTGCTCGAATGCACCAACATGCCGCCCTACGCCGCGGCGCTGCGCGAAGCGGTGGGGCTGCCGGTGTTCGACATCCACTCCATGGTGAGTTGGCTCCACGCGGGGCTGCGGCCGTGGGCCTTCGGCCCCTGAGTGTTGCGGCGCGGCGCGGGCCGTGCCCATCATCGCGGAACCGGACGAACCAGCCCACGGAGGCGACCCATGCCCACAGCCGTTTCGCGCCGCTCGGCCCTGGGCGCCGCCGTTCTCGCGTTGCCCTTCGTCCGCGCGGCCCGCGCGCAGCAGACCTTCGAGTTCGTGGCGGGGTCGCTCGGCGGGGGCTGGTACACCATGGCGGCGGGCATCGCGGCGCTGGTTAAGGACGAGAATCCGGACATCCAGATCCGCGTGGTGCCCGGCGGGGGCTTGGCGAACCCGACGCGCGTCAACAAGAACCAGTCGCAGATGGGCTGGGGCATCGACGCCTTCACCGCCGCCGCGGCACGCGGGGAGGAGCCTTACTCCGCCAAGCACGAGAAGCTGCGGAGCCTCGGCACCGGCTACTCGCCCACCGAGCACAACCTGCTGCGCGCGGCGGACAAGCAGCCTGAGGACATGCGCGGCATCCTGACCCAGAAGGGCCTGCGCCTCGGCACGCCGCAGCGCTCCTCCACCGACGAGATGACGATGCAGCGCATCCTGCGCTTCCTCGGCTCCTCGCCGGACAAGATCAGGGCCGACGGCGGGCGCTACCTCAACGGGTCGTACAACGACATCGCCGCGGCTTTCGGGGACGGGCAGGTGGATTACGTCTACTGCGCCCTCGCCAAGCCCGCCGCGATCCTGACGGAGATCGGGCAGGGGCGCCGGCCCGCGCGCCTCGTCGGCTTCCCGGACGACGTGCGCAAGCACCTGATCGACGCCTACGCCTACAACGAGGGCGTGCTGCCGGCCTCTGCCTACCCGAACCTGCAATCGTCGGACCTGAAGGTCACGACGATGGACAGCGTGATCCTGCTGCACGAGGCGGTGCCGGAGGAGGTGGCGTACCGCATGGCGCGCACCCTGATCCGCGCGAAGGGCCCGCGGCTGACGCAGATCCACGGCTCCATGGCGGCCTACGACCCGGCGGTCGCCTGGAAATACAGCGGCGTGCCGCTGCACCCGGGCGCCGCGCGCGCCTACCGCGAGGCCGGCGCCATGCCGGCCGCCTGACGCCGGCGGCACCGGGTTGCGGACCCTCCGCGGCCCGCTGGGGCCGGTCCTGACGGGCTGGATGGCGCTGGCGAGCGCCGTCCACCTTTACTTCGCCGGCTCCGGCTTCCCCGAGCCGATCGCCATGCGCGGCTTCCACCTGCTGGCCTTCGTGCCGCCGATCTTCCTGCTGTGGCCGGCGCGCGCCGCCTCGCCGAAGGACCGGCCGACAGCCGTGGACTGGCTCTGGTTCGCCGCCGCCGCCGCGCCGCACGCCTGGGTGTGGTGGAACGCCGCCGCGGTGTCGGACCGCATGGAGTACGTGGACCCGTTCTCGCCCACGATGGCGGCGCTGGCGGTGCTCGCCATCGCCACGCTGCTGGAGGCGACGCGCCGGGCGGTGGAGCCGGGCTTGGCGTGGATGGTGGTCCTCAGCGTCGCCTACATGCAGTTCGGGCACCTCATGCCGGGCGTCCTCAACACCCGCGTGTTCACGCCCGCCGAGATACTGGAAGCCGCTTGGCTCGTGCCCACCGCCGGCGGGGTGTACGGGCCGTTGACCGGCATCGTCGCCACCACCATCGCCGCCTTCATCGTCTTCGGCTCTTTCATGGCGGGCTCGGGCACGGGGCGCCTCTTCTCCAACCTGGGCGCGGCGGCGGCGGGCCGGTTCGCGGGCGGGCCGGCGAAGGTCGCGGTGGTCACGTCCGGCCTTTTCGGCACCATGAGCGGGTCGTCCGTGTCCAACGTCATCACCACGGGCGCCATGACCATCCCGCTCATGAAGCGCATCGGCTACAAGCCGGCCGTCGCGGGCGGCATCGAGGCCGCGGCCTCGGTGGGCGGGGCGCTGATGCCGCCGGTGATGGGCGCGGCGGCCTTCGTGATGGCCGAGATCACCAACATCGCCTATGGCGAGATCGTGGTGGCCGCGGCGCTGGGCGCCATCCTCTACTACTTCGCCATCCTCGCGGCCGTGCACTTCGAGGCCAAGCGCCGCGGCATGGCGCCGATGGCCCCGGCCGACATCCCGCCCTGGCGCGAGGTGGCGGCCGACGCGCACCTGCTGCTGCCGATGGCGCTGCTGGTGTTCCTGATGATGGAGCGCTGGTCGGGCAATTACGCGGCCTTCTGCGCGACGCTCGCCATGGTGGGCGTGGCGATGCTGCGCCGGCGGACGCGCATGTCGCCGCGCGCGATCCTGGACAGCTTCGTCTCGGCCGGGCTGACGATGGCGCCGTTGGCCGTCGCCATCGCCGGGGCGGGGATCGTCATCTCGGCGCTGACGGCCACCGGCATGGTCGTGGCCTTCGGCGGCATCATCAAGGCCCTCGCGGGCGGATCGCTGCCGCTGCTGCTCTTGCTCCTTGCCCTGACCGTGCTGGTGCTGGGCATGGGGCTGCCGACCACGCCCTCCTACATCATCGCCGCCGCCATCGGGGTGCCGCAACTCGTCGCCATGGGCGTGGACCTGCTGCCGGCGCACCTGTTCATATTTTACTTCGCAGTGCTGGCGGACGCGACGCCGCCGGTGGCGGCCGCCGCCTTCGCCGCCGCTTCCGTCGCCAAAGCGCCGCCCACGCTCACCTCGCTCCACGCCACCCGCTTCGGCGTCGCCGGCTTCACCGTGGGCTTCGCGTTCGTCTACGACCCCGGCGTCATGCTGCGCGGCGGCGTGGCGGATGTGCTGCTGGCGGTGGCCGTGCAGGTAGCGGCGCTGGTGGCGATCACCGCGGCCTATGCGGGCTACCTGGCGGCGCCTCTGAGGGCGGCCCCGCGCGCGCTGCTGGGGGCGTCCGGGTTTGCGGCGGCCTTCCTGCACTCGCTCCCAGCGCCCACGCGACTGGCGGCGGCCTCCGGCGCGCTACTCGTCGTTTGGGGCGCCGGTCGCGCCCGGGCTCGCCGGAAAGGAGCGGTGTGAGGAGGGCGATGTCGAACCTGCGCGCCAGCCGCAGGCGGTCCGGAGCTGTGCTTTCCCGGATGTGCCGGTAGGCTCCCCGCAAGGCACGCCCCCGTGGACGCGCCGGGAGGAGTGGCGGGGGGGGGGAAGCATGCCAACCATCCGAAAGACGGTGCTCGCGCTCACGCTCGCCGTGGTGGCCGCGGCGGGAGCCGTGGCCCAGGTCTCCGACGACGTCGTGCGCGTCGGGGTGCTCACCGACCTCACGGGCCCCTACGCCGACTTTGCCGGGCCGGGCTCCGTCGTCGCGGCGCGCATGGCGGCGGAGGACCACGGAGGGCAGGCGATGGGCAAGCCGATCGAGGTGATCGGGGGCGGTCACCAGAACAAGCCCGATGTGGGCGCCGCGCTGGCCCGGCGCTGGGTGGACACCGAGCGCGTGGACATGGTGGTCACGTGCCCAACTCCGCCGTGGCGCTCGCCGTGCAGCAGGTCGGGCGCGAGCGCAACCTCATCATCATCAACACTTCTGCCGCCTCGACGGAACTGACCGGGCGGCAGTGCTCGCCGGTAGGCTTCCATTGAGTCGCCGACAGCTACGCGCTCTCGAACGGGACCACCCGCGACGTCGTCGGGCAGGGCGGGAAGAGCTGGTACTTCCTGGCGGTGGATCACGAGGGCGGCCACGCGCTGGAGCGCGGCTCGGAAGCGGCGGTGAGCGCGCAGGGCGGGCGTGTGCTGGGCCGGGCGCGGCACCCGCTGAACACGCCAGACTTCTCCTCCTTCCTGCTGCAGGCGCAGTCCTCGCGCGCAGGTGGTAGCGTTGGCCAATGCGGGCACCGACACCATCAACGCCATCAAACAGGCCGGCGAGTTCGGGCTGACGCGCGGCGGGCAGCGCCTCGTGGGCATGTTCGTCAACATCACCGACGCCAAGGCGCTCGGCCTCGCAACCGCGCAGGGCGTGGTGGCGACCGAAGCTTGGTACTGGGACCGCGACGACGACAGCCGGGCCTTCGCCCACCGCTTCGCCGAGCGCCACCGCCGCGCGATGCCGACCCAGTACCAGGCCGGCGTCTACTCCGCCGTGCGGCGCTGGCTGAAGGCGATCGAGGCTTCCGGCACGGACGAGGCCATGGCGGTGGCTGCGAAGATGCGAGCCATGCTGGTGGACGACATGTTCGCCCGCGGCGGCCGGGTGCGCGAGGACGGGCGCCATGTGCATGACATGCACCTCGTCGAGGTCAATAAGCCGGAGGAGTCGCGCTGTCCCTGGGACATCTACCGCGTCCTCGCCGCGATTCCCGCGGAACAGGCCTTCCGCCCGCTTTCCGAAGGCCAATGCCCCTTGGTGCGGCAATGAGCGGCGGCGGCCCGCTAGGCTTTGTCGGCCTGGGTGCGATGGGGGCGCCGATGGTGCGGCGCCTGCTCTCGGCCGGCCACCGCGTCCTCGCCCACGATGCAAATCCCTCGGCGCTGTCCGCCGCCGGATCGGACGGCGCGGAAGGGCGGAGGAGCGCCGCGGCGGTCGCGGACGAGGCCGAGATCGTCCTGGTCAGCCTGCCCACGCCAGCGGCGGCGAAAGCGGTGGCGCTGGGCGCCGGCGGGTTGGTCGAAGGGCGCGCGATGCGCGTCTACGTCGACCTTTCCACCGCGGGTGCCCGCGTCGCCCAGGAGGTGGCGCAAGGCTTGGCGCCGCGGGGCGTGGCCGCGTTGGACGCGCCGGTGAGCGGCGGCGTCGCGGGCGCCGAGGCCGGCACGCTCTCCGTCATGGCCGCTGGCTACCCCACCGCGTTCGAGCGGGTGCGGCCGGTGCTGGAGGCCATAGGCTCGAACACGGTGTTCGTCGGGCCGGCGGTCGGGCAGGGGCAGACGCCCAAGCTGGTCAACAACCTGCTCGCGGCGACGACTTGGGCCGCCGCGTGCGAAGCGATGGCGGTGGGCGCCCAGCCGGGCTCGACCCCGAGCTGATGGTTCGGGTGCTCAACGTCTCCTCTGGCCGTTCCTTCCCGACCGGACGCTTCGCCGCGGGTCCGGTGCTGAGCCGCCGCTTCGACTTCGGCTTCCGCATGGAGCTGATGGCGAAGGACATGCGCTTGGCCCTGGATAAGGCGGAGGCGCTGGGCCTCGTCATGCCGACCTGCGGCGCCGCGCGCCTGCTCTACGGCTTGGCGCTGGCGCAAGGCGCAGCGGGGACGGACGTGACGGAGCTGGTGCGCGTCACCGAAGGCTGGGCCGGGGTGGAGGTGGCGGCGCGCGGCCGAAAAGAGGCTTGGTCGGGCGGCGCCGGTCCCACCTCACTGCGCGCCGATGCCGGCCACGCGGACGACCTCGGCCCAGCGCTCCACCTCGGAGCGCACCAGAGCGCGCAGCGCCTCAGGCCCGGTCTGGTCCGGCCGTGGCGGGACCGAGCCCAACTCCTCGATGCGCCGTCTGACCCCCGGGTCTTCCAACACCGCCGCCAGGGCGGTCGACAGCTTGGCGACGGCCGGCTGCGGCGTGCCCTTCGGCGCGAAAACCGCGTTCCAGCCTTGGAATACGAAGCTTTCGAGCCCTGCTTCGCGCGAGGTGGGCACGTCCGGGACCGTCGGGAAACGCTCGGGCGCGGCGAGCATCAGCGCCCGCGCCGTGCCGGCCTGGAGCTGCGGCACCGCGGCGAGGGCGAGCACGCAAGCGGAGTCGATCTGCCCGGCGACGAGGTCGTTCACGGCCGGCGCCTCGCCGCGGTAGGGGATGGCGTTCAGCCGCAGCCCGGAAACCTGGGCGAACAGCGCGCAGGCCAAGTGGTTGGTGGAGCCCACCCCCGCATGGCCGTTGGACAGGCCTCCCGCTACGGTCCGCGCCAGCGCCGCGAACTCGGCGAAGCTGCGGGCAGGCAGGGCGTTGCGCACCATGAAGTAAAGCGGCGTCCCGGCGATCAGGCCGATCGGCTGCAGCTCGCGCGGGTCGTACTGGATGATGCGGTAGATGGACGGCGCGGCGGAATGGCTGCCGTTGCTGCCGACCGTCAGCGTGTAGCCGTCGGGCGCTGCCTGCGCGCCGCGGGCGCCGCCGACCGTGCCGCCGGCGCCGGTGACGTTCTCCACCACCACGCGCTGGCCCAGCGTGCGGCCCATGTGGTCGGCCGCCAGGCGCGCCAGCACGTCCGTCGCGCCGCCTGGCGCGAACACGACGATCATGGTGATTTGCCGCGCCGGGAAGTCTTGGGCGCGCGCCGTGGGCGCCGCGAGGGCGAACAACGGCGACACCGCCGCCAGGGCGGCGCCGGGCAGGCGTTTCATCGTTCCCTCCCCATCGCGGCGGCGGCCGGCTCCTCCCGACGCGCCGCCTTTGAAGGCTGCGCCAGGGGGGCGCGCGTCCAATTCCCGCGCTACGCCGGTCCGCGCCGGCCGCCGCGTCGGGCCCGGAAGATCTCCGCCAGGGCCACGGGGCGGAAATCCTGCGCGTCCACGCCCACGTCCGCTTGGCGGGGCAGCGGCGGGCGCAGCCGGCCGTGGCTGTGGCCGTGCAGGTTGACCCACCCGCGGCCGGCGTTGCGCCAGGTGCGGAAGGCGTAGTGGCAGAGCACAACGCCCGTCCCGTCCACCTCCGCCTCCGCGTAGTGGACCGCCGGCGCCGCCCAGCCGGGCAGCGCCGCCACGGCCGGCGGGTCGTTGTTGCCGATGACTAGGCGCTTGCGCCCATTGAGTCGCGTGAGCAAAACCGCCGCCGCTTCGGCCGCGCCGCGGCGCACGACGAAGTCGCCCAGGTGCCAAACCTCGTCCTCCGGCCCGACCGCCTCGTTCCAGCGCGCGACCATCGCCTCGTCCATCTCGGCCACCGAGGCGAAGGGGCGGCGGTACAGCGCGCGCGCCGCCGCGTGCCCGAAATGCGTGTCCGCCGTGAAGTACACCGCCATGGGCGCCCCGCGCTCCCCCGTCCCCGTCCGGCCGCGATGCCGGAAGCGGCGACGGGCGTATGCGCCGACTGCCGGCCCGCGCCTACCTGCCGCGCGCGGGCGCCGCGGCGGACGGGGCGTAGCGGCCGGCCTCGTTCTCGCAGCCGAGGCCGCAGGCGAGCGCGGCGGCGCCGGACAAAGCGAGCGTCGCCCCCATGCCGACCAGCGGATCGCCGAAGAGGCCGACGCTCGACGCGGCCAGCGCGGCGCCGGCCATCTGCATGGCGCCGATCAGGCCGGAGGCGAGGCCGGCCGCGTGGCCCATCGGCTCCATGGCAGAGGCTGTAGCCACCGGCACCACCAGGCCGCGGGCGAAGGTGTAGAGCGCCACGAGGGCCACCACGGCGGGCAAGGCGGGACCCCCGGCGAGGGCGAGCGCGAACAGGACAGCGCCCGCCGTCGCGCCGAGCGCGAGGCCACCCAGCACCACCCGCCGCCGGCCCGCGACGCGGACGAGGCGCGACCCGGCGAGCGCGCCGGCCATGATGCCGAGCGCGGTCAGCGCGAAGAGGCCGGAGAAGCCCGGCGTGCCGACGCCGAGCGCCTCCATCAGCGCGAAGGGCGACGCGGCGACGTAGGCGAACATGCCGCCGAACAGGAACGCCGCGGCGAGCGCGTTGCCCAGCGCCCGCCCGTTTCTGAAAAAGGCGGCCGCGTTGCGCGCGAGCGCGCGCTGGTCCAGCGCGCCGCGGTCCTTCGCGGGGATCGTCTCCGCCAAGCCGGACGCCACGGCCAGGAACAGCGCCAGCCCGCCCAGGCCCAGGACGACGAAGACCGCCCGCCAGCCGAAAACGGCGAGCACCGCGGCGCCGACCGCCGGCGCCAGGACCGGCCCCAGCGCCATGATCGCGGTGGCCTGGGACAGCTTGGCCACTGCCGCCTCGCCCGAGAACAGGTCGCGGATGACCGCGCGCGCGAGCACGGTCCCGGCGCAGGCGCCGACTCCCTGCAGGGTGCGGCACGCGAACAGGGCGGGGAGCGAAGGCGCCAGCGCGCAGCCCAGGCCGGCGGCGGCGAAGAGGCCGAGGCCGGCGAGGAGCACGGGCCTCCGGCCGAAGCGGTCCGACGCCGGCCCGCAGCCGAGCTGCGCGGCGGCGAAACCAGCCAGGAAAAGCCCGATCGAGAGCTGCGCATCGCCCGCCCCGGCGCCGAAGGCGTCGGCCAGATCCGGCAGCGCCGGCAGGCCCATGTCGATGGACAAGGCGGGCAGCGCCGTGAGTGCGGCGATGAGCGCGGTCAAGCCGCGCGTGCGTGGGCGCGCCGAGCCGCTGGGTGCTGGCGCGTTCAACGACGCCCGCCCGCCGGCAGTCGCGCCAGCCGGGCAGGCCCGACCGGCGCGGCGCGCCAGAGCGCCCGCAACACCGCCGCGACCCAGGCGCCCCGCATCGCGCGCCATTCGGCTTCCGTGGCGGCTTCTCCGCCGCGACGCCGCAACGCGCCGGCGTCCGGGTCGGCATCCAGCCCGGCCAACATGCGTCCGGTCAGGGAATCGTTGCGATCCATGGCGCGCGTCCTCTTTTGCTGCCCGCCGCGCAGCAAGGACCGGCCGCATCCGCGGCGCCTCATCCGGTCGGTGGGGCCGGCAGCGCAGCTGCCGGTGCCGCGCATGGATGCCGTGCTCGTCCGCGCCGCGCTGTGATCGGCCTTACACGGCGTTCGCGGTGGCGCGGGTCAGGGAGTCGCCTGAGGGAAGCGGCCGCGTCGACGGCGTCCGGGCGCGCCGCGCGCCGACACGCCCGTCGCCGAGGACGCTGGCCCGGCTTCGGCCCGATGGCGAACCGGCCGAAGGGGCTCGCCCCCACCGGCCCGACGCTTCACGCCTTTGGCGTTTTCCCAATGGGCGACCGGCGCCTAAAGGTCCGCGCGGATGTTCGCCCGCCGGATCACGTCCTGCCACTTCGCCTTCTCGCGGCCCAACCGCGCGTCGCCCTCCGCCGGCGTGGAGCCGATGTGGTCGAAGCCCAACTCCGCGAAGCGCTCCGAGACGCCGGGGGCCTGGGCGGCGCGCCGCGCGGCCTCGTTGAGGCGCATCACTGGCCCGTCCGGCGTGGCCTTGGGCGCGGCCAGCATCGCCCAGGTGTAGACCTCGTAGTCGGCGAGGCGCGGGTCGCTTTCTGCCATCGCCGGCACGTTCGGGAACTGCGCGATGCGCTGCTTCACCAGCGTCGCCAGCGGCCGCACCGCGCCGGAGGCGATGTGCGCCGAAGCCCCCGGCACATCGGCGAAGACCATGGAGACGTCGCCGGACAGCAAGGCCGTGATGGCGGGGCCGGTGCCGCGGTAGGCGACGTGGGTGAGGTCCACGCCCATCATCAGCTTGTAGAGCTCCGCGCCCAGGTGCAGCGGCGTGCCGTTGCCGGCGGAGCCGTAGTTCAGCTTGGCGCCTTCGGCTTTCGCCATGGCGTGAAAGCCGGCGATGTCGCGCGCCGGGCTGTCGACCCGCACCACCAGGATGTAGGGCGAGGTGGAAACGAGGCAGACGCAACGCAGCGTCTCCACCGGGTCGAACGGCATGGGCTGGATGGTCAGCGGCGCGGTGAGGAAGGAGATGGAGCCCATCAGCACCGTGTAGCCGTCCGGCCGCGCCTGCACGACGGAGCGCGTGCCGATGGTGGAGCCGGCGCCGGCGCGGTTCTCCACCGCGACGGACTGGCCCAGGAACTCGCCCATCTTCGGCGCCAGCAGCCGCGCGCCGATGTCCGGCGTGCCGCCGGGCGCGAAAGGCACGACCATGGTGATCGGCCGCTCGGGCCAGTTCGCCTGGGCGCGCGACAAGCGCGGGGCGAGGAGCGCGGCGGCGGGCGCGGCGAGGGCCGCCCGACGCGGGATGCTGATGGCCATGGTGTCTTCCTCCCGGGTGTGCGCCGGCCAGCCTAGCGCGGGCGGCCCGCCGGCGCGCACGGCCGGGCTCGTGGAAGCCGAGCGGGGACCTCCGGACGGCCGAGGTCCCGGGGCGGTCACCTCCGGCGCCGCCCGCCGCCGGGCGGGTCGGCCAAGCCGCCCGCGCGGAGCGAGCGGCGGACGTGCGCCCGCATCCGCGCTTCGGCCAGTTCGGGGTCGCGCCGGCGCAGCGCCGCGAGCAGCGACGCGTGTTCCCGCAAGGCCTGGGCCGGCTCAGCCGGCGAGCTGCCCAGGGCGCGGAGGCGGGCCACGCGGTCGTAGGCGCGCAAGGTTTGCAGGGCGCGCGCCAGGAACGCGTTGCCGGCCGCGGCGTGCAGCCGTTCGTGGAAGGCCTCGTTGGCGCGCGTCAGGGCGGCGATGTCGCCGGCGGCGGTCGCCTCGCGCATCGCGCCGAGCTGCGCGCGGAGCCCGGCGATGTCGGCGTCCGTGGCCTTGCGCGCGGCGAGGGCGGCGGCGCTGCCCTCCAGCGCCAGCCGGATCAGGTTCATCTCGGCCAGCGCCCTGGCGTCGAACTCGGCCACCACCGTGCCGCGCCGGGGCGAGGTGACCACCATGCCCTCGGCCTCCAAGCGGCGGAGCGCTTCCCGCACCGGCTGGGCCGACACGCCGAGGGACTTGCCGAGCGCGCGCTCGGACACGCGGCTCCCGGTCGGCAGGGCGCCGCCCAGGATGGCGTCGCGCAGCCGCCGGTACGCGCGTTCGGCCAGCGAGAGGACCTCGTCGGGCGCGAAGGGTACGACCGCGGATTCGTACGAGTCGGGCATTGCCATCTGCCATAGCAGTTGGCATGCGGGCCCGGAAGCCCGGATGAAGCAGCGGGGCGCGGAGGGACGACGATGGAGGCCATCACGAGGCGCATGGCGGCGGTGACGGGGGCGGCGCTGGTCCTGGGGGCGGCGCTGGGCGCAGCCTCGTGGCCGGCTGCGGCGCAGCAGCGGGCTTGGCCGACCCAGCCCATCCGCGTGATCGTGCCTTTCTCCGCCGGCACCTCCGACACTGTCGCGCGCCTTGTCGGCACCGAGATGTCCAAGGCGCTCGGCCAGCCGGTCGTCGTGGAGAACCGGCCCGGCGCCGGCGGCAACCTCGGCAGCGAAGCCTGCGCGCGGGCCCAGCCGGACGGCTATACCATCTGCCTCGGCACCATCAGCTCGCACGCCATCAACCCGGGCATCTACCCGCGCCTGCCCTACGACAACCTGCGCGACTTCGCCCCGATCACCCAGCTCGCCTCCCAGCCGAACGCGCTGGCGGTGGCGGAAAGCTTCCCCGCCCGCAGCGTGCCCGAGCTGGTGGCGCACCTGAAGGCGCGGCCGGGGCAGGTGAACTACGGTTCCTCCGGCGTCGGCACCTCCGTCCACCTCGCCGGCACGCTGTTCGCGCAGCTCACCGGCACGCAGATCGAGCACGTGCCCTACCGGGGCAGCGGCCAGGTCACGACGGCGCTGCTCGGCGGCGAGCTGCCGATGGCCTTCGACAACTTTTCCTCCGCCTGGCCCTTCGCGCGGGAGGGCAAGCTGCGCGTCCTGGGCGTGACCTCCTTGCAGCGGAGCCCGGCCGCGCCGGACGTGCCGGCGATCGCCGAGACGGTGCCAGGCTTCGAGAGCCTGTCCTGGCACGGCTTCTTCGCCCCGGCCCGCGTGCCCGCCCCGATCATCGAGCGCCTGAACGCCGAGGCGCGCGCGGCCCTGGCCACCCCCGCCGTGGCGGCGCGCTTCGCCGACCTCGGCATAACCCCGGTCGGCAACTCGCCCGAGGAGTTCCGCGCCTTCGTCGCCAGCGAGACGAAGCGCTGGGGCGAGGTTGCGAAGAGCGCCAAGATCAGCCTGGACTGACGACCGGAGCCGAGAGGAGGACGCGCCCGCCATGCCCGACGAACCCGCCGCCACGCGACCCGCGCAACTGGAAGCGACCGAGGCGCCGGACTCCGCGCAGCCCCGCCGCAAGGACCCGTCCGAGTTCCGCTCCGCCCGCTGGTTCGGCCCGGCCGACCTGCGCTCCTTCGGCCATCGCTCGCGCGCCATGCAGATGGGCTACGCGCCGGAGGAATGGACGGGCAAGCCGGTCATCGCCATCGTCAACACCTGGTCCGACCTCCAGCCCTGCCACGCGCACTTCAAGACCCGCGTGGACGACGTGAAGCGCGGCATCCTGATGGCGGGCGGCTTCCCGGTGGAGTTGCCGGCGATCTCGGTGAGCGAGAGCTTCGTCAAGCCGACCACCATGATGTACCGCAACATGCTGGCCATGGAGACGGAGGAGCTGCTGCGCTCCCATCCCGTGGACGGCGCGGTGCTTATGGGCGGCTGCGACAAGAGCACGCCGGGCCTGCTGCTCGGCGCCACCAGCATGGACATCCCCGCGATCTATCTGCCGGCGGGGCCGATGCTGCGCGGCAATTGGCAGGGCAAGGTGCTCGGTTCCGGCTCCGACTCCTGGAAGTACTGGGACGAGCTGCGCGCGGGCAAGATCACCGACCAGGACTGGCTCGGCGTCGAGGGCGGCATCGCGCGCTCCTACGGCACCTGCATGACCATGGGCACCGCCTCCACCATGACGGCGATCGCCGAGGCGGCGGGCATGGTGCTGCCGGGCGGCTCCTCCATCCCGGCGGCGGACTCCGGGCACATCCGGCTGGCGAGCGAGTCCGGGCGGCGCATCGTGGAGATGGTGCGCGAGGACCTCACGCCGCGGCGCATCCAGACCCGCGCCGCCTTCGGCAACGCCATCGCCGTCGCCATGGCCATGGGCTGCTCCACCAACGCCATCATCCACCTGATCGCCATGGCTCGGCGCGCCGGGCACGACGTCGGCCTCGACGACTTCGAGCGCTACTCCCGCCGCGTGCCGGTGATCGGCAACGTCCGCCCCTCCGGCAACCAGTACCTGATGGAGGACTTCTTCTACGCCGGCGGCATCAAGGGGCTGATGGGCCGCATCCGCGAGCACCTGGACCTGTCCTGCCTGACCGTCACCGGCCGCACGCTGGGCGAGAACATCGAGGGCGCGAAGGTCTTCAACGACGACGTCATCCGCACCACGGCGAACCCGATCTACGGCGAAGGGTCGCTCGCGGTGCTGAAGGGCAACCTCGCGCCGGACGGCTGCGTCATCAAGCCGGCGGCGATGGACCAGCGCTTCCTTAAGCACTCCGGCCCCGCCGTCGTGTTCGACGACTACCCCTCCATGAAGAAGGCGGTGGAGGACGAGTCCTGGGACGTGACGGCGGACCACGTCATGGTGCTGCGGAACGCCGGGCCGCAGGGCGGGCCGGGGATGCCGGAGTGGGGCATGCTGCCCATGCCCAAGAAGCTGCTGAAGGAGGGGCACCGCGACATGCTGCGCATCTCCGACGCGCGCATGAGCGGCACCTCCTACGGCGCCTGCGTGCTGCACGTGGCGCCGGAGAGCTACGTCGGCGGCCCGCTGGCGCTGCTCAGGAACGGCGACACGGTCGCGGTGGACGTGGACGCCCGTTCCATCTCCATGGATGTGCCCGAGGAGGAACTGGCCCGGCGGCGCGCCGCTTGGAAGCAGCCGGAGCCGCGCTTCGAGCGGGGCTACGGCTGGGTGTTCACCAAGCACATCCAGCAGGCGAACGAGGGCTGCGACTTCGACTTCCTGCGCACCGAGTTCGGCGCGCCGGTCCCCGAACCCGCGATCTACTGAGGGAGGCGACGCCGTGGCTTTGAAGCCCGAGACCCGCGACAAGCTGAAGGGCGTCTCCACCGCGACGCTCGCCACCGCGCTCTACAAGCGCGGCTTCCGCTCGCAGTTCGTGCAATGCGTGCAGCCGCTCTCGCCCTTGAAGGAGAGCGTGGTCGGCGAAGCCTTCACGCTGCGCTACATGCCGGCGCGGGAAGACCTCAACATGCTGGAGGTGTTCCGCGACGGCACGCACCCGCAGCGCAAGGCGGTGGAGGAGTGCCCGCCCGGCGCGGTGATGGTGATGGACAGCCGCAAGGACCCGCGCGCCGCCTCGGCCGGCGGCATCCTGGTGTCGCGCCTCATGGCGCGCGGGGTCGCCGGAGTGGTGACGGACGGCGGCTTCCGCGACGCGGCCGAGATCGCCTCGCTCGGTTTCCCCGCCTTCCACCAGCGCCCTTCGGCGCCCACCAACCTCACGCTGCACCAAGCCATCGACATCAACGTGCCTATCGGCTGCGGCGACGCGCCGGTGTTCCCCGGCGACGTGGTGGTCGGCGACAACGACGGCGTGATCGTCCTCCCCGCCCACCTCGCGGACGAACTGGCGGCGGAAGCGGTGGAGATGACCGCGTACGAAGACTTCGTGACCGAGGAGGTCCGCAAGGGGCGCCCCATCCTGGGCCTCTACCCGGCCACCGAGGAGCGCAGCCTGTCGGACTTCGCCGCGTGGCGGAAACTGAAAGGGCGGTAGGAGCCGCCCAAACGGCGCGCGCCTTCTCCGTCGCCGAGCCTCGCCGTATACCGCATGCACCTATGGCCGGGGTTCGGCGAGCCGCGTCGCCGAAGCGCGGCGGTATGATGCAGGCCATCGGCACCGCGCCAGATCGCCGCGATCGTTCGCTCCTGGCTTTGACGCTGACAATTGGATGAGGTCTCAGGACGGCGCTGTTCGCATAGCGGAACGTTAGATACACTAACGAACTGTTATCGCATGAGAACACCCACTAATGGCTGCGCCTGGGTACCAAGCCTTTCCCGCTGGTGCGGCCGGAGAAACGGCGCATGCGGCCGCGACGCGCCGCTGCGATGGGCCGCAAGCGTCCTCCGCGCCCGAATTCGACGAGATCGCCAACTTGGCGGCGGATCTGCTGCGGGCGCCGGCGGCCCTGGTCTCGCTCTCGGAAAGGCAGCGGCAATTCCCCCTAGCGCGGGTCGGGCTGGAAGTCGCCGAGGTCCCGCAGGTTTGGGCGCTCTGCGGCCGAGCGCTCGGCGAACCCCGCGATGTTTTCGTGGTGAACGACGCCGCCGCCGACCCCCGCTTCGCCGGCGAAGCCCCCGTGGTCGGCGGGCAGCGCATACGCTTCTACGCCGGCGCGCCGATCGTCGCCCCTGACGGCCGCGCGCTCGGCACCGTATGCGTCCTGTCGCCCCATCCCCGGCCCTTCGGCATCGCGCCCGCCGAGCGGCGGCGGCTGGCCTCGCTCGCTTCCGTGGCGATGCGGGCCTTGGAGAACCAACGCACGGCGCGGCAAGCCGCGCGGTCTTTGGACGAGGCGGGCGCCCGGCGGGCAGGGGAGGAGCGGCTGCGCCTCGCGTTCGGAGCCGCGGGCGGCTGCGCCTGGGAACTCCACGCGGCCACCGGCCTGTCCACCTGGGACGCCGGGGCGCGGGACCTGTTCGGAATGCCCGGCCGGCTCCCCTTCGCGGACGCGCTCCGCCTCCTCGCGCACCCGGACGACGCCGCCGCGGTGCGGGAGGCGGTCGCTCGCGCCCTCGACCCGGCCGGCGACCGCCGCTTTGCGATCGAGCACCGCGGCCCGCAGCCGGGCGCGGACGGCCGCCCGCGCTGGTTCCGCTCGGTCGGACGGGCCGGCTTCGTGGCCGAGGCGGGCAGGCGCGCGTCGGCCGGGGAGGTGCGTTTGGTCTGCGCCTCCATCGAAAGCACCGAGCAGCGCGCCGCCGGGGAGCGGCAGGCGCTGATCCTGGCCGAGATGAACCACCGGGTGAAGAACACGCTCACCGTGGTGCTGGCGCTGGCCGAGCAGTCCTTCCGCGCCACCGGCGGCGGCGAGGAGAAGGAGCGCTTCCACGCCGACTTCCGCACCCGGCTGCTGGCGCTGTCCCGCGCGCACGACCTCCTGACGCGGGAGGCGTGGCGGAACACGGACCTCGCCGGGCTGGCGCACGCCGCCCTGGCGCCCTTCGGGGTGCTCGGCACGGGCGCCGCCGCGGCGCGGATCGCGTGCGACGGGCCGCGCGTGCTGCTCGCGCCGGAGCCGGCCGTGTCGCTGGCGATGGCCCTGCACGAACTGGCGACCAACGCCACCAAGCACGGCGCGCTGTCCCGGCCAGGCGGCAAGGTTTCGCTCGTGTGGGCGCCGGCGCCGGACGACGCCGCCGCGCTCGACATCGCCTGGGCCGAGAGCGGTGGCCCCCCGCTCGCCGGCCCGCCGACCCGGCGCGGCTTCGGCCTGCACCTGCTGGAGAAGGGCTTGGCGCGCCAACTCGGGGGCGAGGTGGCGCTCGACTACGGCAGTGGCGGCGTCACGTGGCGGATGCGGCTTGCTTTGGGCGACCGCGTGGCCTTGGGCTGACCGGTGACCGGTGACCGGTGACCGGTGACCGGTGACCGGTGACCGGTGACCGGTGACCGCTGACGGCGGGCGCTACCCGCGCCGCCGGCCGGCAGAGGCCGCCAGCAGGCCGCCGCCGCTCACCAGCGCCGCCGCGACGAGCATCCGCGCCGAAAGCTCGCCCTCGCCGGCGGCCACCAGCAGCAGGGTGGACGCCACCGGCACCGCGTAGGCCAGGGTGCCGAGCAGCCGCGGGTCGCCCCGCTTCATGCCGTGGTCCCACAGGAAAAAGGCCGCGCCCGTTGGCCCGAGGCCCATCAGCGCCACCACCGTCCAATGCCGCGCCTCCAAGGCGGCCGGCGGCTCTAGCGCCAAATGCGCCAGCCAAGCCGCGGCGGCGGAAACGAGGCAAAAGCCCGCCACCGCCTCGCTCGGCACCGAACCGAGCCGCGCAGCCAGCACGGAGTAGAGCGCCCACACCACGGCGGCGGCGAGCGCGCAGGCGAAGCCCGCCCAGGCTTCCGCCGGGAACGCCGCTCCGCCCCCCGCCAGCAGCAGCGCCGCGCCGGCCGCGCCCATGCCGACGCCGAGCAGGCGCCGCGCGCCCAGCCGCAACCCGCCGATCAGGCCCGAGAACAGCACGATGAGCAGCGGCCAAGCGTAGTTCAGCAGGTTCGCCTCGACGGCCGGTGCCCAGCCCAGCGCCGCGAAGTAGAGCGCGTGGTAGCCGCCGATCCCCGCCAACCCGTGCGTCCAGGCGAGCGGGCCCTGCCGCAGTGCCGACAGCCGCCCCCGCGCCGCCACTGCCGCCAAGCCGAACATCCCCCCGGCGGCGAGGCCGAGCGCGGTGAGCAGGAGCGGAGGCGTGGGCTGCGCCAAGCGCGTCAACGGCGCCAGGAAGGCCCAAAGCGCCAATGCCGCGCAGCCGGCCATGGTGCCCGACCCGGTCGTCCCCGCGTGCGCCGCCGCGACCGACACGCCGGGGCGGGTCAGGCGGAGCCCGGCAGCGGTCGGTAGGGAAGGGGCGCGAACCGGGTGCCGTACAGCGAGACGTCGCGCCACACGCCGCCAGTAATGTAGGGGTCCTCGGCCATCCAGGCGCGCGCTGCGGCGTCGTCCGCGTGCGCGGTGACGGCGATGGACCCGATCATGCGCCCGCCCGGTTCGTCCAGGATGGCTCCGCCCACGGCGAGCGTGCCGTCCGCCGCCATCGGCGACACGCGCTTCATGTGCGCTGCCCGCACCGCGAGCCGCCGCGCTTCGGCCCCTTCGTCGGTGCCGTCACGCGCGACGATCACGGTGTGCGTGCGGCTGGAAGCGACCGGCGCGCCGGGCTGCGGCAGCGGCCGGTAGGGCAGGGGCGCGATGCGGAAGGGAAAGGCTTCGACGTGCTTCCACACCTCGCCCTGCGCGAAGGGCTCGGCGGCGAGGTAGGTGTCGAGCCCCGCGCGGTCGGGCACTTCGAGCAGCATCAGCGACCCCGCCGGCTTCCAGTCCGGCGTGAACAACGACACGCCGAGCGCCAAGCGCCCGTCGGCCGCCCATTCGGTGATGACGGTCATGTGCCGCTCGCGCGCCGCCATGCGGCGCTGCGGCGCGGCCTCGTCCTCGCCGTCCCAGGCGATGATGGCGTAACCCATGGGCGCTTCTCCGTCCGGCGCGCCCGATGGTCGGCCGGCGCCGGCCCGGAAGCAACCTCGGTCGGGCGGCGCCGCGCCTCCACCGCTACTTGTTGGTCCGGCCCTGCTGGTCCGGGTCTACGCCGCCCTGCGCCGTCGTGTCGTTCATGGTATCGCCTTCGACGGTGCTTTGCGCTTCCAGGTCCTCCGGATCCACGCCGGTGGCGCTGTGGACGCCCTTGGAGGTGCCGATGCCCGGGTTGCGGTCGAGGTCGTCCGGCGGACGCGGCGCGTCGGCGCCGAGCCCGCTCTCGCGGTCCGCCGTGGTCTTCGGGTGCTTGCTGCTGGCCATGGTGCGTCCTCTCCTAGCCGAGAGGACCAGAACGAGTGGCGGCGGCCGGTGTTCCCGCCGCCCCCGCTCGGAACGTCAGTACATGTGCTGCCCGCCGTTGATGGACAGCGTCGAGCCGGTGATGAAGTCCGCGTCGTCGGCGGTGAGGAAGGCCACGCCGCGCGCGATGTCCTGCGCCGTGCCCAGGCGCCCGCGCGGGATGCGGGCGATGATCTTCTCCAGCACGTCCGGCGGCACGGCGCGCACCATCTCGGTGTCGACGTAGCCCGGGGCGATGGCGTTCACCGTGATCTGGGCCTTGGCGCCTTCCTGCGCCAGCGCCTTGGTGAAGCCGTGGATGCCGGACTTGGCGGCGGCGTAGTTCACCTGCCCGTACTGCCCGGCCTGGCCGTTGACCGAGCCGATGTTGACGATGCGGCCGAACTGGCGCGCCATCATGCCGTCCCACACCAGCTTGCACATGTTGTAGCAGGAGCCGAGGTTGGTATCGATCACCGCGTCCCACTGCTCGCGCGTCAGGCGCTTCATGGTGGCGTCGCGGGTGATGCCGGCGTTGTTCACCAGGATCTCGACGGTGCCGACCTCGCCTTCGATGCGCTTCACCGCGTCGGCGCACTGCTTGAAGTCGGCGACGTCGAACTTGAAGCAGCGAATGCCGGTGCGTTTGGTGAAGGCCTCGGCCGCGGCGTCGTTGCCGGCGTAGCTCGCCACCACCGTGCGGCCCGCCTGCTGCAACGCTTCGCTGATGGCCGCGCCGATCCCGCGCTGCCCGCCGGTGACCAGTGCCACTTTCGCCATGGACGTCCCCTTCCCTGTTGGGTTGTCGTTCAAAGCAGCCCGATCCGCGGCGGCGATCAAGCGCCGGGGCCGGAACGCTCGGCACCTGCGCGCGCCGGTTCGATGACGGATGCGTGAGGCCCGGCTCCGGCAGGCCGACTTTCGGGGCAAAACTCGCCGACCGAGCCGCACCACGAGGAACGACGCGATGCCGAGCCCGTCTGTCGCCACCGCCACCGCCACCGCCACCGCCACCGCCACCGCCACCGTCCCGACGCGCCGCGTCGCGCTCGCCGCCGGCCTGGGCGCCGCCGCCCTCGCCGCAGGCCGCCGCGGCGCCCATGCGCAGCAGCCCGCGGTCCGTGCGCTGACGGTGGTGGTGCCCTACGCGGCGGGCGGCGGCACCGACATCACCGCGCGGGAGTTCGCGCAGCTCCTCGCCCAGGAGCTGAACCAGACCGTGGTGGTGGACAACCGCGGCGGCGCGGCGGGGCATGTCGGCTCGGTGGGCGTCGCGCGCTCGCGGCCGGATGGTTCGATCCTGCTCTTCGCGGTCTCCACCAACATCGTGGTCAATCCGCACCTGCAGCGCGGCGACCGGCTCAACCTCGCCAACGCCCTGGCGCCGGTGGCGCAGGTCTCGTCCTACCAGTACGTGCTGGTTGTCAACCCGGAGGTGCCGGCGCGCACCCTCCCGGAGCTGATCGCCCACGTGCGGAGCCGCCCGCGCGGCGAGGTCTCCTACTCCTCCGGCGGCGTCGGCAACGCCAACCACCTCGCTGGCGTGCTGTTCGCCGAGGCGGCCGGCCTCTCCATGGAGCACATCCCGTACCGCGGCACCGCGCCGGCGCTGCTGGACGTGGTGGCGGGGCGCGTGGCGATGAACTTCTCCTCGCCGCCCCCGGCCATCCCGCAGATCAAGGAGGGCAAGCTGCGCGCCATCGCCGTGACGGGCGAAAAGCGCATCTCCGCGCTGCCCGAGGTGCCGACGCTCGCGGAAGCCGGACTGCCCGGCGTGGTCATCACCGGTTGGCACGGCGTCTTCGCGCCCGCCGGCCTGCCCGCCGAAGTCCAGGAGCGCCTGTCCGCGGCTTGCCGCCGCGCCGCCGACTCGCCGCGCTTCCGCGAGCGGTTGGAACACGACGGCCTGGAACCGGCGCCGGCCCGCCCGCTCGCGGAGTTCGCGGCCATGGTCCGGCAGGAAAGCGCTTTATGGGAGCGCAAGGTGCGCGAACTGGACATCAAGCTGGAGTAGCGGCGGGCGCCGCCGCGACCCGCGCGGTACCCGGCGGCCCCGTGCGCGGCGCGCCCGAGGTTCCGACCGGGACCGGGACGGCGGCCGGGCTCGGCGATGCGCCGCCGTTCCGCAGCGCGCGCCGCTACGGGCGCGCGTTGCGGAACGGCGGGCTCATGGCGCTGCTGGCGCCGGCCGCGATCCTGCTGCTGAACGCTCGCGAACCGCCCGGCGTCGGCCGCATCCTGTCCGAACCGCCCGCCGCGGTCGCCGCATCGGCCGCGGTCCACCTGCCGCCAGGGCGATCGGCGCCGGCGAGGTCACGGCGGTGCTCGGCGCCTGCTCGGCCACCCAGTGTCGCCGGCCGACGCTTGGTTGGTGGAAGGCTCGGCGCAGGCGCCACGCAACGCCGGCTTCATGCTGCCCGGTGCACCGGCTGTGCAAGAGGGAGCCGTGGTCGGTGCCGCCGCCCACGGCGCCGTCGGCGGCGCTGGCCAGCCGCGCGCGTGGAGTGCGCTTCGCCGTGCCAAGCCCGCTTCGCCAGGCGTGGTCATCGGCCACGGCCGCCGCTCGGCGCAGCTGGCCGGGGTGGTCTGACGCCGGCGCAGCAGGCTCCGGTCGACCGCTCCGCGCCCGCTGGGCCGGCGTCCGCGGCGCCTCAACGGCCGCGTATGCCGAAGCCGCGGGCGCCGCCGCCGCGGAATCCACCGCCGTGGAAGCCGCGCCCGTAGAAGGGACGCCAGTGATTGATCCCGAAGCCGAAGCCGAGCGAAACGCCCGGCCGGTAGAAGCCCGGCCCGTAGAACCCGCCGACATAGGGGCTGTAGTACGGCCCGTAATACGGGTAGGCCGGGTAGTACGGGTACGGCGCGCCGTAGGGAGTCCCATAGGCGGCCGCGGTCTGCACTTGGTTGCCCGTGCTCGCCAAGCATTGCGTGTAGGCTTGGTCGTAGCGGGCTTGGAGGCTGTAGCCCGAAACCTGCGCGTTGTTGGCGCCGACCGCCGAACCGGCCAGCAGCCCGGTGCCGGCGCCGATCGCCGCGCCCGTGCCCGGCGAGCCGCCGGCCGCACCCAGCAGCGCACCCGCGGCGGCGCCGAGCGCCGTGCCCGCGACCGCGCTGCCGGCCGCCGATTGGTTCGCGCCTTGCGCAGGGCTGATGCCAATCTGGTTGAAGGCGTAATTCCGGCAGCCCGCCTCTTCCTGCTGGAACTGGGCGAGGTTCTTCCCCTCGGGCGGGATCGCAAGGACGGTCGGGCCGGTCGGCGGGCGCACGGCGCAGCCTGCGAGCAGGAAGCCGCCGAGCAGGGCTGCCAAGGCGGGTCGGGTCATGGATCTCGGACCTCCCGGGCGGCGCCGGCGGCGGTGCGAGCCCCGCCGGGTGCCGTTTTCGTGTGCATGATTCCGCCATATGGGGCGTCGCGGGCGTTTGAACGGCTTCCGACCCCGCTAGGCGGAGCGATCCCGCAAAGATGATTCTCAGTCGGCGCCGCGTTCCAGGAAACGGGCCATGAGCGGCACCGCCGCCGCCAACTCGGCCACGGACACCCGCTCCTCCGGCGTGTGGGCGACGGCGATGTCGCCCGGCCCCATCACCACGCAAGGCGCCAGCGCCTGCAACGCCACCGCGTCCGTGCCGAAGGGGACGGTCGCGGGCGCCTTGCCGGACAGTTCCGCGCAAAGGCGCACCAGCGGGTGGTCGGCGGCGAGTTCCGGCGCTTCGCCCTCGGCCGAGACGTCCAGCGCGACACCGGCCCGCGCCGCGGCGTCCCGCACCGCCTCCAGCACCGGCTCGGCCCGCAGGCCGCGGCTGCGGCGGAATTTGATGCGGCAGGTCGCGCGCGCGACGGTCACGTTCACCGCCGTCCCGTGGTTGTCGACGACGAGGTTGAAGTCGGGGAAGGCCGGGTCGTAGGCGCCGTCGCGGAAGGCCGGGTCGTCGCGGAGCCGTTGCGCCAGCGCGCGCATCTCCGCCAGGAACGGAATCAGGTCCCAGTTGGCGTTGCGGCCTTTGCCGGTGGACGAGTGCGCCTGCACACCCTCGGCCGTGGCCGTGATGTTCACCGAAGCGCGGTGGCCCCGCACCGGCACCAGCCGGGTCGGCTCCGCCACAAGGACGCCCCGGAGGCCGAGGCGGCGGGCCAGAGCGCTGTCCGCCACGGCGCGTGCGCCGGCCTTGGTGGTCTCCTCGTCCGTGGTGATGAGCAGCGTCGCAGGCACGCGCCCCGGCACGCCCCGCGCGGCGACGATGCAAGCGGCGAGCGGCCCCTTCATGTCGGCGCTGCCCAGGCCGTGCAGCACGCCCGCCGCGCCGAGCCGCGGCGCCCAGGGCTCTTCCGTCCAGCCCGTCTCCGGCACCGTGTCCATGTGCCCGGACAAGGCGTGCCCGCCCGGCGGTCCGCGGTGCGCCACCAGCGCGCGCTTCGGCACGCCGGCGGCATCCGTGTAGTCCAGCCGTTCCACTTCGAAGCCGCCGAGTTCCGCTTCGATCCGGTCGGCCACCGCCAGGTTCGAAACGGCGCTTCGGCTGTCGATGGAGACGAGGTCGGCGGCGAGGCGGGCGACCGCGGCGGCGTCATCGGCAGGGCGCACCGAGGGAGCGGCCGGCGTTTTCGCTTCCTTGGTCATCCACGCAACCTTGCCGCGCAGTTCGGAAAGAGCAAGTCTCGCCGCATGGACGGTTCTCCCGCCTACCTCGACCCCCGCACCGGCGCCACTTGGCCCTTCGACCGGCCGCGCTGGCGCGGCGACGACGGGGCGCCGCTCATGCTCACGCCGATGCCGGGCATCGGGCGCGACGACATCGACCGGGGCGAGCGCAGCCTATGGCGCTACCGCGCCGCCTTGCCGCCGCTCGGAGGCACGCCGCCGATCAGCATGGGCGAGGGCTGCACGCCGCTCGTCCCGCGCGCCGTCGGCGGCGGCGCCACCGCTCTGCTGAAGTGCGAGTGGTTCATGCCCACCGGCTCCTTCAAGGACCGCGGCGCGTCCGTGATGCTCTCGCTGCTCCGCGCGCAGGGCGTCGAGGCGGTGCTGGAGGACTCCTCCGGCAACGGCGGCGCGGCGGTCGCGGCCTACGCGGCGGCGGGCGGGATGCGCGCCAAGATCCTGGTCCCCGAAAGCACCTCCGCCGCCAAGACGGTGCAGGCGCGCGCCAGCGGCGCCGAGATTGAGCTGGTGCCCGGCAGCCGGCAGGACTGCGCGGACGAGGCGCTGCGCCAAGCCGCCTCGGTGTTCTACGCCAGCCACAACTGGCACCCCTTCTTCCTCCAGGGCACCAAGACCCTCGCCTACGAGCTGTGGGAGGACCTCGGCTTCGCCGCGCCGGACAACGTCGTGGTGCCCTGCGGCGCCGGCTCCAACGTGCTCGGCTGCGGCATGGGCTTCGCGGAGCTGCTGGCGGCCGGGCAGATCGACCGGGTGCCACGCATATTCGCCGCGCAGCCGGCGAACTGCGCCCCCATCGCCCGCGCCTTCCTCGACCTCGAACCGGCCGAGCCGCGCCCGACCATCGCCGAGGGCACCGCCATCGCCAAGCCGATCCGGATGCGCGAGTGCCTCGGCTTCTTGCAGCAGAGCCGCGGCGGCGCGGTGATGCTGTCGGAGGCGGAGATCGGCGCCGCCGCGCTCGACCTCGCGCGCATGGGCGTCTACGTGGAGCCGACCTGCGCCCAGGCCGCGGCCGCCTTCCGCAAGCTGCTCGGCGCCGGCACGGTACGGCCGGAGGAGCGCACCGTGCTCGTCATGACCGGCACCGGCCTGAAGAGCACGCCGCGCTTCGCGGAGCTGCTCGGAGTCGCGCTGTGAGGCGCGGCGGTCAGGATCTCCGGCGCGCCGCCAGCGAGTCGAGATAGCCCGGCAGGTCTATGGCGAAGGCCCGGTCGCGCGCCAAGCCGCCCGGGCACGACAGGGACATCGCCACGGGCGGGTCCAGCGGCCGGCGGTCGGCGTGCAGCAGCAGCACCTCGTACCGCTCGTTCGGCGCCTGCGCGAGCACCGCGCGCGGCCAGCGGAAGCCGCGGCGCCCGTGGTGCAGCATGGCCCGGCCCATCTCCGGGAAGATCGCCTCGCTGCCGTAGGCGACGACGGGCGGCAGGAACTCGCGCCCGTCGAAGGCCCACAGGGTCCATTCCTCCTTGGAGCACCCGGACATCTCCCACAGGCGCTTCTTCAAGAAGTTGCGGTCGCTGTAGTCGTCGCGCGAGATCACCTCGTCCGGCACGGTGCCCAGGGCGTTGCCGGCCCAGGCCCAGACCGGCACGCCGCCGACGCGCGGCGAAGTGGTGTCGCGCAGGCCGCCGCCGGCCTGCGGTTTGAGGAAAGAATAGGCCGCGTTGATCTCCTGCATGGCGCGCGTGTCGCCGCCGAGGTCGGGGTGGTGCCGGCGCGCCAACTCCTGCCAGCGGCGCTTCAGCTCGTCCGCCGCGAGGCCGGCGGCGTCCAGGCCGTGCCGGCGGAGTACGGCCTCGGCGGCCTCGCGCGACATGGGCGCGGGCTTTCCGGGTCGATCGTGACGGTGCTGCGCGCCGTGCGACATGGGTCCTGTCCTCCTGCGCGCACAGCTTTGCCCCAACTCCCGTCGCGCGCGGCTTCAAGAGCCCGGCACGACGCCGCAAGACACCGGGTTGTCAGGCGTTATCGCGCCCCGGGGCCGCGTCCCTCCTCACCGATCGCGGAACTTGGCGCGTTGCGGACGGGGCCATTAACCTACCGCCGCATGACAACGCTCGACGACCTCCCGACGCCGTGCCTGGTGCTCGACCTCGGCGTGCTGCGGCGGAACATCGCCCGCATGGCCGCGGCCGTCGCGCGGCACCCCGGCGTGGCGCTGCGCCCGCACCTCAAGACCGCGAAGAGCCGCGACGTTGCCCGCATGGCCGCGCCCGGCCGCGGCGCGATCACCGTAAGCACGCTGGCGGAAGCGCGGCACTTCGCCGAGGGCGGCTGGACCGACCAGATCTACGCCGTCGGCATCGCGCCCCGGAAGCTGGACGCGGTGGCGGAGCTGAACGCCGTCGGCGCCGACGTGAAGGTCGTCACCGACGACCCCGGCGCCGCCCACGCGGTCGCCGCGCACCCCGGCCCGGTCTCGGCGCTGGTCGAGGTGGACGTGGGCGAGGGCAGGGGCGGCGTCCGGCCCGAAGACGACGCGCTGCCGGAGATCGCGGCGGCGCTGGGGCCGCGCCTCGCTGGCGTCATGGCCCACGCCGGCCACAGCTACGCCGAGCGCACGCCGGAGGCGATGGCCGCGGTGGCCGAAGCCGAACGCGCCGGCGTGGTGCGCGCCGCCGAGCGCCTGCGCGCGATGGGCCACGCCGTCCCAATCGTTTCGCTCGGCTCCTCCCCCACCGCCCTGCACGCGCGGAACCTCGCGGGTGTCACCGAGGTCCGCGCCGGCGTCTACATGTTCGGCGACCTGTTCCAGATGCAGCTCGGCACCCACGGGCCCGACGGCATCGCGCTGACGGTGCTCGCCAGCGTCATCGGCCGGCGGCCGGGGCGCAACGCCGTGCTGCTGGACGCCGGCGCGCTGGCGCTCTCCAAGGACCGCAGCACGGAAGCGGCGCCGCGCGACTACGGCTTCGGCCTCGTGCTCGATCGCGCCGGCCGCCCGTCCTTCGGGGAAGCCGTCGTGACGCGCGTCCACCAGGAGCACGGCGAGGCGAGGGGCGCGGAACCGCTCCCCTTCGCGCGGCTGCCGGTCGGCGCGCGGGTGCGCGTGGCGCCGAACCACGCCTGCCTGACGGCGGCGGCGCATGACCGCTACCACGTGGTGGACGGCGGCGAGCGCGTCCTCGCGGTGTGGGAGCGGGTGAACGGCTGGTAGCGCCAAGGGCCGCCGTGACGCCCGAAGGGCGCGTCGCCGCCCTGTTCGCCCTGGACGACGAGGCGTGGGCGCGGCACGCGAACCCTTGGAGCGGCTGGACCCGCTTCGCCACCGTTCTGCCGCTGCTGGTCCTGGCCTTCTGGAGCCGCGCGCGGCTCGGCTGGTGGTCGGCCGCGCCCGTCGCCGCGGCGCTCGCCTGGACGTGGCTGAACCCGCGGGTGTTCCCGCCGGCGCGGTCTGACGCGCCCTGGATCTCCAAAGGCGTGTTCGGCGAGCGCCTCTGGACGCGCCGCGACTCCGTGGCGGTGCCGGAGCACCACCGCTTGGCGCCGCACCTGCTCAACGCGGCGGGCGCCGCGGGCGGGGCGTCCGTGGTCTGGGGCGTGGCCGACCTCTCCGTCTGGCCGACGCTGCTCGGCGCCGCGCTCGTGACCGGCGCCAAGCTCTGGTACATCGATCGCATGGCTTGGCTGTACGCGGACCTGACGGCCGCCCGTCCGGAATTGCGCTACCGGGGCTGGCCCGGGCCGGCGCGCTGAACGACGCGGCTCACGCCGGGCCGCACCTCACCAGCCCGTCCACCGCCAAGCAGCCCCAAGGCCCCGCGATCAGCGGGTTGATCTCCGCCTCGGCGATCCGCTCGCCCGCCGCCGCGACCAGCGCCGAGAAGGCGGCTACCGCCGCCGCCACCGCCCGCACATCCGCCTTCTCCGCGCCGCGGAAGCCGTCGAGCAGCGGGAAGCCCTTCAGGCCCCGCAACATCGCCTCGGCCCGCTCCGGCGTCACCGGCGCGAGGTCCAATGCCACGTCCCGGAACAGCTCCGCCATCACCCCGCCGGTGCCCACCAGCACCATCGGCCCGAATTGCGGGTCGCGCTTGCAGCCCAGGATCAGCTCCACGCCCTTCCGCGCCATCCGCTGCACCAGCACGCCGTCCACCCGCGCCCCCGGCGCGTGTCGGCGCGCGGAGGCGGCGATGGCGTCGAAAGCCCCGCGCACCGCGTCCGCGTCGGCCAGGTTCAGCTTGACGCCGCCCACCTCCGTCTTGTGCGCGATGTCCGGGCTGTCGAGCTTCAGCACCACCGGGAAGCCGAGCGCGGCGGCGGCCTCCGCCGCGGCCTCGGCGGTGGCGGCGCGGCGCTCCTCCACCACGGGCAGGCCGGCGCGGGCGAACAGCGCCTTGGCCTCCGCCTCCATCAGCGTACCGCCGTCGGGCAACGAGGCCGCCGCCGTCTCAAGGCCCGACGCCGCAGCCGGGCCCGCGTCCGGCGCCGGCGCTTGCTGCGCGTCGTGCTCCAGCCAAAGGCGGATGGCGTTCATCAGCCGCCGCGTGCTGCGGAACAGCGGCAGCTCCGGCGCCGAGTCCGCGGCCACCGCGCCCGGTCCTTCGAGCTGCTCCGGCATCCACGCGATGCAGACCGGCTTGCCGTGCTTGCGCGCGTGCGGCCGCATCGACTCCATGCGCCCGGCCGTCGTGGCGTGGTGCGAATACACCACCGGCATCACCACCACGCCGTATTGCGGGTCGGCCAGCATGGCGTCCATGCAGGCGTCGAACATGGCCGGGTTGGTGGCGACCTGCGCCGTGAGGTCGCACGGGTTGCGCGGTGCGCCGAACTCCGGGATGGCGCCGCGCAGCACCCGTTCCGTCTCTGGCGCCGGCTGCGGCATGTCGAGGCCCAGCGCCTCCGCGTGGTCCGCCGCCATGATGCCGGCGCCGCCGGAGGGCGTGACGATGGCGACGCCGCGCGCCTTGGGCTTCGGCGCCTTGGCGAACAGGCCGGCGGTCTCCAGCAGCGCGTCGAAGTCCTCCACCTCCGCCAGGCCGGCGCGGCGGAAGGCGGCGGACCACGCGGCGGCGCTGCCGGCGAGCGATCCGGTGTGCGACACGGCCGCCGCCGCCCCCGCCTCGCCCCGGCCGAGCTTCAGCACGACGACGGCCTTGCCCGCCTCCCGCGCGGCGTCGCCCAGCAGGAACAGCCGCCGCGCGTCCCGCAGGCCCTCCACGGCCAGCGCCACGCTGCGGCATTCGGGCATGGAGAGCTGGTACGCGGCCAGGTCGCACACGTCGAGGTCGGTGGCGTTGCCCGCGGTCGCCATGTGGCAGAGCGAGAAGCCGCGCTCCGCCGCCTGCATCAGCGCGTAGCCCAGCGCGCCGGACTGCGAGGTGACGGCGACGCCGCCCGCCGGCGCGGTCAGGCGCGGGTACTCCGGCATGAAGGTGACGGCGGCGCGCGTGGTGTGGTCCACGACGCCCAGGCAGTTCACGCCAACCAGCGGCAAGGACGAGGAGCGCGCGGCCTCCCGCAGCGCGTCCTCCTCCGCCACCCGGTCCGCCAGCCCGGTCTCGCCGTAGCCGGACGCGTAGACCACGACGCCGCCCGCGCCGCGCTCCGCCGCGGCCCTCACGCCCGCGAGCACGCCCGTCCGCGGCAAGGCGAGCAGCACGCAATCGGGCGCCTCAGGCAGGTCGGCGATGCTCCCGAAGCAAGGCCGCCCGTGCAGCTCCTGCCCCGCGTATTTCGGGTTCACCGTCCACACCTGTCCGGCGAAGTCGCGCAGGTTGGTGGTGCTGCGGGCGCCGAAGGAGGTCGGCTCGGCCGACACGCCCACCAGCGCGACGCTGCGCGGCGACAGCACGCGCCGCAGCGCGGCGGGGTCGCGGAGCGGCTCGGGCGGGGCGGTGGCGCGCCCGGGGTGCTGGTGCTGCAATCGCTCCTCCCGGTCCCGCTGGCGGGGCCTTCTTCCTTGCCTCGGCCCCGCGGTCGGGCCGGGAAGCGCGGAGCCTACAGACCGCCCCCCGCACCCACAACCCTCGGCCGCACGCGCCCCCCGCGCCGGCTACGGCATCCGCATGAAGTTGGCGGCGGCGCTGGCGCGGGCGATCAGCGCCCGCATCTCCGGGTCCTCGTGCCCGCGCTCGGCGGTGAGCGCCTCCATGGGGCAGAAGAACTCGTGCGGTTGCGCGATCTGGCTCTGCGCGAACCCCTCGTAGTGTCGGCGCTTGAGGCCGAACAGCACGCGCGCGTCGCGCACCGGAAGCACGAGCGGCGCCGCCGGCTCGTTGTGCAGCATGCGGATGAGCCGCCACCGCGGGACCGGCAGCGCGTCCTCGGGCCGCGCCGGCGCCAGCAGCCAAGGCGTCGGGCAGACGGCGAGCAGGGAGGAGGTGGAAGGCGCGAAGCGCGACCGCTTGTCCAGGAGGTTCTGGAAGGAGGAGCACGCCTCGATGCAGGTGATGTCGACGTAAGGGTCCGCCGGCGAAGGGCTGAAGTGCATCCACAGCCCGTCCGGCAGCGTCCGGAGCCGGTTGGAGCCCGGCAACTTCAAGAAAGGCTGGGCGCAAACCGAAGGGTCGCCGGGCCTCGCGCGCAGCCAAGTCCCCGGTTGCTTCCTGCTGGCGACCACGCCTGGAGGCCGTTGCGGCCACTTCATCAGTTGCGCACGGACCGCTTTGTCCAACTCGTGGCGGCCGGCTTTCCGAACAGACTCTTGCATCGCGGGAGTTCCAAATCCTCACTCAACCATGAGTAGAAGATGCAGAACTCACGACTTCGCGACAAGAGGGATTCGGCAAGTAATCCTAGATTTTTATCTGTTTTGAGACTGTCTGTTAAGAAAATGCCAAGACGGGTTGAGTCGTCGTTGCTTCGATCCCGCGGCGGGACGCGGACCGGGAACGGCCAGCGCCCGCCTCAGGCGGCCTCAGCCACGCCGGCCAATCGGCACGTAGTCGCGCTGCGGCGCGCCCGTGTAGATCTGCCGCGGGCGGCCGATGCGCTGCGCCGGGTCCTCGATCATCTCCTTCCACTGGCTCACCCAGCCCACCGTGCGCGCCACGGCGAACAGCACGGTGAACATGCTGGTCGGGATGCCCATCGCCTTCAGGATGATGCCCGAATAGAAGTCCACGTTCGGGTACAGCTTGCGCTGGATAAAGTAGTCGTCCGACAGCGCGATCCGCTCCAGCTCCATCGCCAGGTCGAGCATCGGCTCGTCCTTGATGCCCAACTCGCGCAGCACCTCGTGGCAGGTCTGCTGCATGATCTTCGCCCGCGGGTCGAAGTTCTTGTACACGCGGTGGCCGAAGCCCATCAGCTTGTGGTGGCTGCTCTTGTCCTTCACCCCGTCGATGAAGGCCGGGATGTTCTCCGGGCGCTCGATTTCGGCGAGCATCTTCAGCACCGCCTCGTTGGCGCCGCCGTGCGCCGGGCCCCACAGCGCTGCGATGCCGGCGGCGATGCAGGCGTAGGGGTTGGCGCCGGTGGAGCCGGCGAGGCGCACCGTGCTGGTGCTCGCGTTCTGCTCGTGGTCGGCGTGCAGCACCAGGATGCGGTCCATGGCGCGCGACAGGATCGGGTTGCCCTGCCACTGCTCGGCCGGCACCGCGTTCAGCATGTACAGGAAGTTCTCGGCGTAGCCGAGGTCGTTCCGCGGGTACATGAACGGCTGGCCGATGGAGTACTTGTAGGCCCAGGCGGCGATGGTCGGCACCTTGGCGATCAGGCGGAAGGCGGCGATCTCGCGCTGCCGCGCGTCGTTGATGTCAAGGCTGTCGTGATAGAAGGCCGACAGCGCGCCCACCACGCCGCAGATGATCGCCATCGGGTGCGCGTCGCGGCGGAAGCCGTCGTAGAAGCGGCGGATCTGCTCGTGCAGCATCGTGTGCCGCGTCACGCCCTGGTGGAAGTCCTCGAACTGCTTGGCGTCCGGCAGATCGCCGTTCAGCAGCAGGTACGCGACCTCCAGGAAGTCCGACTTCTCCGCGAGCTGCTCGATCGGGTAGCCGCGGTAGAGCAGCACGCCCTCGTCGCCGTCGATGTAGGTGATTCGGCTCTCGCAGGAGGCGGTGGCGCCGTAGCCGGGGTCGAAGGTGAAGACGCCCAGCTCGCCGTGGAGCTTGCGGATGTCGAACACGTCCGGCCCCAGCGTGCCGGAGACCAGCGGCAGGCTGGCGCTGCGGTTGCTCCCGTCCAACGTGACGGTGACGCTGCGCTTGGTGGCGCCCTTGTCGGCCGTGCTGCTCATCCTTCTCGGTCCCCTGGCTGGCGCGGCGCCGTTCGCCCGGGCGCCGTCATGATGCGGTGCAACAATATTGGAGGCCCGCCCGGACTTGGCAACGCGGCCCCAGAAGAGCTGCTCTGTGGCGCGGCGTCCGCCCAAGTTCATCTAGTCCACCGGACGGCGTGCCGTCGCGGCGTGCCGGGCATCACGATGCGGCGATGCTCAGCCGGAGGGCCTCACCCGCCGCCGCACGCCCCGTCGTCCCAGAACGTCTTGGCCGCAGCGACGTCGTCCCAGCGCGACAAGGCCTCCTTCCGCGCCGGCCCTACACGCGCCGCCGCGAAGCCCTCCACCGCGCCGGCCGCCCAGGCCGGGGCGCCGCCGTCGAGCGCCGACAACAGCCCACGCGCCACCGTCGCGTCGTTCACCGTCCCCAACGCTTCCTGCAAGGCCGACAGCCGCTTGAGGAAGCGGCGCGCGGCCTTGCCGCCCCAGAGCGGGGCGAACAACTCGGCCGCGTAGCGCATCCGCTTCGCTTCCAGCCGCAGGTCGTGCAGGGCCTCGAAGGAGTGCGCGGCGATGCCCTCGCCGCCGTCGCGGAGCTTGCGCCAGCGCTTGTCGAGCAGCGCCGCGCCGAACTCCTCCGACGGGGCGTCCAGCGCCGCCGCGTCCGCGGCGTCCGGCTCGTCGCGCCACGGCCGGCGCAGCAAGGCCGAGATGCCGTCGAGCGCCAGCCGCCGGAAGGCGGGGCCGTCCAGCTCCCGCCGCAGGGCGGCATAGGCCGTGTCTCGCTTGGCTTCCGCGGCGCGGCGCAGGGCGGAAAGGCGGCGGTCCTCGCCCAGCGCCGCCGCCGCCTCCGCCGCGAGCCCGCCCAGGAAGACGTCCCAGTCCCGCGCCGGGCCGAGCCGTCGCGCCAGCGCCTTCAGGTCGTCGTCCAGCGCCCCGAGCGCGGCGCCGCGCGCCGCCGGGCGGAAGGTCTTGAGCACCGAGCGCAGCCTGCGCAGCGCCACGCGGAGCTGGTGGACCCCCTCCGGCCCCGCCTCCAGCCGGCACAAGGGCGCTTGGTGCAGCATCACGTCGAGCAGGTGACCGACCGCGCGGAGCAGCGCCTCCTCCAGCGTCGCGGCCCCGGCGAGGTCGGGCGCCCCGCGGTGCCGCGGGCGGGGCGGCTCGCCTGCGCCGCCGCGCGCCAGCGCCCGGCCCGCCTCCGCCAGGGCCGCGCCGCCAGGCAACAGAGGCAGGTCGGCCGCGAGCCGCGCCGCCACGCCGAGCACGGCGTCCCGCCCGCCGGACAAGCGCAACCGCGCCGCCGGCCGCTCGGCTGCGACCGCGCGCAACCTCCCCGCCAGCAGCTCCGCTTCCACCGGTCCCGCCGCGGTGGAAAGCGAAAGGACGCTCCGGCGGAAGCTGAACGCCGCGAACGGCACCGCCGGCCCCGCCAAAAGGTCCGCCGCCGCGTCCTCGCCGTCGCCGCTGCCGTCGAACGGCGCCGGCGGCGTGCCCGGCACCCAGGGCGCGCGGCCGTCCGGCGCCGTCCGCCGCAGCCGGGCCGGGCCGCGCTTCGGCCGCTCGAGCACGAGGCCGTCCGCGGCCAGGCTGCCCATGGCGTCGTCGAGCCAGATCACCTCGTCCGCGACGCTGCGGGTCCGCCCCTGCCGCGCCGCGGCGAGCGCCGGGTGGCGCAACGCGCGGGCGGCCGCTGACTCCGGCTCGATCTCGAACTCGAGCGCCAGCTCGGGCGGCGCTTCCGCGGGCGGCGCGGCGCCGGCGTCGCCGGCTGGGACGGGCTGCGCGGCGTCGAAGGTCGCGGTCAGCGTGGCGACTCCGTTTCGTCCTTCAGGTCGCGCGGCGACAGGAAGCGGACCAGGCGGCCGCTGCCCGGCGCCACCGCGCGCCAGGGGACGCCCACCGTGAACTCGGCGAGCGCCCCGGTGGGATAGGCTTCCGCGAGGCGACCGGCGGCGGAGCCTTTGCCGCCGCGAACGGCCGCCGCTTCCCCCGCCAGCGCGACGGCCAGCTCGTGCAGACCGGGGTTGTGCCCGATCAGGAGCAGGCTCCGCACCGTTTCCGGCGTCTTGCGCACCGCGTCCATGAGCTGCGACGCGGAGGCCAGGTAGAGCGCGTCCATCGGCTCCACCAGGGCGTTGTCCTCGAAGGGCGTCAGCGCCTCCAGCGTCTGCAGCGTGCGCCGGGCGGAGGACACCAGCACCAAGTCGGGCTGCAGGCCGAGGTCGCGCATCGCCCCCGCCATGGCGGAAGCGGCGCGCCGCCCGCGCGCGTTGAGCGGGCGTGCGTGGTCGGACAGGCCCGGGTCGTCCCAAGAGGACTTCGCGTGCCGCAACAGCAGGAGCTGGCGCATCGGCTGGATGTTGGCACGGAAGCGCGGCATTGTCCTGCCCCCCCAGCCCGCGCGGCCCGCGCCGGACCGGCGGCCCGCGCCCGGCCTACCCGCGCGGGCGGGCGCGCCCACATGAAGCGCCCCTGTCGATGCCCAAATTGGCGAAGGAATCCGGATGACCGGCCACGTACTCGTCTTCGGCGCCACCGGCGGCATCGGCGCCGCCCTGTCCCGGCGCCTCCGCGCCCGCGGCGGAACGCCCTTCCTGGTCGCCCGCGACAGGGGCCGGCTGGAGGCGCTGGCGTCGGAACTCGGCGGCGCCCCCTTCCACCCTGCGGACGCGACCGACGCGGCGGCGCTGCGCGCGGCGGTGGCCGCGGCCGGCCCGGCGCTGGCGGGCTTGGCCTTCTGCGTCGGCTCCATCCCGCTGAAGCCGTTGGCCCGTCTCACCGAGGCGGACTTCCTCGACGCCTTCCGGCTCAACACCCTGGCGGCGGCCATGGCGGTTCAGGCCGCCGCGCCGGCCCTGGCGGCGGGCGCCAAGGAAGGGGGCACCCCGAGCGGCGTCGTCCTCTTCTCCTCCGTCGCCGCGCGCGCGGGCTTCCCCAACCACGCGGCCATCGCGGCGGCCAAGGCCGGGGTCGAGGGCCTGGCGCTGTCGCTCGCGGCGGAACTCGCGCCCGCGGTGCGGGTGAACTGCGTGGCCCCGAGCCTCACCCGCACCCGCATCGCCGAGCCGCTGACCAAGAGCCCACAGATGGCCGAGGCCATCGCCAAGCTGCACCCGCTGCCGCGCCTCGGCGAAGGCGACGACCCGGCGGCGCTGGCCGACTTCCTCCTGTCGGACGCCGCCGGCTGGATCACCGGCCAGGTGGTCGGCGTGGATGGCGGCCGCTCCACCGTGCGGAGCAAAGGCTGACATGCTCCAGCGTCGCGCCTTCCCGCTCCTGCTGCTGCCGGCTCTACCCCGCCCGGCCTCCGCGCAACCCGTCCCCGAGTACCGCTTCCGCGTGATGCGCGACGGGTCGCAGATCGGCAACCACCGCGTTTCCTTCTCCTCCGCCGGCGACGCGACGACCGCGCGCATCGATGTGGAGATCGCCGTGCGCCTCGCCGGCATCACCGTGTTCCGCCTGACCCACCGCTTCGCCGAAACCTGGGCCAACGACCGGCTCCGCCTCGCCGTGTCCCGCCACGAGCGCAACGGCCGCGTCACCGAGATGGAGGCGCGGGCCGAGGGGAACGCGCTCCTGGTGCGCGGGCCGGACGGCGCGCAGCGGCTGCCCGGCGAGGCGGCGCCCCTCACTTGGTGGAACCCCGGCCACTTCAATCGGCCCTTGTTCGACAACAGCACCGGCAAGCCGCTCCGGGTGCAGTGGTCGCGCGCCCCGGCGCCGGGCGGCGGCGTGCGCTGGACCGCCACCGGCGACACCGAAAGCGAAGGGGTGTACGCCGCCGACGGCACTTGGCTCGGCTGGCGCACGGTGGCCGAGGACGGCAGCACCGTGGTCTACGAGCGGGCCTGAACCTTGGGCGGCGCCATGCGCGTGGTGCTGGGCGACCAGTGCTCCCGCGGCCTTTCCGCGCTCTCGGACCTCGACCCCGCGGCCGACGTCGTGCTGCTCGCCGAGGTCGAGGCCGAATGCACCTACGTCCGCCACCACAAGCAGAAGATCGCGCTGGTCCTCTCCGCCATGCGCCATTTCGCTCGCGCCCTGGCCGCGCGCGGCGTGCGCGTCGAGCACGTCCGCCTGGAGGACGGGGGCAACACCGGCACCCTCGCGGGCGAGGTGGAGCGCGCCGCCCGGCGCCACCGTCCCGCCCGCATCGTCTGCACCCACCCCGGCGAATGGCGCGTGCTGCAGGACATGCTGGGCTGGGGAGCGCTGACCGGCCTCCCCGTCGAGATCCGCGACGACGACCGCTTCTTCTGCCCGCCCGACTGGTTCCGCGATTGGGCGCGGGAGCAGGAGGCGATGGGGGAGGGCGGCCCGGACGCCCCCGAACAGCTCCGCCTGGAGTTCTTCTACCGCGAGATGCGCCGCGCCACCGGCATCCTGATGGAGGGCGACGCCCCGGCCGGCGGCCGCTGGAACTTCGACGCCGAGAACCGCCGCCGCCTGCCCGCCCGCTTCCCCGTGCCGGAGCCGCGCCGCTTCCCGCCCGACGCCATCACCCGCGAAGCGATGGAAACGGTGGAGCGCCGCTTCCCCGGCCACTTCGGCACCCTCGACGCCTTCGGCTGGCCGGCCACGGCGCGCGACGCCCGCGCGGCGCTGGACGACTTCGTGTCCAACCGCCTCCCGCGCTTCGGCCACTACCAGGACGCGATGGCCGCCGGCGAGCCGACGCTGTTCCACGGCCTCGTCTCCACCAGCCTCAACGCCGGCCTCCTGTCGCCGCGCGAGTGCTGCGACGCGGCGGTGGAGGCGTGGAAGGCCGGGAGCGCGCCGCTCAACGCCGTGGAAGGCTTCGTCCGCCAGATCCTCGGCTGGCGCGAATACGTGCGCGGGATCTACTGGCTCAAGATGCCCGGCTATGCGGCGCTGAACGCGCTCGACGCCCGCCGGCCGCTCCCGTGGTTCTACTGGTCCGGCGAAACCGACATGGCCTGCCTCCGCCAAGTGGTCCGGCAAACGCGCGACCTCGCCTACGCCCACCACATCCAGCGCCTGATGGTGACGGGCAACTTCGCCCTCATCGCCGGCCTCGACCCGGCGCAAGTGAACGAGTGGTACATGGTCGTCTTCGCCGACGCCTACGAATGGGTCGAACTGCCCAACACCCACGGCCTCGCCATCCACGCCGACGGCGGCATCACCGGCTCCAAGCCCTACGCCGCGTCCGGCGCCTACATCAACCGCATGTCCGACTATTGCCGCCTCTGCCCCTACGACCCGAAGCGCGCCACCGGCCCTGACGCCTGCCCCTTCAACCTGCTGTACTGGGACTTCCTGGCCCGCCACGAAGCGCGCTTCGCCGCGAATCCGCGCATGGAGCCGGCGCTGGAGAACATGCGGCGCTTGGGGCCGGAGAAGCTCGCGCAGGTGCGCGCACAGGCGGCGGCGTTCCTGGACGGGCTGGACTGAAAGGGGAGGGGAGGGCGATGCCGGACGAGATCGAGTGGATGCGCCTCACCGCGGAGGAACTGCGCGCCCGCGCCGGAGCGGACGCGCTGGTGATCGTCCCGGTGGCGTCGCTCGAACAGCACGGCCCGCACCTGGCGACCGGCGTGGACATCGTGCTCGCCACCGCCGTAGCCGAGCGCGTCGCCCGCCGCATGGCTGAGAGCGGGGCGCCTGTGGTGGTGACGCCCCCGGTTTGGACCGGCCTCGCCGAGCACCACATGGCCTTCGGCGGCACCGTCACCTTGGACTACGACGCCTTCGCCGCCGTCCTCCGCGGCATCCTCCGCTCCGCCCAGCGCTGCGGCTTCCGCCGCGCCATGCTGCTCAACGGCCACGGCGGCAACGCGGAAGCGGTCGCCGTCGCCGCCACCTCCGTTTCGACGGAGTTCGGGATGAAGGTCGCGGCCGGCACCTACTGGCACCTGATCGGCGATGCCTTCGCGCCCGTCCTGGAGCGGCAATCCAACGTCATGCACGCTTGCGAGGCCGAAACCAGCATGATGCTGGCGCTCCGCCCCGACAGCGTCCGCCGCGAAAGGCTGGAGGAGGCGCACGGCCCCGCCTCCACGCGCGTGGAAGGTCAGCCGCCCACGCTCGCCCTGCGCCGCTCCTTCCGCGACATCTCGCCCTCCGGCGTGGTCGGCGACGCGCGCCCTGCATCGGCCGAGAAGGGCGAGAAGCTGCTGGACAAGGCGGCGGAGCGCATCGCGGCGATGCTGAGGAACGCGGCGCTTTGGGGGTGACGCGGCAGGGACGCCCGTGGGCCGCCCGACACCGGCCCAACCGCGGTACCGAGACTCAGCCGCCCCGGCGCAGGATCGTCACCGCTGTACCGCCGGAGAACCGCCGCAAATCTTCGCCCGCGCGGCGATAGAGCCAACGGTCCAGGGAGAACCGGCGGTCGGCCGTCGTCTTGTCGCAGTGCTCTTTGATGAACACGCCGCCGACCGGCTCCTCGCCGGCCTCCGGCGCGGCGTCCGTGCAGGTCCAACCTTCCTCGCCGTAGCGGTTCTTGACCTGCTCGCCGAACAGCATCGCCCGCTTCCGCTCGAATAGCCGCGCCCCGGGGTCGGTCCGGATGCGCAGCCCTTCGACCCGCGCCCCTTCACCGATCAGCAGCGACAGCAGCACGGGCTGCCCGCCGACCTTGGTGCCGGCGTACCGGTCGTGCAAACGGGCGAGCGGGTTCGCCGCGTCGTCGTAGCGGAACCGGACCTCGCGCAGCCCGGTGGCGGGGTCGGGCGGGCAGGCGCGGAAGCCGCCCCAGCCGTCGAGCGCGGTCTCCGGCCGCGCGCCGCACGCGAAGCCGGTGTACCCCTCGGACGGGAGGTCGGACACGGCCATGCCGATGCGGAACCCGCGCAGTTCGGCGGCCTCCTCGGCGGGCGACGGTCCGGCGGCGAGGCAGGCGCAGGCGGCCACGAGCGCCGCGCCCGCCAAGGAACGGCGCGAGGAAGGCCCCTGCATCTCAGCGCTCCCCTGGCGGTCGTCCGCCGGCCTCGCCGCTCCCGGGCCTCTGGTACTGCTGGCAGACGCGCGACCCTTCGCCGAAATAGGCCGTGCAGTCGGCGTGGTCCGGATCGCCCTTGCCCTTGATCTCGGCCACCACGTAGTCGGCCACGGTCTCGATCTCCCTCGGGCGGAGGAAACGCACCCCGGCGCCGGGCACCGCGTCGCCGAGGTCCTGCTTGGTGAGCCCGTAGCAGCCGTCCGCCGCGTAGGCGTCGCGCTCGAAATAGGGCATGCCGGTGTTGGGCCGCCCGCACCGCACCACCTCGACGATCTGCTCCCGCGTCAAGGCGGTGGAGCGCAGCGACAAGGCCGCGCCGCCGTAGCCGCCGCCCCCGCCGCCGTGCCACCGGTGGCAGCCCACGCAGTTGGCCTCCTGGTAGATCTTCTTCCCCGCCGCCCCCGCCGCCGGCCCGGCGCGGGGACCGCCTTCCTGGGCGAACGCCGGCGGGGCCAGCAAGAAGGCGCCGCCGACCGCGCACGCGACGGCTGCGACGCAGGCCGCCAGCGGGGCGGCGGCGTACGCTGTTCTCTTGCGGTGCCGAGCCGCCCGGTCGCGCTCCATCACGCCCGCCCATCCGGGACCGCCCGTCCCGGCGGCCCCATCCCCCGTCGGCCGGAGCGGGGCCGGGTCACAGGGCGAAGACGTAGAGCGTGGAGCTCGGCGGCACCGTCTTCAGCTCGGGCGTCGAGTCGATGAACCACTTGTCCCACGCGCCGCCGAGGCCGACCAGGACCGCGAGGTACTGCTTCCCGTCCACGGTGAAGGTCATCGGGGGCGCGTTGACGCCTCCGCCCGTGTGGAAGGACCAGAGCTTCTCCAGCGTCTTCGCGTCGAGCGCGAAGACCTCGCCGTCGGGCTGGCTCCCGAACAGCAGGTCGCGCGAGGCGAGGAACCCGCCGAGCTGCGGGAAGTGCGTCTCCAGCTTGGCCACGATCTTGCCGGTGGTGGCGTCGATCGTGGTGACGCTGCCGGTGATGCGCTCGTGCTGGCTCGGCCCGCCGCCGGTGAAGAACTCGCGCGGCTTGAAGGACTCGCCGGGCTTCATAACCTCGTTCGTGATCGTGTTGCAGCTCTCGATCACCGGGATGTACCAGTACCGCAGCGCCGGGTTGTAGGCGGTCGGCGGCCAGTTCTTGCCGCCCATGTTGCCGGGGCAGATGACCGCCTTGGCGTTCTGGCGGTTCGGGATCGACGCCGCGACGTAGGGCTGGACCGCTTTGTTGGGGTCGTACTCGTTCGGCTTGCCGGTTTCCGGGTTCAGGCCGGAGGTCCAGTTGACCCGCTTGACGAACTGCGTGCCCCAGACGAAGCCGCCGTTCGCCCGGTCCAGGGCGTAGGCGAAGCCGTTGCGGTCGGCCGTCAGCGCCAAGCGGCGCGCCGCTTGGCCGCCGGCGGCGGGCAGGTCCACCAGCACCTTTTCGGCCGCGCTGTCGTAGTCGTAGGGGTCGTTCGGCGTGTGCTGGAAGTGCCACTTGATCCGCCCCGTGTCGGGGTCGAGCGCCAGCGTGCTGTCGGTGTAGAGGTTGTCGCCGGGGCGGTACTCGTGGTCCCAATCCGGCCCCGGGTTGCCGACGCCCCAGTAAAGCGTGTTCGTCGAAGGCTCGTAGCTTCCGGTCACCCAGGTCGAGCCGCCGCCGGTCGCCGCCGCGTTGTGCGAGTCCTTCCAGGTCTCGGAGCCGGGCTCCCCCTTGGCCGGGATGGTGTGGGTCCGCCAGACCTCCTTCTGCGTCTTCATGTCGGTGGCGGCGATCCAGCCGCGGATGCCGTACTCGGCGCCCGCCACGCCGGTGATCACCAGGTCCTTCACGATCAGCGGCGCCCCGGTGATCGTCTCGCCCTTCTCGGGGTCGGCGACCTGGCGGTGCCACGCCACCTCGCCCGTCTCCTTGTTCGTCGCCAGGAGCCGGCCATCGAGGGTGTGCGACACCACCATCTCGCCCCAGAGCGCGACGCCGCGGTTGTTGACGCCGCAACAAGCGACGGCCCCCGCCCAGTCGCGGTCGGTCTTCGGGTCCATCTTCCACACCAGCCGGCCGCGGCCGCCGCGCGTGTCGATCTTGTAGACCGACCCCCAGCCGTCGGTGACGTAGAGGAAGCCGTTCTCGGCGATCGGCGTGCCTTCGAGCCCCCCGTGGCTCCAGATGCCGCCGCCCTCGGTGCCGCCGAGGTGCATGGTCCAGGCCACGCGGAGGTTCTTGACGGAATCGCGGTTGATCTGGTTGAGCGGGGTGAAGCGCTGCGAAGCGTAGTCGCGGTGGTGGTGCAGCCAGTTGCCCGGCTCGCGGTCCGGGTTGAGCAGCCGCTCTTGCGTCACCGGATCGGCCGCGCTGGCGGAGTCATGCAGCCCGTGAAGGGCGATGCCGCACACCAGCGCGCAAGCGCCGATCCGGCCGAGGCGGACGTCGGTTGGCACGTTTGATTTCTCCCCGGATTGTCAGGCTCACCGGCCCGATCCGGGGGAAGCATGCTTTCCGACACCATCCCGGCCAAGCCCCGGCCAAGTGCCGCCCACACGAGCGCGAGATCTTGTGATGCGGCCCGCGCCGATTTTCGAGGAACCTGCGCGAAATTTGTCCGCCCGCGCCGCCCGGAAACGAAAATCCTCCGCCGTGGCGTCTGCTGCGCCCCTCCCGCGCGCAGCGGCGGCGCTTCCCGCGACGCCGACGGACGCCGGCATCCACACCGCCGACCCGTGTCCTAACCCACCACCGGGCAGTGTGAAGCGGGCCACCTCCGGCCGAACGGACCCTCGGAGGCGCGGCCCACCTCGGCAAGTCGGCATCCGGCTCGGCGGTATGGGACCGCGGGCCAGACCTCCGGCCGCCCCGCGGGCGCGTCGCGTCCCCGCTGTGCCCCTCCGGCGCGCGGGCCGTTCCGGAGCGTGCGCGGCCGGGACGCTGGCGGCCGGCTCCTCGGCGCGCGTGCCGAGAGCGTTCCGCCGCCCCCGGCACCGCGCTCCTCCACGCCGCGAGGAAACCCCGCCGCCGCCCCGCGCGATGCGCCATGGTGCGGCAGCATCAGGACAGACATGGACGACACTCACCGGACGCCGTACGTCGAGTTCCTCCGGCTGCGGACCAACGGCGTCGAACTCCACGCCGCCGCCGCCGGCCCGCCGGACGGGCCGCTGGTCCTGCTCCTGCACGGCTTCCCCGAGTTCTGGTACGGCTGGCGCCGCCAGATCGGCCCGCTCGCCGCCGCCGGCCTGCGCGTCATCGCGCCCGACCAGCGCGGCTACAACCTCTCCGACAAGCCGCCCGGCACGGCGGCCTACGCCCTCGACACCCTCGCCGACGACGTCCTCGGCCTCGCCGGCGCCCTCGGCCGCGGGCGCTTCGCCGTGGTCGGCCACGACTGGGGCGCCGTGGTCGCGTGGCACCTCGCCGGCCGGAACCCGGAGCGCGTGGAGCGCGCCGCCGTGCTCAACGGCCCACACCCCGCGACGGTGCGCCCCTTCATGCGCGCCCGCCCCTCGCAAATGCTGCGGAGCTGGTACGCCGCCTTCTTCCAAGCGCCGACGCTGCCCGAATGGACGCTCGGCGCCGGGGACTTCGCCTGGCTACGCGCCTCCCTGGCCCGCAGCGCCCGCCCCGGCGCCTTCTCGGCAGACGACCTCCGCCGCTACCGCGACGCCTGGGCCCGCCCCGGCGCGCTCACCGCCATGCTGAACTGGTACCGCGCCCTCGCGCGCCACGGCCCGCCGCCGCGCCCTCCACGCATCCGCGTCCCGCTCCGCGTGGTCTGGGGCGACCGCGACCCCTTCCTCGACCCCCGTTTGGTCGAAGCCGGCCTCGCGCTCTGCGACCGCGGCGAAGCCTTCCACCTGCCGGGCGCGACGCATTGGGTGCAGCACGAGGAGCCGGAGCGGGTGAACCGCCTGCTGGTCGAATTCCTCACCGCCGCGCCGCCCGCGAGGGCGTAACGGCTGCCGCCCTCACCGCCGCGCCGCCAGGAGGTCCGTGGTCCGATAGAAGCTCCGCAGCGGCGCCCGGAACCCGATCGAGGCGAGTTCCAGCTCGTCCTCCGCGTCGAGGAACACCGGCGCCTCCGGCCAGCTCCCGTCCGCCCCGCGCCGCAACACCTCGGCCTCCACCCGGACGCCGCCGAGCAGCAGGATCTCCGCGACGCTGGGTATGGTGGTGTAGGCCCACACGTTCGCCCGCGTCAGCCGCTCGTTGGACGGCGGGAGTATCTCCACGAGCAGCACCGGATCGGTGCCGACCTCCCCGCCCGACGCGAGCGGCGCGCACGTCACGCCGAGGTCCGGGACACGATGGTTGATGGCCGACCGGACGCGCGGCACCACGCCCGGCGCCACCAGCACCGCGCATTCCGGCCGCCGCTCGCGCAGGTGAACCCCGAGGAGGATCGTGGCCTCCGCGTGGATGCGCTGGTGGTTCGGGCTCGCCGGCGCCATGGACACGGGTTCGCCGTCGAAGAGCTGCCACCGCCGCTCCGGGTGCTCCTCCGGCTCCCACTCGCGGAACTCCGCCACCGTCATGTCCGCGCCCGCCGGTTTCCGCAGCGCCGTCATCCGCGCCTTCTCCGTCCCGAACCGCCCGCGGCCAGCATAGTCTCTCCACCGGGCCGCGTCTGCGCCGTTCTTGACAAAACAGGAACGAAAAAGGATGATATTCCTAGATACCCGCGCGCCGCGCGGGCGGCCGCGGAGCCGTGTGCCACGAGCCTGGGGTGGAAGCCATGCGTCCGAACTCCACGACCAAACGACCCAGCCCGGCGCACCCACGAGGCGCGCCCCCGAGGCTGGCGGCCATTTCGTCCCGATCGCGCGAAACACACGCCGCGGCCACGGCCCCGTCGTTCGCGGCACGCGCCCAACCCCGGCGAGCGCGGATTTCGTCCGAAACGCGCAAAACGCGCGCCGCGGCCACGGCCGCGCCCCCGCACCGCGCGACCTGCCTGGGTGGGGAGGGCATTTGTCCGGAACGCGCAAAACGCGGCGCCGCGACTCCGGTCGCCCCCCAATGCGCGACCCGCTCCGAGGGGAGCGGCCATTAGTCCGAATCGCGCAAAACGCCGCTTCCCCAATGCCGAGCCGGTCGCCGCCGGCGGACCGCCCCGCGCCCCGGCCCGGCGCCCGGCCGTCACCAAGCCAGGTCCACCCAGGACAGGTGCCCGCCCTTGCCGGCGCCCGTGTCCATGAACACCGCCTCGCCGCCGCCCGCCCCGCGCTGCCGGTAAGGGCGCCCGTCCGTCGAGCGCCGCTCGTGCCCGCAATACACGGCGAAGCCCGCCGGGATGCGGTCCACCCAGCCGTGCAGCCGCTCCGGATACCCGTCCGGCTGCATCCGCCCCGTCACCTGCCCGTACAGCGCGCGCGACAGCAACTGGTCCGGCTTCCGCGCCCCCGCGTCCGGGGGCGGCGTCTGGTGCCGCATCGCGACGTGCCAGCCGCCATGAACGAAGCCCCAATCGCCGAGCGCCAGCCAAGCCGGCGCGCGCGCGATCTCCTCCACCGCGCGCCGCGCCAGCGCCTCGCCGTCCGGCGCCTCCTCCAACTGCGCCAACGTCCGGCCCAGCCCCTCCGCCACCCGCACCCGCCCGCCGGACAGGGCGCGGTGCAGCTTGTGGTCGTGGTTGCCGAGCAGGAAGCGCCCGCGACCCCCGTCCAGCAGCGCGAAAGCGAGCCGCAGCGCTTCCGGGCTGTCCGGCCCGTAATCCGTCAGGTCGCCGAGCTGGAGCACGAACAGGTCCTCGGCCTCCGCCCCGCGGATGGCGTAGGCGAAGGCCCTGGCGTCGCCGTGCACGTCGCCCACCACGCGCAGCCCCCGGAAGCCGCGGGCGCGCAGATCGTCCCTCGCCTGCGACAAGCTCACGCCGCGGCCGCCTCCCGGCGCATGGCGGCGAAGGCGTCGAGCGCCCGCTTCCGCCCTTCCGCGTGCTCGACCACGGGCCGCGGGTAGTCGTGGCCGAGCGCCACGCCCGCCCCGCGCAGCACCGCCTCCGGCGCCTCCCAGGGGCGGTGGATGTATTTGTCCGGAAGCCGCGCCAGCTCCGGCACGAACCGCCGCACGTACCGCCCGGCCGGGTCGAACTTCTCGCCCTGCGCCACCGGGTTGAACACGCGGAAGTAGGGCGCGGCGTCCAGCCCGCTGCCGGCGATCCACTGCCAGGACACGCTGTTGTTGCCTGCGTCGGCGTCCACCAGCGTGTCCCAGAACCAGGCGGCGCCCTCTTGCCAAGGCTGGAGCAGGTGCTTCACCAGGAAGCTCGCCGTGACCATCCGCACCCGGTTGTGCATCCACCCGAAGCGCCAGAGCTGCCGCATCCCGGCGTCCACGATCGGGTACCCGGTCCGGCCCCGCTTCCACGCCCGCAGCAGCCCCGCGTCGGGTGCGTAAGGGAACCGCTCGTAGGCCGGACGCAGCGGCGCCTCCACCATGTCCGGCCGGTGCCAAAGGAGGTGCAAGGAGAACTCGCGCCACAGGATCTCGCCGAGGAACGGCCGCGCCCGCTCCAGGTCGTCCTCCGCGGTCGCCAGCGCCGCGTGCCACACCTGCCGCGCCGAAACCTCGCCCCAGTGCAGGTGCGCAGACAGCCCGGACGATCCCTCGATGCCCGGGTCGTTCCGCGCCGCCGAGTAGTCGGCGAGGGGGCGCAACAAGAAGCGTTCGAGCCGCTCCCGCGCCCCCGCCTCGCCGGGCCGCCACAGCGTGCCGAACTCCTCCGCCCAGTCCGGCACCGGCGCTTGCGGCAGCAACCGCAACGCTTCCAGCGCCTCGCCCCCCGGTGGAGAGGACACCGGATGCAGCCCCTCCGGCACCGGCAGCGGATCGCCCGGCGGGCCGAGCTTCAGCGCCGCCTTGGCGAAGGGCGCGTACATGGAATAGGGCCGGCCCTCGCCGGTGGCGATCTCCGCTGGCGCCCGCAAGGTCGCGGAGGCGAACAGGCGCAGCGCCCGCCCGGCGGCACCCAGCGCCTCGGCCACGCGCCGGTCGGCCTCGCGCGCCCAGGGTTCGTGCGCCCGCCCGGCGAACACCTCGGACGCGCCCACGCCCTCGGCCAAGGCCGGCACCACCGCCTCCGCCCGCCCGCGCGCCAGCACCAGCGGCAGGCGGCGCTCCGCCAGATCCGCCCGGAGCGCCGCCAAGGAATGGTGCAGCCACCACCGGGACGCGCCGCCCAAGGCCCACTGCCCGGCGGCCTCGTCGTCGAGGACGTACACCGGGAGGAGGGGCCGCCCGGCGGCGGCGTGGAGGGCGGGGTTGTCGGAGAGGCGGAGGTCCTGGCGGAACCAGACCAGGGCGGGACGGGCTTCGGTCATTCCCCCTATGTGGGCGCGACCGCCCGGCCGCGGAGGGGATCGGCCGGAGGCGGCGGGGGGCGGCGCCGGGCGGGCATGCTGAACAACCGGTCCCGCCCGAGCAGGAACAACCGCGCCCCGCGCGGGAACAGCCCCGAAACCGCCGGGTCGCCCGCGTCCAGCCCGCCCGTGTACGCGCCGAAGGCCGGCATCAACAACCGGCGCGCGTCCGCCACGAAGCACGGCCGGGTGACGCCGCCGGCGCGCGTCGGCACCGTCGCCTTGGGGTGGAAGTGCCCCGAAACTTCGACGCCCGAAACGGCGTCCGGCAGCGCTTGGTGCCGGAAGGCGAAGGCGCCGTCCCGCCACTCGTGGGCAGGGGCGCCCGGCATCCCTTGCGGCGGCTCCGGGTCGTGATTGCCGAGCACCCAGACCACCTCCAAGCCGTCCAGCAGCCGCCGCAAGGCCGCCGCGTCGTCGGCCTGCAGGCGCAGCGCCCCGCGCGCGTCGTGGAAGCTGTCGCCCAGCAGCACGAGCCGCTCCGGCCGCCAGCGCGACAGGGCGAGGCGCAACCGGCCGAGCGTCTCCCGCGTGTCGTAGGGCGGCACGAACCCCCGCCCGCCGGCGGCGAAGTGGCTGCCCTTCTCCAAGTGGAGGTCGGAGGCGCAGAGCAGCCGGCGCGAGGGCCAGAACAGCACGCCGGCGGGGTCGAGCATCAGCCGCTCGCCGCCGAAATGCACGGGGGCAGGGGTCATGCGGGGCTCTGGATGCGGGGCGGGGTCAAAGGGGAGGCGCGGCGCCGCGCGGTTTCGACCGCCGGCACCCACCCGGCGGAGCCGAGCCGTCGTCCGCGCGGAGGCGCCCCGATGCGGTCACGCGCGGGTCAGGCTCTTGGGCGCGGCGCGGGATGCGCGGTCGCGGCGCCCGCGGTCCCGGTGGCGCGGGCGGTCCACCACGCCGGCGCGCACGCGCACGCCTTCCGTCACCTGCGCCAAGGTCTCGGCGAAAACTTCGTCGCCGTCCGTCGCCTCGTCCACCAGCGCCGCGGCCTCGGCGAGCAGCGCATCCTCGGCGCCGCCGGCCACCCATTCGCGCCCTTCCTCGATCAGGGCCGGAACGGCGAGCGGCGAGACGCGGTCGAGGCGCATGTGCCGTATGCGGCCCTTGGCGCGTGCCAGGACCAGGGCGATGCGCGACACGTCGGTCAGCCCGCCCGCCGCTTCCTGGCGGGTGGCGCGGAGCAGCACGTGGTCGGGCTCGTGCTTGCGGAGCACGTCGTAGATCAGGTCGGCGTTCATGGTCATCTGGCGGCCCGACTTCTCCTGGCCCGGGTGGTTCTTCTCGATCAGCCCCGCGATGGTGGCGATGTTGCGGAAGGTGCGGCGGAGCATGGAGGACTCGGCCATCCACTCCTCCAGGTCCTCGCCCAAGATGTCCTCGGAAAAGAGTTCGTCCATGCCCGACGGCTCGAAGGCCGACCAAACGGCCAACACGTAGTCCGTAGCCAAGTAGCCGAGCGGCCCGTGCCCGGCGCGCTCCATCCGCCGCGTCACCAGCATCCCGAGCGTCTGGTGCGCCAGCCGCCCCTCGAAGCAGTAGGCCACCAGGAACCAGCGCCCGCCGCGCGGGAAGGTCTCCACCAGGAGGCCGTCCGGCGCCGGCAGGGCGGAGCGCCGCTCCTGCATCCGGAGCCATTGCCGCACCGGCGCCGGCAGCGCCTTCCATCGCGCGGGGTCGTGGAGGATGTCTCGCACCCGCGCCGCCAGCCAGGTCGAGAGCGGCAGGCGGGAGCCGGCGTAGGTGGGCACCCGCGGATCGCCCTCGCCGCCGCGCGTGACCACGCAGGTCATGGCGTCCAGCGCCTCGAAGCGGAGCGTCTGGCCGGCGAACATGAAGCAGTCGCCGGCCTGGAGCGTGGAGGCGAACCACTCCTCCACCTCGCCCAGCACCGGCCCGCCGCGCAGCCGCACCTTGAGCATCGGGCTGTCCACGATGGTGCCGAGGTTCATCCGGAGCTGCCGCGCAGCCCGCCCGTCCCGCACGTGGACCAAGCCCTCCGCGTCGCGGAACAGCCGCCGCCAGCGGTCGTAGTTGCGGAGCGCGTAGCCGCCGTCCTCCACGAAGCGGAGCGTGTCGTCGAAGTCCCGGCGCGAGAGGCCGGCGTAGGGGCCGCAGCGCGCCACCTCGGCGTAGAGGCCGTCCGGCCGGAAGGGCGCGTGGCAGGCGGCGGCCATGATGTGCTGCGCCAGCACGTCCAGGCCGCCGGGGCGGGGTGGGTCGCCGTCCAGCTCCTCGGCTTTCACCGCTTCCAGGGAGGCGAGGCACTCCACCACCTCGAAGCGGTTGGCCGGCACCAGCACGGCGCGGGACGGCTCGTCCATGCGGTGGTTCGCGCGGCCCACCCGCTGGAGCAGCCGCGCCACGCCCTTCGGCGCCCCCACCTGCACGACCTGATCGACGCTGCCCCAGTCGATGCCGAGGTCGAGCGAGGCGGTGGCGACCACGGCGCGCAGCTTGCCGGAGGCCATCGCCGCCTCGACCTTGCGCCGCTGCTCCACCGTGAGGCTGCCGTGGTGCAGCGCGATCGGCAGGTTGTCGTCGTTCAGCCGCCACAGCGCCTGGAAGCACAACTCGGCCTGCGCGCGGGTGTTGACGAAGACAATGGTGACACCCGCCCCCTGGATGCGCCGGTACACCTCCGGCATGGAGGCAAGGCCCATGTGCCCGCCCCAGGGCAGGTGCCCCTCCGGCAGCATGACGGACAGCTCCGGCGCCGCGCCGCCGCGCACTTGCACAAGCTCCACGCCACCCGGCGCGCCGTCCGCCGACAGGAAGGCGCGCAAGGGGTCCGGGTGCGCCACGGTGGCCGAGAGCCCGACCCGCCGCGCGTCCGGCGCCAGCGTGGCCAGGCGCGACAGGCAGAGGGCGAGCTGGTCGCCGCGCTTGGTGCCGGCGAGGGCGTGGACCTCGTCCACCACCGCGGCACGCAAGCCCCCGAAGAAGGCGCCCGCCTCCGGCTGGGAGAGCAGCAGCGCCAGGCTCTCCGGCGTGGTCAGCAGCATGTTGGGCGGCGCGGCGCGTTGGCGGGCGCGGCGGTTCTGCGGCGTGTCGCCGGTGCGCGTCTCGATGCGGACGGGCAAGCCCATCTCCGACACGGGCGCGTCGAGGTTGCGCGCGATGTCCACCGCCAGCGCCTTCAGCGGCGAGACGTAGAGCGTGTGCAGCGCCCCGGCCCCGTCCGGCCTCGGGGCACGGTGGAGGTCGATCAAGCTGGGGAGGAACCCCGCCAAGGTCTTGCCGCCGCCGGTCGGCGCGACCAGCAAAACCGACCGGCCCGCTTCCGCCGCGTCCACCAAAGCCATCTGGTGCGGTCGCGGCGCCCAGCCGCGGGCGGCGAACCACCCGGCGAAGGGTTCCGGCAATGTTCCCATGGGGAGCATATACCGGCCGGGCCCAAGCCGTTCCAGCCCGGGACGCACGGGACCGTGCGGGCCTCGGACCCGCCGCCGCCCGGCCTGCCCTCAGGCGGCGGCGACCGTCACCGCTTCCGTCGTCGACGCGGCGTCGCCGGGGCGGTCCAGCGCCTGGATGCCCACCTTGGGCACGCCGCACTCCGCCGCGCCCCAGGGCGAGCAGAACGCCACCTCGGCGGCATCGCGGCCCACGCCGATGCGCACCAGCCCGTCCGCGGCGGCCTTCCTGGTCGGGTCGAACAGGAACCAGGCGCCGCCCTCCGGGCCTTCCAGCCACGCCTCGACCACCGCGTGGAAATCGGGCGGCGACAAGCGCCAGGCGTAGGCGCTCACGAAGCGGGCCGGGATGCCGAGGGCGCGGCAGAAGGCGATGGCGAGGTGGGCGAAGTCGCGGCACACGCCCCGGCGCTGCAACAGCGTGTCGCGCGCCGAGGTGTGCTCGTCGCTGCTGCCAGCGGCGTACTCGATGTTGTCATGGAGCCAGTTGCAGACCGCGGCCACGCGGCCGTGGCCGGGCGGCAGGTGGCCGAACTCCCTTCGCGCGAAGCGCTGGAGCAGGTCCGACTCCGCGTAGCGGCTCGGGTAGAGGTGGGTGAGCACCTCCAGCGGCACGCGGCCGACCGGCATCTCCCGTACGGACGCGGGCGCGGCCCGGCGCGGGGCGAGGTCCACGACCGCCCGATACCGCACCGTCAGCCCGCCGCGCCCCGCGAGGACCCGGAAGTAGCGGTTCCCGCTTTCCGGCATGGTGAAGCGGTCGAAGGGGAGATCCTGCGACAGGGTCAGTTCCTCCTCGACCACCTCCTGGCCCGGCCCGCGCTGGGCTTCGATGTTGAACACGAACGGCGCGCCGCCCGAGGCCAGGACCTCGTAGCCCAACTCGCATTCCACCCTGTACCGCATCGCCCCGTTTTTCCCCGGCGTCGCGCCGGCATCCGTCGCCCGCGCCTCGCGCGTCAGGTGGGCCGGCAAGCGCCCTCCGCCGCGGGCGATCGCCGCATGGCAGGTCCTGGCGACACGCAACGGAGAGCGGGTCCGCCGCCGTCACCCCACCGGGAACCGCAGCGTCGCCCGCGTCCCCGCGCCGTCGGAATGGAGTTGCAAGGTCGCCTGCGCCTGCTGCGCCAGCCTGGGCGCCAGGTGCAGCCCGAGCCTGCCCTCGGCCGCGGGCTGGTCCGGCGCTTCGGGCAGGCCTACGCCGTTGTCCTCCACCACGACCTCGGCGAACCCGGGCTCGGGATTCCGCACGGCCAAGCGCACGCGGCCCTCCCGGCTTTGCGGGAAGGCGTGTACGGCGGCGTTGACCATCAGCTCGTTCACGATCAGCGCCAGGAGCGACGCCCGCGAGACCGGCAGCACGAAGCTGCCGTTCCGCGAGACCTCCAGCGTCAAGCCGGTGCGGCCCGTGATCTCCAGCGCGGAGCGCGCCACGGCCTCCAGTTCCTCGCCGATCTCGACGCCGTCCTCGGCGCCGGCGCGGAACATCCGGTCCTGGATCAGGGTGGAGAGCATCACGCGCGTCGCGGCCCGCCGCAGCGCCAGCGCCACGCCGGGGTCGGTCGCGCGGTTCGCCTGGAGCGTGAGGAAGGACGCGGTCGCCTGGGCGTTGTTCTTCACCCGGTGGTTCAGCTCCAGGAGCAGGTGCTCCTGCTGGGCGACGCTCCGCTGCCGCTCCTCCAGGGCCGCCTTCATGTCGGAGGTGTCGGTGCAAGAGCCCACGTAGCCGGCGAACACGCCGTTCTCGTAGCACGGGCGGCCCCGGTCCAGCATCCACCGCCACGCGCCGTCGTGGCGTTGCAGCCGGTACTCGGACGAGAATTCGCGCCGTTCGGCGTAGGCCTCCGCGTACACGGACAGGAGGCGGGCGAGGTCCTCCGGGTGGACGTGCCTCGTCCAGGCCAGCCCCGTTTCCTCGCGGAAGGATTTGCCGGTGAAGTCCAGCCAAGCCTGGTTGACGTAGTCCACGGACCGGCCGGCGCCCGCGCGCCACACCATCACAGGTGCTTCGTCCGCCGTGGGGGGCTGCCGGCGCTCCACGTCCATCCTCCAACGCGGGCCGGGGGGCCGCCGGGCAGGCGCCCGCCAGAGCGCCGCCGGCGCCTGAGGGTCGTGCTCGAGCGGGCCGTTGCGCGACCGCACACGCCTGACGCGCGAAAGGCGCCCGGGTTGCAGCCGGAAAGCGGGCAGGCTTGATCCTTTGCGCGGCGGCCACAGATGGCGATGCCGAAGGAAAACATTCTGCCAATGCCGCCGCCGCATCCCGAAACCTGGCTCCGGGTCACGCCCGAGGGGCTGCACTGCCTGCCCGGCGGCTTCACGGTGGACCCGGTGCGGCCGGTGGAGCGCGCGGTCGTCACCCACGGCCACGCCGACCACGCGCGCCCCGGCCACCGCGCCGTGCTGGCGACGCCCGAGACGCTCGCGATCATGCGGGCGCGCATGGGCGAGGGGCGCGCGGGCGAGAGCCAACAGCCGATCCGCCCCGGCGAGGAGGTGACGCACAACGGCGTGCGCATCCGGCTGGCGCCGGCCGGGCACGTGCTCGGCTCGGCGCAGGTGTGCTTGGAGTGGAAGGGCAGCCGGGTGGTGGTGTCCGGCGACTACAAGCGGGCGCGCGACCCGACCTGCGCGCCCTTCGAGCCGGTGCCCTGCGACGTGTTCGTGACCGAGGCGACCTTCGGCCTGCCGATCTTCCGCCACCCGCCGGCCGACGGCGAGGTCGCCAAGCTGCTGCGCTCGGTGGCGCTGTTCCCGGAGCGCACCCACGTCGTCGGCTGCTACGCGCTCGGCAAGTGCCAGCGGCTGATCGCGCTGCTGCGGGAAGCCGGGTGGGACCGGCCGATCCACCTCCACGGCGCGCTGATGGGCCTGTGCCGGTTGTACGAGGAGTTGGGCGTCAGGCTCGGCGACCTCCGGCCGGCGACGGTGGCCGAGAAGGCGGCGCTGCGCGGCGCGATCGTGCTGGCGCCGCCCTCGGCCGTCGCCGACCGCTGGGCGCGGCGGCTGGCGGAGCCGGTGGTTGCGGTCGCGTCGGGCTGGATGCGGGTGCGCCAGCGGGCGCGGCTGCGCGGCGTGGAGCTGCCGCTCGTCATCAGCGACCACGCCGACTGGGCTGAGCTGAACCGCACGGTGGACGAGGTGGGCGCGCCCGAGGTGTGGGTGACGCACGGGCGCGACGACGCGCTGATCCACGCCATGGCCGGGCGCGGCATCCGCGGCCGGGCGCTGCACCTGATCGGCCTCGGCGACGACGAGGAGGACGCGGCGCCGGGCGGCGGCGGGGATGCCGGGGAGCACGCCGCGGCGGCCGAAGGCGCCACGGCTTGAGCGTCCCGGCCTTCGCCGACCTGCTGGAACGGCTGGTCTTCACCCCCGGCCGCAACGCCAAGGTCGCGCTGCTGCGGCGCTGGTTCGAGACCCAGCCGGACCCGGAGCGCGGCCTCGGCCTCGCGGCGCTGACGGACGAGCTGGTCTTCACCGCCGCCAAGCCGGCGCTGGTGAAGGGCTTGGTCGCCGCCCTCACCGACCCCGTGCTGCTGGCGCTCTCCCACGACTACGTGGGCGACCTCGCCGAGACGGTGGCGCTGATCTGGCCCGAGCGGGAAGGGGTGAACGCGCCGCCGCCCGACCTCTCCGAAGTGGTCGAAACGCTGGAGGTCACGCCCAAGGCCGAGCTGCCGGCGCTGATCGCCGGCTGGCTTGACACCTTGGACGCGAGCGGGCGCTACGCCCTCATCAAGCTGCTCACCGGCGAGCTGCGCGTCGGCGCCTCGGCGCGCCTTACGCGGCTGGCGCTCGCGGATTGGGCCGGCAAGCCGGTGGAGGAGATCGAAGAGGTCTGGCACGGCGTCGCCCCGCCTTACCTGCCGCTGTTCCGCTGGCTGGAAGGCAAGGCGGAGCGCCCGGACCCGCGCGACGCCCCGGTGTTCCGGCCGCTGATGCTGGCGCACCCGCTGGAGGACGCCGACGTCGCCAAGCTCGACCCGTCCGAGTGGCGGGCGGAGTGGAAGTGGGACGGCATCCGCGTGCAGCTCACCGCCGGGCCGCGCGGCCGGCGCATCTGGAGCCGCGGCGGCGAGGACGTCTCCGGCGCCTTCCCCGAGATCGTGGAGGAGATGGACTTCCACGCCGTGCTGGACGGCGAGTTGCTGGTGGTCCGCGAGGGCGGCGCCGTGGCGCCCTTCGCGGACCTCCAGCAGCGGCTGAACCGCAAGGCGGTGACGCCGAAGATGCAGCGCGACTTCCCGGTCGGCGTGCGGCTCTACGACCTGCTGTTCGACGGCGGGGACGACCTGCGCCCGCTGCCCTTCGACGAGCGCCGGCGGCGGCTGGAGGAGTGGGTGGAGCGCGCGAAGCCGGCCCGCATGGACCTTTCGGCGCCCATCGCCTTCGCCTCCTTCGCGCAGCTCGCGGAAATCCGGGCCGGCGCCCGCGCCGCCTCCATCGAGGGGCTGATGCTGAAGCGCGCGGACAGCCCCTACGTCGCCGGGCGGCAGAAGGGCTTCTGGTGGAAGTGGAAGCGCGACCCGCTCTCGGTGGACGCGGTGATGATGTACGCGCAGCGCGGCCACGGGAAGCGCTCGTCCTTCTACAGCGACTACACCTTCGGCCTGTGGCGCCCCGACGGGAACGGCGGCGAGGAGCTGGTGCCGGTCGGCAAGGCGTACTCGGGCTACACGGACCAGGAGCTGGTCTGGCTCGACCGCTGGATACGCAACCACACCGTCTCGCGCTTCGGCCCGGTGCGGGAGGTGGAGAAGTCGCTGGTGCTGGAGGTGGTGTTCGACGCCGCGCAGCTCTCCAACCGCCACAAGAGCGGCGTGGCGCTGCGCTTCCCGCGCATCCTGCGGATCAGGAAGGACAAGCCGGCGGGCGAGGCGGACCGGCTGGAGAACCTGATGAACCTGGTGGAGAAGGGGAGCGCGGCCGAAGCGGCGGATTGACCGGGCGCTACTCGGGCGGGGGCGGCGGGTCGCGCAGCGCGGCCGGGTCCAGGCCCTCGTACAGCTCGTCGAGCGGCAGCTCGATTCCGATCTCCGGCAAGGCCAGGACGCTGCCGGGCCACAACACGCGCCCGGACCAGCTTTCTTCGCCCCGCGTGAACGCCATCGCGCTGACCGCGTCCTGTTCGATCAGGACGTAGCGTTGGATGCTGGGCGTTTCCCAATACTCGTGCATCTTCTCGACGCGGTCGGTCCTGGCCGTACCCGAGCTGAGCACCTCGAACACGACAACAGGATCGCGCCGCACGGTTTCGCGCGGATTGAATGGCGTGCAGGCCACGAAGACGTCCGGGTAGCGGACGCGCCCCGCGACTTCGATTTTCAGGTTGCTGCCGTGGACCCGGCACGGCGTTCCCCGCAGCCGGTTGCCCAAGGCGATCACGAGATTCGACTGGATGGTGTCATGCGCCACGGTGCCGCCGGTCATGGCCACCGGGGCGAAGCCGTCGTATTCCCAGCGCAGTTCCTGCCTTTCCTCCCAGGCGAGGAACTCGGCCACGGTCGTCGGCGCGGGGCTGCGGGCGAGGGACATGGGGCCGTATCGTAGCACAAGGGCGCGGGGTGGCAGGCCTCCGCGGCTGGAGGCGGCGCCCGGGGACCGGCTGCGCTCAGGCTCCCGTGCGGCCGTTGCCGGCAACAGAACCGTGGCGGTTTCAGCCGCGCCTCGCTTATGATGCCCGTGCGGAAGCGTGCCCACCGTGCCTCACACCGGAAGGGGGTGACGCATGACCACCGGCCGTACGGAAACGGCCCAGGAAGCCCGACGGAGCGCGACCCGGGGCCGCGGGGCCACGCCCCATGTGGCCGCCGCGGCGCCTCGCCCGATCGGGTTCCGACCGGCGGTCCGCGCGCCAGCCATTCGGCGCCCCCCGTCCCGCAATCGAGACCGGGCCCGCATCCGCCCATCCACGGGAACGGAACTCCTCCGATGACGCTCAGCAGCTCCGCGCGCCGGCAATCACAGGCTTTCCGGTCCTTCCTGCTCGCCGGCGCCGCCTTTGCTACGGCCGGCCCGGCGGCGACCCTTGCCTCGGCGCAATCGCACGCCGACCACCACCGGCCGCGCCTCAACTTGGTCCAGGCGCAAACCGGCGCGCAGCCGCCGCCCACGGCCGCCGAACACGGCGCCCACCACGTCGGGCCCGCCGCGACCGCGCCCGCCCCGGCCGGCGTCGCCCCCGCGCCCAGCCGCCGCACCGAACTCGGCGGCTCCATCCCCAACCTGCCGCGCGGCGCCGCGGCGCCGACCAGCGACGAGCCGCCGCCGCTGCTCGACAAACTGGGCAAGCTGAGCTGGCCGGCCGGCACCGCGAACGCCGAGGCCCAGGCCTTCTTCGACCAGGGCTACCGCTTCGCCTGGGGCTTCAACCACGCCGAGGCGGCCCGCGCCTTCCGGGCGGCCCAGCGACTCGACCCCAATTGCGCCATGTGCCTGTGGGGCGAGGCCTGGGTGCTCGGCCCGCACATCAACTTCGTCATGGAGGAGGACGCCAACCGCCGCGCCGTCGCGGCGCTGGAGCGCGCCCGCCAACTCGCGCCCAAGGCCGGCGAAACGCGGGCGGCGCTGATCGAGGCGCTGTCCAAGCGCTACTCGGCCGACCCGAACGCCGACCGCAAGGCGCTCGACCGCGCCTACGCCGAGGCGATGGAGGCCGTGCAGGCGCGCTGGCCCGCCGACCCGGAGATCGCGGTGCTGACCGCCGACGCGCTGATGAACCTGAGCCCTTGGGACTATTGGGAGGACAGCGGCCGGAAGCCGAAGGGCGCCGCGGAACGGATCGTCGCGCTGCTCGAAGGCGTGCTGGGCGACCGGCCCTCGCCGATCGCGCCCAACCCGCTGCACCCCGGCGCGATCCACCTCTACATCCACACCGTCGAGGCGTCCGACCGGCCGGGGCGCGCGGCGCCGCACGCGGCGCGGCTGGAGGCGCTGATGCCCGCGGCCGGGCACATAGTCCACATGCCGGCGCACATCTGGTACCGCCTCGGCCTGTGGAAGGAGAGCCTGGAGGCGAACCGCCGCGCGGTCGCGGCCGACGAGGCGCAACTCGCCCGCGGCGGCGCCAGCCCGCTCTACGCCGGCGGCTACTTCGCGCACAACGTCCACTTCGTCCTGGCCTCCGCCATGATGGGCGGCGATGGGCCGACGGCGGTGGAGGCGGCGACGCGCTTGGCCACCCTCATCCCGGAGGACGCGAAGCGCGCCTTCCCCGCGCTGACCCAGCCGATCGCCTCGGCGCCCTTCGTGGCGCACGCCCGCTTCTCCCCGCCCGAAGCGGTGCTGGCGCTCCCCGCGCCGGCCGAGGAGTTCCCGTTCATCCGCGCCCATTGGCACTACGCCCGCGGCGAGGCGTTGGCGCGGCTCGGGCGCGTCGCGGAGGCGCGGGCCGAGGCGGCGGCCATCGCGCGGCTGGAGGGGGCGCCCGCCGTCGCGGCGCTGCCCGCGGAGGGCGTGCCGGCGCCCGATGTGCTCGGCATCGCGAGGCGGGTGGTGGAGGCGCGGGCGGCGCAGGCCGCCGGCGACCACGCCGCCGCCGCCCGCCTCTACGCCGAAGCGGCCGCGACGCAGGACGGGCTGCCCTACATGGAACCGCCCTTCTGGTACTACCCGGTCCACCAGTCGCTCGGCGCGGCGCTGCTGGCGCAGGGCAAGCACGCGGAAGCGGAGGCCGCCTTCCGCGAAGCGCTGAAGCGCACGCCCAACAACGGCTGGGCGACGGCGGGCCTGTTGCGGGCGGCGGAAGCGCGCGGCGACGCGCAAGGCGCGACCGCCGCGAAGGCGATGATGGAGAAGAGCTGGTTCGGGGAGGAACCGCCGCCGGCGGACCGGCTGTAGCGGCGACGCGTTCCGCCGCGCGCCCGGCCCGGTTGACCCCCGGGAGGCCGCGTGGTGCCCTCGCCCCGCAAGGGAACAAGCGAGGAAGCGCCATGCCGATCGGCATCAACCACGCGCGCGAACGCCTGTCGCGCGGCGAACTCGCGCTCGGCTTCGGCGTGCATCACCTCCGCGGCGCGGCGGTCGGGATGCTGGCGGCGGCCGCCGGCTACGACTGGCTGTTCATCGACATGGAGCACGGCGCCATGTCCGTGCAGGAAGCGACGCAGATCTCCATTGCCGCGCTCGGCCAGGGGATCACCCCCGTCGTCCGCTGCTGCAAGGACGCGCTCCACGAGGGCACGCGCGCGCTCGACAACGGCGCCATGGGCGTCGTCGTGCCGCACGTGGACACGGCCGAGGAGGCGCGGGGGGTGGCCGCCGCCTACCGCTTCCCGCCCGCCGGCCACCGCTCCTGGGGCGGCCCCCCCTTCGCCTACGGCCTGCAAGCGCCTCCGCCGGCCGAGGCGCAGGCGGAGCTGAACCGCGAGATCCTCGTCGCCTGCATGGTCGAAACGCCGGAGGCGGTGCGCAACGCCGCCGCCATCGCGGCGGTGCCCGGCGTGGACGTGCTGCTGATCGGCACTTCCGACCTCACGGCTTCGATGGGCATCGCCGGGCAGATCGGCCACCCGGACGTGCGCGCGGCCTACGAAACCGTGGCGAGGGCCTGCCAAGCGTCGGGCAAGACCCTCGGCATGGGCGGCGTCTACGACGAGACCCACGCCGCCGCCTACATCAAGCTCGGCGCGCGCTTCCTCTTGAGCGGTTCGGACCACACCATGCTCATGGCAGGCGCCACAGCCCGCAGCCGCTTCCTGCGCAGTCTCCAGGGCTGAAAAAGGAAGCCGGAAAAGCAGGTTTGCGAACGCCTCGCATTTGCGATACACCCCCGGGAACAACGCCCGGAGAGGTTTCGCCATGCGCGCCGTCGCCCGCCGCTTCATCACCGGCCTGTCGCTCTTCGCCGCCGCCGGCGCCGCGGGGGCCTTCCCTGCCTCGGCGCAGCAGCAGGGCGGGGAGCTGAACCTCTACTCCTCGCGCCACTACGACACCGACCGCACGCTCTACGACACCTTCACCAAGGACACCGGCATCCGCGTGCGCCTGATCGAGGGCGACGCCGACCAATTGATCGCCCGCATCCAGAGCGAGGGGCGGAACAGCCCGGCCGACGTGCTGATCACCGTGGACGCGGCCCGCCTCGCCCGCGCCAAGGAGGCGGGCATCCTCCAGCCGGTCCGCTCCCAGGTGCTCGAAACCCGCGTCCCGGCCAGCCTGCGCGACCCGGAGGGCAATTGGTTCGGCGTGTCCAAGCGCGCCCGCGTCGTCATGTACGACAAGCAGAAGGGGCCGCCCGCCGGCCTCGCGCGCTGGGAGGACCTCGCGGACCCGCGCTTCCGCGGCCAGGTCTGCGTCCGCTCCTCCAACCACCCCTACAACATCAGCCTGGTCGCCTCCATCCTCGCCGCGAACGGGCCGGAGAAGACGGAGGAGTGGGCGCGCGGCGTGGTCGCCAACATGGCCCGGCCGCCGCAGGGCGGCGACCGCGACCAGTTCCGCGCCATCCCCGCCGGCCAGTGCCAACTCGCCATTTCCAACACCTACTACCTCGGCCAGATGGCGATCTCGCAGCGCTCCGACGACCGCCAGGTGGCCGAGCGGATCGGCGTCGTCTTCCCGAACGGCGCGCCTGGCGACCGCGGCGCCCACGTCAACGTGTCGGGCGCGGGCGTGGTCGCGACCGCGCCCAACCGCGAAGCCGCGGTACGCTTCGTCGAATACCTCACCAGCGCCCGCGCCCAGGAGATCTTCGCGGTCGGCAACATGGAGTACCCGGTGGTGGAGGACGCGCCCGTGCATCCCGCCCTGGCCGCGTTCGGGAGTTTCCGGGAGGACCGGCTGAACGCCGCCGAGTACGCCAAGCTCGGGCCGCAGGCGCTCCAGATCATGCAGCGCGCGGGCTGGCGCTGAGCGGGGGCGGCCGGGGGATGTACATCTGCCTCTGCAACGCGCTGACCGACAAGCAGGTCCGCCAAGCGGTCGCCGACGGCGCCTGCCGCCCGCGAGACATCTACGGCGCCTGCGGGTGCCGCGCCCAGTGCAGCTCCTGCGCCCGGGCGATGGTGGCGGCCATCCGGGACGCCGCGGCGGCCTGGGCGCCGCCGCCCGGCCGACCCAAGGGGGAGCCCGTCCCCGCCCCTTGACCGCGGGGCGCGGTCGGCCGCGAATGGCGCCCGTCCAACCGGGAGACGGGCCGTCATGGCGTTGCGCGATCCGAAGGTCGTCGAACACCTGAACACCCAGCTCACCAACGAGCTGACCGCGGTCAACCAGTACTTCCTGCACGCCCGCACGCTCCGCCATTGGGGCGTGACCCTCCTCGCCAAGAAGGAGTACGAGGAGAGCATCGAGGAGATGCACCACGCCGACTGGCTGATCGAGCGCATCCTGTTCCTCGGCGGCCTGCCCAACGTGCAGCGGCTGAACCAGGTGCTGGTCGGGCAGAGCGTGAGGGAGGTCCTCGAAGCCGACCTCAAGCTGGAAGAGAAGGCGCTGACCGACCTTCGCGCCGGCATCGCCCATTGCGAGGAGGTCCGCGACTACGTCTCGCGCGACCTGCTCTTGCGCATCCTGGCGAACGAGGAGGAGCACGAGGACTTCCTCGACCGCCAGTTCGACCTCATCAAGCAGATCGGCATCGAGCGCTACATCCAGCTCAACAGCGCCCCGGCGCCGGACCAAGACGAGGAGACGGGCGCCAAAGGCGGCTGAGCCGCCCCGCCCTCATTTGCCGCCGCCGACGCCTCGCAACGCCGCCTCCGCCGTTGCGAAGCGCCCCGGGTCGGCGATGACGCGCGGCACCTTGTGCTGGCCGCCGAGCTTGCCCTGCGAGCGCATCCACGCCGCGAAGGCGCCCGGCGGCAGCAACACCACCTCGGGCGGGGCGAGTTGCGCGCCTCGCCGGTGCGCGGCGTAGTCGTCGTTGGCCTCCCGCAGCGCGAGATCCAGCGACTCGGCGAGCGACACCGCGGCGCCTGGGCCGGCGGGCGTCGTGGTCTCCACCAGCCAGCGGTGCCCGCCGCGCACGCCCTCGAACACCGGACCCACGGTGTACTCCGCCACCAGCAGGCCCTCCGCCGCCGCCGCGCCGAGCAGCGCCGCCTCGATCTCTTCGCCCGTCAGGTGCTCGCCGAAGGCCGAGAGCCCGTAGGCGGTGCGTCCCGTTACTAAGAGCCGCGGCGGCGAACGGTCCACGAAGCGCACCGTGTCGCCCAGCAGGTAGGACCAGAGCCCTGCGCAGGACGTCACCGCGACCGCGTAGTCCACCCCGGTCTCGACCGTTGCCGCCCAGTGCCGCGTCGGCGCTGGCGAGTCCAGCTCGCCCACCGGCACGAACTCGAAGAAGCAGCCGCGGTCCAGGTTGAGGCGCAGCCCTTCGCCCTCGCCGCGGTCGGCGATGGCGACGAAGCCCTCGCTCGCCGGGTACACCTCGCGCGTGTCGCAGCCGCCCGGAGGCAGAAAGGGCGCGAGCCGGTCCCGGTAGGGCGCCCAGGCCACGCCGCCGTGGACCAGCAGCTCCAGCCCGGGCAGGGGCGGGGAGCCGTGCCGCGCCGCCAGCCGCTCCAAGAGCACGAGCAGCCAGGAGGGCGTGCCGGTCAACACGCGGATGGCGGCCGCCGGCGTTTCCTCCGCCAGCGCCGTCAGCTTGGCGTCCCAGTTGGCCATCAAGGCGAGCCGGCGAGGCGGCCAGCTCCAGGCGCCGAGGAAGCCCGGCACCTCCGCCGCGGCGATGCCCGACAGGTCGCCCTGCCGCACGCCCGGCGCCACCCGCTCCAGCGCCGTGGAGCCGCCGAGCATGAAGGACAGCCCGCCGAAGACGCGGCTCCGCGGGCGGGCGGCGAGGTGCCACGCCAAGGTGTCCAGCCCCGCGCCGCGGTTCGCCCGCACCATCGGCCGCGTCACCGGAAGGTACTTGGTGGTGCCCGATGTGGTGCCCGAGGACAGCGCGAGGTACGGCACCCGCCCCGGCCAGGTGGCGTCCACCAGCACCGGCGCCGTGGGGCGCCACCACTGTTCCCAGAACTGCTCGTAGCGCCGGAGCGGCACGCGCGCCTGGTACGAGGTGATGCTGTCGACGGAGCCGAAGCCGTGCGCCCGGCCGAAGCGCGTCCGGGCGGCGCGGCGCACGAGGCGGAGCAGCAAGGAGCGCTGCGCCTCCGCAGGGTCCAGCGCCTTGATCCGCGCCAGCCGCCGCCCCGCCACCGCGCGCAGCAGCGGCGTGGCGTCGAAGGGGGCGTTCCGCCGGCTCATCGCGGCGACAGCACCGTGGCGCGCGGGAATTCGGCCGCCACCGTGGCCGGCCGCAGCGGCACGCGGATGCCGCGGCCCTCGCGCCAGAGCGGCACCTGGTCCGCGAAGGCCGCGCTGCCGAGCCAGCCGTCCTGGCCGCCGAACAGCGTGAACCAATTGGCGTCCGGGTCGGCGAGGTCGGACACGAACCGCGCCATGGAGCCGAAGCTCACCTCGTGCGGGCCGGACACCAACCCGTGCCCGGTCTTCATCGGCGTCTCCCGCGAGCCGCCGACCGGGTAGGTGCCGAACACGAAGCGGCGGCCCACCACCGGCGCGTTGACCAGCCAATGCGCCGCCCGCAGCCGGTGGACCTCGCCCCAGGTCCGGTACCGGGCGGCGAGCGGCGCCGCCTCCGCCGCCGCGGCCCGCAGCGCCGCCTCCCGCCGCTCCGGCGGCAGGGCGTCGAGGTCGCGCAGCGCGAAGGTGGTCAAGAAATTCCAGCCGGTCTCGGCGCCGCGCCCGCCCCCGCTGCGGCCCTCCGGCAGCAACGCCGGCACCAGCTTGCCGAGCAGCAGCTCGAACACCAGCGCCGCCTCGCTGTTCTCCGCGTAGTCGCCGTCCCAGCCGCGCAACCGCGCCAGCATCGCCGGCTCCGGCGGGCCGCCCGGCAGCGCGTCGAACCGCGCCAGCAGCCCGGCGGCGAGGGCGGCGGCCTTGGGGGCGCGCGTGTCCATCTGCAACGCCGCCATGTCCGCCGGCGTCAGCTTCGGCTTGGCCAGCAGCAACTGGCGCAGCCGCTCCACCCTGTCGCCGTCGCTGAAGAACCAACCGATCGGCGGCGGGTCCTCCGCCCAGGTGTTCGGGTTCTCGTTGGCGGAAGCGATCACGCCCTCCGGCGGGTTCTCCAGCCGCGGCAGGTCGCGCGCGTCGCGCAGCCGGTCCCAGGGCGCCGTCGCGGCGGGGTCGTTCCCGTCCAACACCGGGCCGTCCGCCGGGAAGCCGGCGCGGCCGGGCAGCACGGCGGCGGTGACGCGGCCGATGGTGCCGGCGCGGTCGGCGTAGAGCATGTTCTGCGGTGACACGCCGAAGCGCGCGAAGCTCTCGCGGAACGCTTCCGCGTCCGGGGCCCGGACGGCGCGCAACAGGGCGGTGATCTCGTCCGTCGGCTCGTGCCCGGCCCAGCGGAGCGCCAGCGCCTCGCCGTTCCGCGAAGGCACCGGCGGCGCGTCCGTCACCACCGGCCCGAGCGTCGTGGTCCGCACCTTGCGCCGCGCGCGGAACCACAGGCGCTGCCGGATCACCGTCTCGCTCTCCGCGAAGGCCGAAGGCGGCAGCCGCGAAACGTCGAACAGGTCGGAAGAGGCGGCGCGCAGGTTGGTCCCGCCCCAGGCGACGCCGGGGTTGCGGCCGAGGCCGATGATGGGCAGCCCCGGCACCATCATCCCGACCGCGTGGAAGGAGGGCGAGCGCATCCCGGCGACCAGCCACAGGTTCGGCAGGGACAGGCCGAGGTGCGGGTCGGAGGCCAGCAGCGCCCCGCCGGACGCGCTGCGGGAGGGCGCCACCGCCACCGCGTTGCTGCCGCTCCGCGAGACCCCGGCCAGGATGGACCCCAGCGCCGCGCGCTTGGGGTCGGCGCCGGCGTGCTCGGCCGGGTCGGCCAAGCCCGCCCCGGCCTCCAGCGTCCGCCGCCACAGCCGCGTGAAACCCGGGTTGCCGCGCTCCGCCAGCAGGGAAAAGTAAGCGAGCCAGTTTATGTCGGTGCCCGCCAGCCGCCCGACCGCGAGCATGTCGGCCACGGTGAAGGGCTCGGGCGAAAGGCCGAGCAGCCCGAACTCCGGCGGCCGCCGGCCGCGGAGCAGCGCGTGGTTCAGCCCGGCCAGGAAGGCGTGGACGAACTCCTGCGTCTCCGCCGGCCACGCCGCCTCGATCGCCGGCGCCGCCCGGCCGAAGTCGAGGACGCGGAGCGCGTGGTCGATGTCGCGGGCGAAAGGGCCGGCCATCTCGGACAGGCGCCCGCGCGCCACCATCCGCAGCAGCGAAACCTGGGCGCCGCGCAGGTGGCCGTGGACCAGGCCGAGGGCGAAGGCGAGGTCCGCGTCCGTCTCCGCCTCGATCCAAGGGACCAAGTGGTCGTTCCAGCGGACGGTGACGGGACGCCGGAGGTCGAGCCCGGCGCGCGGCAGATCGGCGAGCCGCCGGTCCACGCCCGCCTCCCGGGGCGCCAGCGCGGCGCACCCCGGCAAGGTCGCCGCCACCGCTCCCAGGAGAAGCGCCCGGAGCCGTTTACCACCCTTCCGCCGTCCCCCGCCGCCGTTGCTCGCCGCCACGCCCGCCCCGCTTCCGTTGCCCGCCGCGGGACAGGTTGCGCCCCAAGGGCCGGGTACAAGGAGCGGAGGCGCGGCGGAAACGCTCGCCCCGCTGGAACGTAAAGGGTACGCTGGGCCCGCCAACGCCCGAGTCGCGCCTTCCGGCGGCGGCCAGGGCGGGCAAGGAAGCGGGATGGCGCTATAGTAAGATGGTAAGGAGATAAGGCAGGCGGCAAGGAAACGGCGCCACACCCGGCCCCCAATCGGCCCCGCGCCGGCCGGGCCCGGTTGTGGAGCGACCGCCGCGACCGCTACCGTCGCCGGAACAGATGGCCCTGCCCCCCGCCTTCCTGGACGAGCTGCGCGCGCGCACCCCGCTCCACGGCCTGATCGGCCGGAAGGTCCGGCTGAACCGGAACGGCCGCCAATGGAAGGGCTGCTGCCCCTTCCACAACGAGAAGACGCCGAGCTTCTACGTCTACGACGACCACTTCCACTGCTTCGGCTGCGGCGCCCACGGCGACGCAATCGCCTTCCTCATGCGCGCCGAAGGCGCCTCCTTCCCGGAAGCGGTGGAGCGCCTCGCGTCCGAAGCCGGGCTGGAAGTCCCCAAGCCCACCCGGGAAGCCCAGGCCCGCGAACGGCGCCAGCGCGACCTCCACGGCGTCCTCCTCGCCGCCGAAGCCAACTTCCGTGCCCGCCTCCACCGCCCGGAAGGCCGCGCCGCCTTGGACTATCTCCGCGGCCGAGGCCTCACGGACGAGACCATCGCCCGCTTCGGCCTCGGCTGGTCGGGCGAGGGCAGGGGGGCGCTCGCCGCCGAACTCAAGGCGGCGGAAGGGATCGAGCCGGCGCAGCTCGCCGAGGCCGGCCTGCTGAAGCCGAGAGAGGGGAATGGCGGCGGCTACAACGACTTCTTCTTCAACCGCGTCATGTTCCCCATCCGCGACCGGCGCGGGCGGACCATCTCCTTCGGCGGGCGCGTCCTCGGCGACGGCCAGCCCAAGTACGTCAACGGCCCCGAAACGGCGCTGTTCCAGAAGCGCCGCGGCCTCTACGGCCTGGACCTCGCCCGCGAAGCGGCCTTCCGCGGCGCCGCGGTGGTCGCCGTCGAAGGCTACATGGACGTCATCGCCCTGCACCAGGGCGGTTTCGGCGGCGCCGTCGCCCCGCTCGGCACAGCGTTGACGGCCGAGCAGTTGGGCGAGCTGTGGCAACTCTCGCCCGAGCCGGTGCTCTGCTTCGACGGCGACGCCGCCGGCGCCCGCGCCGCCGCCCGCGCCGCGGAGATCGCCCTGCCCCTGCTCGCCCCCGAGCGCACGCTGCGCTTGGCCACGCTGCCCAACGGCGAGGACCCCGACACGCTGCTCGCCAAGGGCGGTCCGGGGGCGGTGCGGGCGGTGCTGGCGGGCGCGAAGCCCCTCTCGACCGCGCTCTACGACCTGCTGGCCGAGGGCCGCCCCGCCGCCACGCCGGAGCAGCGCGCCGCGCTCCGCGCCCGGCTGGAAACGGCGGCGCGCGCCATCACCGACAAGGCGCTGGCGTCGGAATACCGCCGGGCGCTGCTCGACCGCTTCTTCGAGGCGAGTCGCAAGAAAAATTTCAGAGTGGCTGTCAAGCCACAACGTGCGGCGGTGGACCCCCCTGCGATCCGCTCCGAACGGGCCCGGAATCTGCTCGCGATCCTGTTAAAGAACCCGGTAATCATACCGGAAATAGAGGAATCCCTGGCGGGCATTGACCTCCCCGAAGGCCACCCCGAGACCCTTCGCGCCGCCCTACTCGCCTGGTTCGCTCGCGCAGATGTGCTTGACTCAACATTGCTCCTGGATCAACTCGCGTCTTCGAGAGCAGGCGAGGCGGTCACATGGGCTCTGCGTGGACCGGGATTGGCCAAGGAAGCGCGGCCGGACGCACAACCGGCGGAAGCACTGGCCGCGTGGTGGCACTTTTTCGCCCTCCTGAGGGGCGAAGCCGAATTGTCCGAAGATTGCGCCCGGGCGGAGCGCCTCTTGGCCGTGACCAACGATCCCGCGGCGGAGCGGCGCCTGAAGCACCTCACGGAGGCGCGACTAGCGCTTCGCGGCGGCGAAATCGGCCTGGGGACGGGCGCGGACCCATGAACAAAACCGCTCGCTACCCATTCGACGAGAGACGGAGCGCACAGACCGAACGGTACGGCGTTTAGCAAACGGTAACCAGCACGAGGCGCAGGGGGCGTTGCGGCGCCCGCGTCGGCAGTGGAGCACGGCATGGCTAGCAAGCTCGCGAACGGCACCGACATGGTCGAAAGCCGCGACGACGTGGTGGACGGGGCGCTCCTCGACACCATGAGCTCCGCGATCAAGAAGCTGATCGCCCGGGGCAAGGAACGCAGCTACGTCACGGTGGACGAGCTCAACGCGGCGTTGCCCTCCGAACAGGTCTCCTCCGAGATGATCGAGGACACCATGGCGATGCTGAGCGACATCGGCATCAACGTGGTGGACTCCGAGGAGGGCGAGGACGGCGGCGACGCGCCCAAAGGCGCCGCCAAGTCCGAGGACGACGAGGAAGAGTCCGGTGGCAACGTGGACGAGGCCAACCTCGGCCGCACGGACGACCCGGTGCGCATGTACCTGCGCGAGATGGGCACGGTCGAGCTGCTCTCGCGCGAGGGCGAGATCGCGATCGCCAAGCGCATCGAGGCCGGCCGGGACATGATGATCGGCGGGCTCTGCGAGAGCACGCAGACCTTCAAGGCCATCATCGCTTGGCACGAGGCGGTCAAGGACGGCCGCATGCTGCTGCGCGACGTGATCGACCTGGAGGCCACCGCTTCCGCCGACACACCGGAGCCGCCGGCCCAGCCCGACCCGGAGGAGGAGTTCGAGGAGGGCGAGGAGGGCGAAGCTCCCGGCCTTTCCCTGTCGGCCCTCGAAGAAAAGCTGAAGCCCGAGGCCTTCGCCGCCTTCGAGGCGATCGAGGCGCTGTACGGCGGCTTCGCCGAGCTTTCCGCCCGGCGCATGGAAGCCTACGTCGCCGGCGAGGCGCTCGGGCCGGAGGACGAGAAGGCGTACGACAACCAGCGCCAGGATTTGGTGGCCGCCGTGCAGAAGGTCCACCTGCACAACAACCGCATCGAAGAACTGGTGGAGCAGCTCAAGGCGCTGAACCGCAAGCTCACCGCGCTGGAAGGCCAGGTGCTGCGCTTGGCCGAGGCCAACAAGGTGAAGCGCGAGGAGTTCCTCCAGCACTGGCGCGGCCACGAACTGGACCCGGCTTGGTTCGACCGCCTGGAGAAGCTGCCCGGCAAGGGGTGGAAGACGTTCGTCGCCTGCTCCCGCGGCGACGCGGAGGCCGTGCGGGCGCAGATGGCGCGCATCGCGCAGGACACCAGCCTGCCGGTCGGCGAGTTCCGCCGCGTCTACGCCACGGTGAGCCGCGGCGAGCGCGACATGAACCAGGCGAAGAAGGAGATGATCGAGGCGAACCTGCGCCTCGTGATCTCCATCGCCAAGAAGTACACCAACCGCGGCCTGCAATTCCTGGACCTGATCCAGGAAGGCAACATCGGTCTGATGAAGGCGGTGGACAAGTTCGAGTACCGTCGCGGCTACAAATTCTCCACCTACGCGACGTGGTGGATACGCCAGGCCATCACGCGGAGCATCGCGGACCAGGCGCGGACCATCCGCATCCCGGTCCACATGATCGAGACCATCAACAAGCTGGTCCGCACCTCGCGGCAGATGCTGCACGAGATCGGGCGCGAGCCGCAACCGGAGGAGCTGGCCGAGAAGCTCGGCATGCCGCTCGAGAAGGTGCGGAAGGTGCTGAAGATCGCCAAGGAGCCGATCTCGCTCGAGACGCCGATCGGCGACGAGGAGGACAGCCACCTCGGCGACTTCATCGAGGACAAGGCCGCGATCATCCCGCTCGACGCCGCCATCCAGTCCAACCTGCGCGAAGCGACGACGCGCGTGCTCTCCTCCTTGACGCCGCGCGAGGAGCGGGTGCTCCGTATGCGCTTCGGCATCGGCATGAACACCGACCACACGCTGGAGGAGGTGGGGCAGCAGTTCAACGTGACGCGCGAGCGCATCCGCCAGATCGAGGCCAAGGCGCTGCGCAAGCTGAAGCACCCGAGCCGCAGCCGGAAGCTGCGCTCCTTCCTGGACAGTTGAGCGTGGATTTCGCGGCGGAACCGGCAACGCCGGTCGCCGTCGAAGTGACCTTCCTCCGGATGGACCGGCCGCCGGAGGGCCCCCGTCCGCCATCGCCGCCCGGCGCGGCGGTGGTGGTCGCGGAGCGATGCACGGTGGGCTTCTACCGCTACCTCTACGACGGCGTCGGCCGCCGCCATGTGTGGTGGCTGCGGCGGACGCTCACCGACGAGCAACTCGCGGGCATCCTCGCCGATCCGGTGAACAGCGTGCATGTGCTGATGCACCAAGGGGAGCCGGCCGGCTTTTACGAGCTGGACCGGCGCAACCGGCCGGTGGTGAACCTTTCCTACTTCGGCCTCCTGCCGCACGCGATCGGGCGGGGCATGGGGCGCGCGCTGCTGCGCCACGCGGTGGAAGCGGCCTGGGCCGGCGGCACGCGGGCGGTGACGGTCAACACCTGCACCGCCGACCACCCGCGCGCGCTGCCGAACTACATCGCCGCGGGCTTCCGCCCGGTCAGGGCGGTGCGCGAGCTGTGGCAGGTGCCGGATCGGCTGGGCCTGCCAATACCGGAACGGTTGCAATTGGGTTCACGTTAAAGCCAGCAGTTGCGCTCATCGCGCGACCAGCAACTTTCTGGTAAGTGATGGCGGCGAGGGTCCGTGAGGCGTCCGCAGGCAAGCACTCCAAAAGGGGGCGCAGCCTCCGTCCGCGACGACCTGGAGCAGTCAATCGCATGGCCACCAACGTAGTCCTCAGCGGCACCCCCACCGAAGACGCAGCACTGAGCTACACTTTGGATCCCCCGGCGAGTGTCGCCACCTCCCAGGTGTGGGAGAGTTCCACCAACGGAACCGTGTGGACCCCCATCCCGGGCGCCACGGCCCCGACCTTCACCCCGGGCGACGACGAAGCCGGCAAGTCACTGCGCGTGGTCGTGCAGATCGATGAGGGCGGCACCCCGTCCACCGCGACGAGCGACGCGGCCGTGGTCGCCAACTTGAACGACCTGCCGACCGGCACCTTCACCATCACCGGCACGGCGACGCAGGGCGAGACGCTCACCTCGGCGGACCTCGTGAGCGACGCCGACGGCACCACGGGCGGCCGTACCTACCAGTGGGAGGTGCAGACCGCGCCCGACACATGGACCAAGATCGACGGCGCCACGGACTCGACCTTCACCCTTACGCAGGCCACGGTGGGCAAGTCGGTGCGGGCGGTGGTGAGCTTCACCGACGACAAGGGCACCCCGGAGTCGGTCAACAGCAACGCCATTGCGAACATCGCGGAAGCCAACATCGCGCCAGGCGGCAGCCTGACGGTCGAAGGCACGCTCAAGGTGGGCCAAACCGTCAACATGGCCGACCTCGTGTACGACGACGACGGCATCGCGCCGGACGGCCGCTCCTACCAGTGGCAGGTGCAGAACGCGAACGGCGATTGGGTCCCCCTCGAAGGCGCCTCGGGGAACCAGCCTTTCACCCTGACGGAGGCCCAGCTAGGCCGTCCGCTGCGCGCCGTGGTGAGCTTCACCGACGGCGACGGCAAGGCCGAGACCGTCCTGGGCACGCCGTCCGCGCCCGTCGCCGCCGCCGGCAACAGCGCGCCCACGGGCGTGCCCGTGCTGGGTTACGGCTCCGGCAACGCGCCGGTTGAGAACGCCGCCATCACGGTGGACGTCACGGCCGTGAAGGACGCCGACGGCGTGGGCACCTTCACCTACGCTTGGTCGCGGGAAGGCGCGAACGGCACCTGGAGCCCCATCGCGGGCGCCACCGGGGCGAGCTACACACCCGGCGACGCCGACGTCGGCGCCAAGCTCAAGGTCGAGGCGAGCTACACCGACGGCGGCGGCGCGAAGGAAGTCGTCACGGCGGAGACGGCCGCCGCGGTCGGCAACGTGAACGACGCCCCGACCGGCGCGATCGCGCTCTCCGGCCAAGCCGTGCGCGGCCAGGCGATAACCGCGTCCACGGAGTCGCTCGCCGACGCGGACGGGATCGGCCCGATCTCGCTGCAATGGGAGCGCGCGGACAGCAACGGCGGCTGGGCGCCCATCGCCGGCGCCACCGCTGCGGCCTACACGCCCGCGGAGGCCGACGTCGGGCTCGTCCTGCGCGCCGTCGCCACCTGGACCGACGGGCACGGGACCGACGAGAAGGTGGTCGCCGAAACCGGCGCGGTCGCCGCCGCCGGCAAGGCCATCGAACTGCCGCCGCCGGAGCCGGGCGAGACGCGGGAAAACGCCGCTGCGGACGAGTGGACCTCGACGGACCTCGCCAGGATGATCGCGGAGGGGGGCACCTTCGCCCCGCCGGTCGGCGTCGAAAGCGTCCAACTCGCCGACGGCGTCCTGTCCTTCGGGACGGGCACGACGGAGGCGTTCGTGGCACGCCTCTACCTCGGCCTGCTCGGGCGCGAAGGCGACGTGGAAGGCCTCGCCTTCACGGGTGAGGCGGCGCGGGACGGCTTCCCGAAGGCCGTCCTGGCGGACGTGTTCCTTTCCAGCGCCGAGTACAAGGCGCGCGTGGGGGACCAAACGGACGCCGAGTTCGTGCAGGGCCTCTACACCGCCTTCCTCGGCCGTGCCGGCGACGCTTCGGAGCGCGGCTTCTGGACCGACGCGCTGGACGGGGGCGTTTCCCGGGCCGGCGTCGCTTCCAGCATCGCGGGCAGCGCGGAATCCGGGAGCCACCTGCAGGCTTCCACGACGGGCGTGTTCGTCGCCGACGTGGAAAGCATCTACGCCCGCAGCCTTTACAACTGCTCCCTGGGCCGCGAGGCGGACGCCCCGGGCCTGCTCCACTGGTCGAATGTGCTGGAGCAAGGCATCGCCCTGCGTACCCTCGGCGACCAGTTCGACGAGTCGGCCGAGTTCAACGCGCGCCACGGCGCTTCGACGGACGGGGCGTTCGTCGAGAGCCTGTACCAAACCGGCATGGGCCGGCAGGCCGACGCGGCGGGGCTGGATTACTGGACCGGCTTCCTCGAGTCCGGCCAGATGGGGCGGGGCGAACTCGCCCTCGTCTTCTCGATGGCGCAGGAAGTCCGCAACGGCCTCGACTGGCCTCTCTGAGAACCGCGGCTGGACCAGCGAACGCGGGGGGCGGGCTTCGGCCCGCCCCCCGTCGCGTTTCGGCTGTGCGTCTCGCGGTTCCGGTCCGCCGCGCCGTGACCGACCGTCGCCAAAAGCGACGAACAGGCAGGTTTCTATACTCCGCGGTAACCCGGCTCCCGGATGCTTCGCGTGAAGCGGGAAAGTCGTGCTCCAAAGGGGAGGCCGACCCCCGCCTCCGGTGATCTGGAGCGGTGAGCTAGATGGCTTGGAATGTGACGCTGGACGGCGTGCCGACCGAAGACGCGACGCTGGGCTACAACTCCAACGCGCCGATGGAATGGGCCGTCATCGGCCAGCGATGGCAAGCCTCCGCCGACGGGATCACCTGGACCGACATCTCCGGTGCCACGCAGGAAACCTTCATCCCCAGCGACGCCGAGGCCGGCATGTCGCTGCGCGTCGTGGTGCTGTACGAAGATCAGTTCGGCGAGGGCCAAACGGCTTCCAGCGACGGCGAAGACGTCGTTAACGTCAACGATCTGCCGCAAGGCGACGTCACGATCGTAGGCACGGCCAGGCAGGGTGAGGCCCTGTTCGCGGTGGACGCCGTGGCCGACGACGACGGCACGCAGAACGCCGCCTTCAGCTACAGGTGGCAGGTGGAAACCGCGCCCGGCGCCTGGACCGACATCGCCGGCGCCACCGAGGTCTTCTTCAACCTGACGCAGGCCGAGGTGGGCCGCGCGGTGCGGGCGGTCGTGTCCTACATTGACGACCAGGGCACGCCGGAGACGGTCGCCAGCGCCCCGACCCTGGCGGTCGAGGACACCAACGACGCGCCGAATGGCAGCGTGACGCTCACCGGCTCGGCGCGGCAAGGCCAGACGCTCAGCCTGCTGGACGGCGTGACCGACGAGGACGGCATCGCTGCCGGCGCACGGGCCTACAAGTGGCAGGTGGGAAGCTCGCCCGGCGCCTGGGCCGACATCGCCGGCGCCAACGGCGCGACCTTCACGCTGACGCAGGCCGAGGTGGGCCACGCGGTCCGCGCGGTGCTGTCCTACACCGACGGTCTGGGCGCGGCCGGAACCGTGGAAAGCGAGCCGACCCTCGCGGTCGAGAACGTCGACGACGAGCCGGGCGGCGCCTTGGCCGTCGTCGGCACGGCCAAGCAGGGCGAGGTGTTGTCCCTGGTGGACACGGTGACCGACGCCGACGGGATGCAGAACGCGATCCGCGAGTACCAATGGCAGGTGCGCGACGGCGCCGGGGATTGGACGGACATCGCGGGCGCCACGGCCGCGACATTCAGCCTGACCCAGGCCGAAGTCGGCCGTTCGGTACGCGCGGTGCTGGCCTACCAAGACGATCACGGCCAGTGGGAAACGCCAGCCACCGGCGGCACGCCGCTGATCGAGAACGTCAACGACGAGCCGCAAGGTGCCGTGCTCGTCGCCGGCACGGCCCGGCAGGGCCAGACCCTAACCGCTGCGGCCAGCGTCACCGACGCCGACGGCTACCAAGCCGCGGACGGCACCTACAAATGGCAGGTGGCGGACGGCAACGGCGGCTGGACCGACATCGCCGGCGCCGCGGATGAAACCTTCACCCTCACGCAAGCCGAGGTCGGCCGCGCCGTGCGCGGGGTGGTCCGCTACATCGACGGCAACGGAACGCCCGAAACCTTCGCCAGCGCCGCGACCGCAGCGGTCGAGAACGCCGACGACGCGCCCGTGGGCGCGCCCGCTTTGCTCGCAGGCCCTGGCGGGGCGCCGGCCGAGGACGGCCCGGTCACGGTGAGTGTCGCAGGCGTCACCGACGCCGACGGCCTGGGCGCCTTCGCCTACGTCTGGTCACGCGAGGACGGGCAGGGCGGCTGGACGGTCATCCAGGGCGCCGACGGGGCCAGTTACTCCCCCGGCGACGCCGATGTCGGGGGCCGCCTCAAGGTCGAGGCGAGCTACACCGACGGCGGCGGCGCGGTGGAGCGCTTCACGCTGGTGACGGCCTCCGCGGTCGCCAACGCGAACGACGCCCCGACCGGCGCGGTCGCTTTGTCCGGCCGAACCGTGCGAGGCGAGACGGTCGCCGCTTCCACCTCACCGCTCGCCGACGCGGACGGGATCGGCCCGATCTCGCTGCGATGGGAGCGCGCGGACGGGGACGCCTGGACGCCCATCGCCGGCGCCACGGCCGCCGCCTACACATTCGGGCAGGCCGATGTGGGGCACGTCCTCCGCGTGGTCGCCACGTGGGCCGACGGGCACGGGACGGCCGAGACGGTGTCCGCCGAAACCGGCGTGGTCGCCGCGCGCGCCATCATGCTGCCGCCGCCGGAAAGCGGCGAGACCGAGCGGGACTCCGCCGCGGACGAGTGGACCTCGACGGACCTTGCCGGGATGATCGCCGACGGCGGCTCCTTCGCGCCGCCGGCCGGCGTGGAAAGCGTCCGGCTCGCCGACGGCGTCCTGTCCATCGGGACGGGCACCGCGGAAGCCTTCCTCGCGCGCCTCTACCTCGGCCTGCTCGGGCGCGGGGGCGACGTGGAGGGCTTGGCCCATGCCGGGCAGGCGTTGGAAGACGGCGCGTCACGGGCCGACTTGGCGCGCATGTTCCTCGCCAGCGGGGAGTACGGAGCGCGCCACGGGGAGCAGACGAACGCCGGGTTCGTGGAAGGCCTCTACACCGCCTTCCTCGGCCGCGGCGGCGACGCTTCGGAGCGCGGCTTCTGGACCGACGCGCTGGACGGGGGTCTTTCCCGGGCGGAGATCGCGGCCGCCATCGCCGGCAGCGGCGAAGCCAGAGGCCACATGCAGGCTTCCACGACGGGCGTGTTCGTCGCCGACGTGGAGGGCATCCAGGCGCGCAGCCTCTACCACTGCGCGCTCGGCCGCGAGGCGGACGCGCCGGGGCTGCTCCATTGGTCGAACCTCCTGGGGCAGGGCATCGACCTCCGGACACTCGGCGACGTGTTCGACGACTCGGCAGAGTTCGGGGCGCGCCACGGCGCGTCCTCGGACGAGGCGTTCGTCGAAAGCCTGTACCGGGACGGCGCCGGCCGCGGGGCGGACGCGGCGGGGCTCGACTTCTGGGTGGGCCTCCTCGCCTCGGGCGCCGTGGGCCGGGGCGAGGTCGCCCTGCACTTTTCCATGACGCAGGAGGCTCGCAACGACCTGGATTGGGCTCTCTGACGCCCGGGCCGGACGGACGAAAGGCGGGGGCGGGCTTCGGCCCGCCCCTTTCCCGCCTCTCGCGCACCCCGCGCCGGCGGGGCTACACCTCGCCGCGCGCCATGCGACCGGCCAGGTGCTCGGCCTGCCGGATGGCCAGCGCCACGATGGTCAGCGTCGGGTTGCACGCCGCGCCCGTCGTGAACTGGCTGCCGTCGGAGACGTAGAGGTTCGGCAGGTCGTGCGCCTTGCCGTTCCGGTCCACCACGCCGTCCCGGGCGTTCGCGCTCATGCGGTTGGTGCCCAGGTTGTGCGTGGAGGGGTAGGCGGTGGTGTGCATCACCCGCGTCGCGCCCACCGCGTCGTAGATGGCGCTGCCCTGGCGGTAGCCGTGCTCGCGCATGGCGGCGTCGTTCGGGTGGTCGTCGAAATGGACGTGGGCCACCGGCAGCCCGTACTGATCCTTGGCGGACTGGTCGAGGGTGATGCGGTTGCTCGCCTGCGGCATGTCCTCGCCCACGATCCACATGCCCGCCATGTGGTCGTAGCTGTCGAGCGCCGAGGTGAAGCCGCGCCCCCAGCCACCGGGGTCGAGGAAGGCGGCCATGAAGGGCAGGCCGAGCGAGAGCGTCTCCATCTCGTAGCCGCCGACGAAGCCGCGCGAGGGGTCGAAGCGGCTCTCGTCCTTGACCAGCCCGGCCATGGTGGTGCCGCGGTACATCCGCACCGGCTTCTCGAAGACGGCGTAGACGCTCGCGGTCAGGTGCCGCAGGTAGTTGCGCCCGACCTGGCCCGAGGAGTTGGCCATGCCGTCCGGGAACATGGAGGACGCGCTGTTGAGCAACAGGCGCGGACTCTCGATGGAGTTGCCAGCCACGCAGACCACCCTGGCCCTCTGCCGGTGGTGGTTGCCCTGGGCGTCGGCGTAGACCACCCCGGTCGCCTTGCCGCGCGCGTCGTGCTCGATCCGGAGCGCCATGGAGTCCGGCCGGACCTCCAAGTTGCCGGTCTCCTCGCCCGCCGGGATCTCGGTGTACGTGGTGGACCACTTGGCGCCCATCTTGCAGCCTTGAAAGCAGAAGCCGAGCTGCCGGCAGGAGGTGCGCCCGTCACGCGGTTCGCTGTTGATGGCCATGTTGCCGGTGGTGATGTCCTTGTAGCCGAGCTTGCGCGCCCCGGCCTCCATCACCTTGAAGTTGTTGCTGCCCGGCAGCCGCGCGATGCCGTGCGTCCCGCCGACGCCCATCTTGAGCTCGGCCCGGTCGTAGAAGGGCGCGATGTCGGCCAGCGTGATCGGCCAGTCCATGAGCTGCGCGCCGGAAAGCTCGCCGTAGGTGGTGCGGGCGCGGAATTCGTGCTCCTGAAAGCGGATGGAGGCGCCGGCCCAGTGGACGGTGCTGCCGCCCACCGCCTTCACCACCCAGGCCGGCAGGTTCGGGAAGTCCCGGGCCACGCGCCAGGAGCCCGACGTCGTCCGCATGTCCTTCCAGGCGAGCTGGGCGAAGGAGGCCCATTCGTCGTTGATGTAATCGGAGGTCTCGTGGCGGCTGCCCGCCTCCAGCACCACCACCTTGACGCCCTTCTGCGCCAGCTCGTTGCCGAGCGTGCCGCCGCCGGCGCCGGAGCCCACGATGACGACGACGCCGTCGTCGTCCAGGTCGAACTTGGCCATGTCGCGCCCGCCCCCCTACGCCTGCGGCAGCCAGTCGATGTCGTTGAAGCCGCGCTCCAGGTAGCCGCCGTGCTCGAAGCTCGACCCCTCGTAGCCGAAGCGCGGCCACAGCTCCGGTTGGTTGTAGAACGACACCACGAGGTCGCTCCGCAGCGTCTGGAAGAAGGGCGTGCCGGTGATCGCCTCGATCAGCGGCAGCCGGTCCCGCTCCCAGTTGAGCGCGACGTAGCCGCCGCGGACGCCGAACCGCTCCGTCGCCGCCGTGTCGAGCTTCGCCACGCCGTCCTCCAGCATGGCGCGCAACGCGGCGTCCGGCCCGGCCTTCCCGTCGTAGGGCCGCACGGCGGCGACGTAGAAGCGGTCCGGCACCTTGTCGTGCGGGAAGATGTCGCGCGCCAGCTTGGCGAGCGCGACCATGGTGCCCGGCTTCAGGTTCACGGCCGCCTGCGCCCAGGCCGCGTCGGCGGCCAGCAGCCCGGCCGACCCCACGGCCGCCACCGGCGCGGCGGCCGCGGCGCCGCGCAGGAACACCCTGCGCGTCGCCCTGGCGCGCTTGTCCACGTCTCTCATCGAACGCCCCTCCGTTGTGTCTTCCGCTCCGCCGTTGCTCAGCGGTAGCGGCCCTGCCGTTGCAGCACCTCGATCAGGTAGCCGTCCGGGTCCTGCACGAAGAAGAACTTGGCCAGCGGCTTGCCGCCGTGCCCCATTTCCTTGACCGGCCGGGGCGACAGCCCTTCGCGCTCGAAGCGCGCGTGCTCGGCTTCGAGGTCGTCCACCGCCACCGCGAGATGGCCGTAGCCGTCGCCCAGGTCGTAGGGCTCCTTGCGGTCGTGGTTGACCGTCAGCTCCACTTCGAAATCCGCGTCTTGGTTGCGGAGATAAAGCAGCGTGAAGCCGTCGAAGGCGAAGCGGTCGGCCACCTCCAGCCCGAAGGCGGCTCGGTAGAAGCGCAAGGAGCGCTCCTCGTCCAAGACGCGGATCATGGTGTGGATGGCTTTTGCCACGGCTGGCTGCTCCCTTCCTCTTTGGCGGTCGAACGGGTCCGCCGTCACCGAGGGGCGGCGCTCCGTCAGGGCTGAAAGGGTAGGGAGCCGCCCGGAAGGGCGGGTAGTATTATGCTATCGCGGCCTCGCGCGGGGCTTCACGGCGGCGTGCGTGGTCTTGCTGCCGCAACCACACGGTGCAGGCCACGCGCAGCAGGGACGCGAAGTTGCCGACTTCGCCGCGCCGCTCCAGCACCTCGCCGTAAAGCGTCGAGGCGAAGCGGGCCACGGTGGTCCCTTCCGCCGCCGCGATGTCCTCCAGGACGTCCCAAAAGGCCGTTTCCAACCGGATGCTGGTGCAGTGGCCATTGAGCCGGACCGCCCGCGTCTCTTGCGCGTAGGTCTCGGGCTCCTGGGACGCGTACAGGTTGCACATGAATGGACGCTCGCCTCCGCCGGGCGGGACCGCTGCGGGTCCCTTGCCCCGCCGTCCATGTGCGCCGCCCCGCGCGGAGCGCAACCGGGGCGCGTGCGAAAAGGGCGGGCCCCGCTCCGGCCCGCCCTTCCCCCTCAACAGGTCAGGAGTGCGCCAGCACCGCCAGCAGCAGCAGCGCCACGATGTTGGTGATCTTGATCATCGGGTTCACCGCCGGCCCCGCCGTGTCCTTGTAAGGGTCGCCCACCGTGTCGCCGGTGACGGCGGCCTTGTGGGCCTCCGAGCCCTTGCCGCCGTGGTGGCCGTCCTCGATGTACTTCTTGGCGTTGTCCCACGCCCCGCCGCCGGTGGTCATGGAGACCGCGACGAAGAAGCCGGTGACGATCACGCCGAGCAGCATCGCGCCCAGCGCCGAGAAGGCCGCGGCCTTGCCCGCGATGAGCAGCACGCCGAAGTACACCACCAGCGGCGCCAGCACCGGCAGCAGGGACGGGATGATCATCTCCCGGATCGCCGCCTTGGTCAGCAGGTCCACCGCGCGGGCGTAGTCCGGCCGGTCGGTGCCCTGCATGATGCCGGGCTTCTCGCGGAACTGCCGCCGCACCTCCTCCACCACGCTCATCGCCGCCCGGCCCACCGCCGTCATCGCCATGCCGCCGAACAGGAAGGGCAAGAGCCCGCCGAACAGCAGCCCGACCACGACATAGGGATCGGCCAACGAGAAGGTGAGCGGCGGGATGCCTGCGAAGTACGGGTAGGTCGCCGCGTTGGCCTGGAAATAAGCGAGATCCTGCGTGTAGGCGGCGAACAGCACCAGCGCGCCGAGGCCCGCTGAGCCGATGGCGTAGCCCTTGGTGACGGCCTTGGTGGTGTTGCCCACCGCGTCCAGCGCGTCCGTGGTGTGGCGGATCTCGGCGGGCATGCCCGACATTTCGGCGATGCCGCCGGCGTTGTCCGTCACCGGCCCGAAGGCGTCCAGCGCCACCACCATGCCGGCCAGCGCCAGCATGGTCGTCACCGCGATGGCGATGCCGTAGAGCCCGGCGAGGTTGAAGGAGATCAGCACCCCGAAGATGATGATGAGCGCCGGGATCGCCGTGCTCTCCATGCTGACGGCGAGGCCGCGGATCACGTTGGTGCCGTGCCCCGTCACCGAGCTCTCGGCGATGGCCTGCACGGGCCGGAAGTTGGTGCCGGTGTAGTATTCCGTCACCCACACGATCAGCCCCGTCACCGCGAGGCCGACGACGCCGCAGAGGAACAGCGAGAAAGGCGAGAAGCTCACCCCGCCGGCGGAGATCGGCCCGGAGCCGAAGACCAGGTAGGTCAGCGGCAGCAGCGCCACCAGCGAGAGCGCCCCGGTGACGGCGAAGCCCCGGTACATCGCCCCCATGATGGAGTTGTTGGCCGGCAGCTTCACGAAGTAGGTGCCGGCGATGGAGGTGATGACGCACACCGCGCCGATCGCCAGCGGGTAGAGCATGCCCGCGCTGATCCAGTCGGCCGGGAAGGCGATGGCGGCCAGCACCATGGTCGCCACCATGGTCACGGCGTAGGTCTCGAACAGGTCCGCCGCCATGCCGGCGCAGTCGCCGACGTTGTCGCCCACGTTGTCGGCGATGGTGGCGGGGTTGCGGGGGTCGTCCTCGGGGATGCCGGCTTCGACCTTGCCCACCATGTCGCCGCCGACGTCGGCGCCCTTGGTGAAGATGCCGCCGCCCAGCCGCGCGAAGATGGAGATGAGGGAGGCGCCGAAGCCGAGCGCGACGAGCGCGTCGATCACCGTGCGGTCGTTGGGCGCGTAGCCGCCGAGCGAGGTCAGGATGAAGAAGTAGACGGCGACGCCGAGCAAGGCGAGGCCGGCGACGAGCATCCCGGTGATGGCGCCCGACTTGAACGCCACGTCGAGGCCGGCGGCGAGGGACTGGGTCGAGGCCTGCGCGGTGCGGACGTTGGCGCGGACCGAGACGTTCATGCCGATGAAGCCCGCCGCGGCCGAGAGCACCGCGCCGATCAGGAAGCCGATCGCCACCGCGATGCCCAGGAAGATCGCCACCAGCACGAACAGCACTGCGCCGACGATCCCGATGGTGGTGTACTGCCGCCGGAGGTAGGCGGAGGCGCCCTCCTCGATCGCCTTGGCGATCTCCTGCATGCGGGCGGTGCCCGCGTTGAGCGCCAAGACCTGGCGCCCGGTGACCACGCCGTAGGCGATGGAGGCCGCCCCCAGCAGGATCACCAGCAACAAGGATAACGTCATCGGATGTTAAGCCCCCCTCGTGTCCGCGCGGTAACCGTTGCGGAACCGGCGCCACGTCATTGTGAAGGGCGGCAAGCTAAGCTGGGCAGGCCGCGCCCGCAACGGCGCGTGGCCCGGCCGTTGTGCGTTCGGGCCGCGCTGTGGCGCCGCGGGGCGGGTTCTGTTACTCGCCTCGGCCCGGCGGCGCCACAGCGCCCGTTAGCCCAGCACCTCCCGGAGTTTCCCCATGCGCCTCGACGCCATCCCCATCGGCAAGAACCCGCCCGAGGACGTCAACGTCGTCGTCGAGGTCGCCATCGGCGGCGAGCCCATCAAGTACGAGATGAACAAGGAGGCCGGCACGCTGGTCGTTGACCGCTTCCTGTACACGCCGATGCGCTACCCCGGGAACTACGGCTTCGTGCCGCACACCCTGTCGGAGGACGGCGACCCGATCGACGTGCTGATCGCCAACACGCGCCCCATCGTGCCGGGCGCGGTGATCAACGTGCGGCCGGTCGGCGTCTTCAAGATGGAGGACGACGGCGGCGGCGACGAGAAGATCATCGCCGTGCCGGCGCCGAAGCTCACGCGGCGCTACGAGCACATCAAGAATTACACCGACATGCCGCCCATCACGCTGGAGCAGATCCAGCACTTCTTCGAGCACTACAAGGACCTCGAGCCCGGCAAGTGGGTGAAGGTCATCGGGTGGGGCGACGCCGCCGAAGCGCGACGGCTCATCCAAGAGGCGATCGAGCGGGCGAAGGCGAAGGGCGAGGGCGAAGGCGTGTCGGCCCTCGAACCGTCCAGGGGCCGCTAGGCCGGCCCCGCCCGAGGAGGAGCACCGCGGCCGCCGCGGCCTGCAACCCTGCCGCCACCAGGAACACCGCGGGCGCCGCGCCTTCCGCGGCACCGGGCGCGGCGGGCAGCAGGTCCCGCAAAGCGCCGAAGGCGGCGGGCGCGAAGGCGTAGGCCGCTTGGCTGCATGCCGTCACCAGCGCGACGACCCGCGCCGTGTCCGCGTGCGCGAAGTCCCGCTGCGCGATCAGTGGCGGCAGCGAGGTGGCGTTGCCGATCCCCAGGCCGAACAGCGCCACGCCGAGCAGCAGGGTCGGCACGTCCGCGCCGCCCGCCGCGAAGAACGCCAAGCAGCCGCAGATCTGCAAACCGTAGTTGGCCGCCGCGGCCCGCCGCCGGTCGGCATCCGGCGGCAGCAGCCAGCCAAGGCCGGTGCGCCCTGCGATGGCGCAGGCCGTCGCCAGCCCGGCGGCGAACCCGGCGAACTGCGCGCCCAGCGCCGGCACGAGCAAGGAGAACAGGTGCGCGATCAGGCCGACCTGCGCGAACAGGCCGATGGAGGTCGCCGCGGCGAGCGTGGCGAAGCGCGGGTCGCGCCACAGCAGGGCGCCGGGCAGCGCCGCCGTTTGCGGGACGGGCCGCGCGGTGCCGGCCGCTGGCGGCGCGCCGCCGTCGGGCTCCAACCCCATCGCCGCCGGCGTCCGGGCGAGGAACCGCGCCGACAGCCACCACAGCGCCAAGACCATGGCCCCGCCCACCAGCGCCGCCGCGCCCGGGAAGCCGACCGCCGCGATCAGCGCCACCCAGAGCGGCGACAGGAGCACGCCTCCGACGCTCGCGCCGTTGTAGGCGGTGGAGAGCGCCGCCGGGCGGCGGCGGTCGAACCAGGGCGCCACCATGGCGTTGATCGCCGCCGCGCCCGTCGCGGCCCAGCCGAAGGCGCTGAGCGGCGTGGCGGCGAAGAGCTGCCACGGCTCCCGCGCCAGCGCCCAACCGAGCACGCCCAGCGCCGCCGCCACCCCGCCCGCTCGGGTGATGGCAGCGAGGCCGAAGCGGCGGTGCAGGTACGCCAGATTGGCGACCGCGAGCGCCCCGAGCAGGAAGTGGCAAGTGACGGCCGCCGACACCAGCCACACCGGCCAGCCGCGCGCCTCGCGGATCGCATGCAGGAACACCGGCGGCCCGTAGAACCCGACGCCCCAGCCGAACACGGCGATGGCGAAGGCGGCCCAGGCCACCCGCCAACCGAAGAACACCGCCGGCCGCTCCGCGGCGCCGGCGCTCACGCGCGGCGACCCGCGCGGAAGGCACCCGGCGGAGGGGCGGCGCGCAACCCCGTCCGGCCGCGCCCCGGTGGCGAAGCGAGAGGAGTCCCGAGCGTGACGTCGCCGCGCGTCAGGCCCACGTCGCGGAGCAGCCGGTCGTCGAGTTCTACCAAGCTCCGTCGGTCCTGTGCCCACCGCAATGCGCGCGCTATCGGGCCTTCGCGCGCGGGTCCGGCCGCGGGAGCCGTGCGCGGCTCCCGGGGCGAAGATCGGTGTCGAGGAGGGTTCATGGCAGGGCCCCGTGCGTTCCGTGCGCCGGGCAGTCTCCGCCGTTCGAGCGGCCCGATGCTGCGCGTCCGGACGAAGCATCGGCGCCTTCCGCCGTGCCACGATGCGCCGCCTCCGCTGGAAATAGCGGCGCGGAACCGCCGCGCTCCGCATTGCCGGCGCCGCCCGGAACCGGATATCGTCTTTCCGTCCGCCGGATCGGGCGACAGGGGAAGGGGAACGGCGATGACGCGCGGCGGTGTGCTGGCGGCGGCGGCGCTGCTGGCGCTGGGTCTATCCGGCGGAGCGGCGATGGCGCAGGATCAGGTGGAGAAGCGCGTCTTCGAGGCCGGGAGCTACCAGACCCGCGGCGGGGGCACGATCGCCAACGTCAGGATCGGCTACCAGACCATGGGTCGCCTGAACGACGCCGGTGACAACGCCGTGCTGATCGCCCACTTCTTTTCCGGCAACAGCCACGCCTTCGGCCGGCTCGGCGGCGCCACCGGGCCGGTCGGCTACTGGGACGCCATCATCGGCCCGGGCAAGCCGATCGACACCGACCGCTTCTTCGTCGTGTCCTCGGACACCCTGGTCAACGTCAACGTCGGCGACCCGAACACCACCACGACCGGCCCGGCCACCATAAACCCCGACACGGGCCGCCCTTACGGCATGGCCTTCCCCGTCGTGTCCATGCGCGACTTCGTGGAGGTGCAGAAGAAGCTGCTAGACAGCCTGGGCGTGAAGCGCCTCGCCCTCGTCGCCGGCCCGTCCAACGGCGGCCTCCAGGCCATCGAGTGGGCCGCCGCCTATCCGGAGATGGTGGAGCGCGTCATGCCGGTGATCGCCGGCGAGATCGACGCCTGGATGCAGGGCTGGCTCGACGTGTGGGAAGCGCCGATCCGCCTCGACCCGAACTGGCGCGAGGGCGACTACTACGCGCCCGGCCGCGAACCGCCGCTGCGCGGCTTGGCCGAAGCTTGGAAGATCGTGACTCTGCAAGCCAACGACCGGCCCTGGGCCCGGCAGTTCGAGCGCCGCATCCCGGAGGGGCAGGACCCCGCCAAGCGCATCGGCGACCGCTTCGAGGTGGAGCGGGCGCTCGACGCCACGGGCCAGGCGCGCGCCCGCACCTCGGACGCCAACTCCTTCCTCTACATGGTCCGCGCCAACCAACTCGCCTTGCGGGAGTACCCGAGCCTGGAAGCGGCGCTTTCCCGCAGCCAAGCGCGCTGGCTGGTGGTGCCTTCGCCGACCGATCGGGTGTTCCTGCGCGAAGGGGTGCAGGAGATGGTGGAGATCCTCCGCCGCGCCGGGCGGCCGGTGGAGGTCGTGGAGATCGGCGGCGAGCGCGGCCACCTGAACGGGGTGCTGAACGTGGCGCCGGTCGGCGAGCGGGTGCGGGCCTTCTTGGCGGATTGAGCCCGCGGGGCGCTTATACCGGTCCGCGTCGGAACTGACTCGCCTGTGACTTGGCGCGACGCGGAGCCTTCTGGTGCCGTTGCGGCCTGACCTGGACGGGGCGGGCACGATGAACGGCAAGCGGCTTGCGATCCGCGACGACGTGTCGGCGGCGACGCTACGGCGGCTGGCCCGGCGGGAACCCGGCCGCGCCGCCGCCGCGCGGATGTCCGCCATCGCCGACGCGATGGAGGGCATGACGCGGGCGGAGGCGGCGCGTTTGGCCGGCATGGAGCGGCAAGCGTTGCGCGATGCCGTGGTGCGCTGCAACGCCGAAGGCTTGGCGGGCTTGCACGACCGGCCCCGGCCCGGGTCCAAGCCGCGGCTGGACGAGGCGCGCCGGGCGGCGCTGCGCCAACTGGTCCTGGACGGGCCGGAGGTGGAAGCCACGGGCGTATCGGCCTGGACGCTGGCGGAGCTGCGCCATGAGGCGGAAGCGCGCTGGGGCGTCCGCCGCCACGAGGGGCACATGTCCAAGCTCGTGCGCGCGCTGGGCTTGTCGCGGCAGAAGGCCAGGCCCTCGCATCCCAAGGCGGATCCGGCCGCGCGGGAGGCCTTCGCGAAAGGGGGCTCCAAAGCTGGAGTGCTCCCCATCAAACCGGACACCCGGCAGGGGTGGACGACTGGTCAGCGATGAACTCACGGGGCGACCGCATGCGCAAGCCGCTGTGCGGGTGGGCGGTGTTGTAGTCGTCGAACCAAGCGGGGAGCCGCTGGAGGACGGAGATGGCGTCCGGCCGTGGACTCACCCGGGCGTAGTCGCGCTTGAAGGTCTTCACGAAGACCTCGCAGACGCCGTTGCTTTCCGGGCTGCGGACCGGTGTGAAGCAAGCCACGAGGTTCAGCGCGGCGGCGAAGTCGACCGTCTCTCCGGCGGTGTAGGCCGAGCCGTTGTCGGCGAGCCACTGCACGGGCTCCGGGGCACGGACGGCGTCGAAGCGGCGCTCGACGCATTCCAGCATCATGTCGCGGACCATCCCGCCGCTGATCCCCGCCCCGGCGGTGGCGACCCAGGCCATGACTTCTCGGTCGTGGGTGTCGATGGCGAAGGCGACGCGGACCACCTCGCCGTTCCAGCAGGGGACCTCGAAGCCGTCCGAGGCCCAGCGGCGGTTGGAGGCCGGGGCCACGACGGTGCCGTCGTGCGCCCGCCCGGCGCGCCTGCCGGTGCAGGGCCGGAGCAGCATCGAGCCGAGCCGCATGAGGCGGAAGACACGCTTCCGATTGACCGGCGGCTCGTCGGAATTGCGCCTGGCGCGGTTCAGCAAGGCGGCGACGCGGCGGTAGCCGTAGGTCGGACGGGCATCGGTGACGGCGCGGATTTCGGCGAGGAGCTCGTCGTCGCCCCCGCGCCGGTGCGGGCCGCGGCGGCGCCGCTCGGGACGCCGGAGCCGGTCGACCAGATTGGAACGGGCCACGTCCAGGGCCTTGGCCACGGCCTTCACCGGGAAGCGCCCGGTGGCGGCGACGGCGAGCGCCACGCGTGTTCTTTGGGGCGGGCCTGCCCCAACGCCTCGCGGGGGATCTCGGCCTCCATGGTCTTGCGGCCGAGCAGGCGCTCCAGCTCGCGCACCTTGGCCTCGAGTTCGCGGACCCGGCTGGCCGCGACCACGTCCTCGTCGGCCCGGACGGCCTCGAACCCGCCTTCCGCCATGAGCCGCCTCCACCCGAACAGCAGGCTGGGCGAGACGCCGCGCAGCCGGGCGACGGCGGAAACCGTCATGCCGGGCCGGGCCGCCGCCTCGACCAGCCGCACCTTCTCGGCGGCAGTGTAGCGCCTCCGGCGCTCCCGGCCGGTGATGATCTCGACGCGCTCGGCGGGCTTCGACATGGGCGCACGCCTAGGCTTCCGCCTAGGCCCTCACGGTTGCGCCGTGTGTCCGGTCGAATTGGGGTGCGCTCCAGATGGTGAGTTGCCGGACGCGCTGCTGCGCCGCCTCCAACTCGCCGGCCACCTCCGCGCGCTTGCGGATCAGGCCGAACAGGACATGTTCGTTTTCCATCCCGCCAGCTAGGATGATGCTGTTCTGCATCAACGGCCGCGTGGTGGCGGTTGCTACCTAATACCGCGCGAGCGTGCGTCCGGGCACGAGCGGTGCCGCCGGCGCACGACGCGCTCTGGCCTGCTTGACGAGACGGGGACGAAACACCGCCGGCCGCGGCGCGGCTGGCGGTGTCCCGGTTTCCGTGCGCGGCCTATCCGTCCCCGGGGTCCGCGGTGCGATGATGCGCACGTTGCGCGGTCTCGCTCGAGGGGGAGCGCGCCGAAGCCCGCAACTCGGGAGCGGCACGGTCATCGCCAAGGACGGCGACGTGTGCCGACAAGATCGCGCGCTGCCGACGGGCGATGAGCCGCCTGTCGACGGCGGGCTCGCCGTCCCTTGCGTCGCGCTCCGGCGTTTCTGTGCCCCGTATCCCGGGGGAGCCGCCGCCGAGCGGCGGCGTGGGGGCAGAGCCCCCGCGAAACTCGGGCAACCGCGTCGTCCCGGCGAAGCCACGCGCCGGGGCAGTGCACGCCATTCTGGCCGCCCGGCCCCGCACCGCACCGCAAATCGAATCTCCGCCGCTAGATCTTCTCGCGCCGTCTCGATACCGAATGTAAACAAGTCCGGGCCAGGATGTTCCTGCCGGACAGGATGTTTACAAAAGGATCGCCCTTGTGCCCACAAACATCTGCGATCGCTGCGTTCTCTCTCTCGTGTCGGCGTGGCGTTCCGCCAAACCGGTCTGACCCGGGCGGTCCCAGGTCGGCGGCGTTCCGCAGGAGGCGGAAACGATGGACGGTGACGGCGGGGTGATGTCCGCGACGGTGGAGGCGCTGTGGCTGGCGCTGCGCGTGGCCGGCCTGCCGCTGATGGCCATGCTCGCCGTCGGGCTCGTGGTGTCCGTGTTGCAGGCCGTGACGCAGGTGCAGGAGCCCACCCTGGCCTTCCTGCCCAAGCTCGTCGCCATGGCGCTGGTATTGCTCTTGTCCGGCCCGGCGATCGGCGGCGCCATGAGCGCTTACGCCGAAGCGCTGCTCGGCCGCATCGTTTCCGCCGGCGGCATGCCCTGATGGTGTTCGACGCGCTGCCCGGGTTTGCGTTCGGCGCCGTGCTGGTGGCCGCGCGGGTCGGCGGCGCGCTCATGCTGCTGCCCGGCGTGGGCGAGCCGGAGGTGCCGCCCACCGTCAGGCTCTGCCTGCTGCTCGCTCTCGTCGCGCTGCTGCTGCCGCCGCTCGCGCCGGGCTTGCCCGCGCTGCCGGAAGCGGTGCCGGAACTGGCGCGGCTGGTGGCGACGGAGTCGCTGGTCGGCGTGTTCCTCGGCTTCCTGGCGCGCGTGGCCGTCCTCTCGCTGGCGCAGGCGGGGCAGGTGGTGGCGCTGATGGTCGGCCTGTCCTCCCCGTTGCAGACGGACGCCGTGTTCGGCGGCCAGGGCACCGCGACGGGCCGCCTGTTCGGCCTGCTCGCAGCGGTGCTGGTGTTCAACACCGGCCTCTACGCCCTGCCGCTCGGCGCCTTGGCCGAGAGCTACGCCGTGCTGCCGCCGGGGCAGGGGCTGCCGCTCGGCGAGGGCGCGGAAGCGGTCGCCGGCGCGGTCGCCGAGAGCTTCGGCCTGGCGCTCAGGCTGGCCGCGCCCCTGGTGCTCGCCGCGGTGCTGGGGCAGGTCGCGCTCGGCCTGGTCGCCCGGCTGGCGCCGAACCTGCAGATCTACGCGGTGGCCGGCGCGGGGCAGGTCCTCGCCGGGCTGCTGCTGCTCGCCCTCGTGCTGCCGGCGCTGGTCCCGGTCTGGGCGGCGGCGGTGCAGGACGCCTTCCTGCACCTCCTGGAGGCGCGCTGAGCCGTGGCGGAGGGAGGCGGCGAGGGCGCCGACGCCGAGGACCGCACGGAAGCCCCGACACCCAAGCGGATCGAAAGGGCCCGGGAAGAGGGCCAGGTCCCGCTCTCGCGCGACGCCGTCGGCTTGGCGACGCTGCTCTGCGCCACGCTGGTCGCCATACTGGCGATGCCGGGCGCGGCCGCCGAATGGCTGCGCGCCATGCGGGCGGCGCTGTCCGTGGGCGCGGCGGCGGGCGCCGCGGACGGTGCGCTGTTCGGCGCCGAGGCCTTCGCCGTGTTGCGGGCCGGGGCGCTCGCGGCGCTGCCGGTGCTCCTCGCAGTCGCGGCCGCGGCGGTCGCGGCCACCATGGGGCAGACGGGCGGCCTCGTGCACGGCAAGGCGCTGGCGCCGTCCTGGTCGCGCCTCGACCCCGTGTCGGGCTTCAAGCGCCTGTTCGGCGTGCAGGGCGTCACGGAGGCGGCGCGCGCCCTGGCGAAGATGGCCCTGGTGGGCGCGGTGGTGTGGCATCGCTTGGACCTCGACGCCCTGCAAGGCGCGCTGCACCGGCCCGCGGGTGCCATGCTCGGCGACGCCGCCGCGGCGCTCCTGCGCCTGTTCCTCGCCGCCGCGGCGGCGCTCGCCGCGGTCGCCGGCGCCGACTTGGCCTGGGTGCGTTGGAAGCACCACCGGCAGCTCCGCATGAGCCGCGAGGACCTCCGGCAGGAGATGCGCGACAGCGAGGGCGACCCGCACGTCAAGGGCCGGCTCCGCCGCATGCGGGAAAGCCGGGCGCGGCGCCGGATGCTGGCCGCGGTGCCCAAGGCCGCGGTGGTGGTCACCAACCCCACCCACTACGCCGTGGCCCTGGCCTACGATCAGGGGCGGGCGGCGGCGCCCCGGGTCGTCGCCAAGGGCGTGGACGCCGTGGCCGCGCGCATCCGGGAGGCGGCGGCCGAGCACGGGGTGCCGATAGTGCCGAACCCGCCGCTCGCCCGCGCCCTGTGGCGCCTGGACCTCGACACGGAGATCCCGGCGGAGCATTGGCAGGCGGTGGCCGAGATCATCGCCTACGTGTTGCGCCTGCGCCGGCCCTCCGCCCGCGCCGGGGGCGCGTCCGCGGGGTAGCCCGCGGCGCTTAGGCGAGGCTCCTGTTTCCCAAATGTTCTTGTTTTTGCTGTCCGGAATCGCCATACTCTGCTGGCTGTCGAATGGCCGGTGACGCGCCGCGGCCGACGCGATAAAAGCCCCGCTCCGCAATCATTGGTTGTGGTCGGGGGCAACCCCTCCTCGAACGGGAAGTCCAGAATGGAAAAGGGAAAGGCGCTCGACGCCGCGCTCAGCCAGATCGAACGGGCCTTCGGCAAGGGCTCGATCATGAAGATGGGCGCGAAGCAGGCGCAGGCGCAGGAGATCGAGACCGTCTCCACCGGCTCGCTCGGCCTCGACATCGCGCTCGGCATCGGCGGCTTGCCCAAGGGGCGCATCGTCGAGATCTACGGCCCCGAGAGCTCGGGCAAGACCACCCTGGCGCTCCACGCCATCGCCGAGGCGCAGAAGAAGGGCGGCACCTGCGCCTTCATCGACGCCGAGCACGCGCTCGACCCCGGCTACGCCAAGAAGCTCGGCGTTGACATCGACAACCTGCTGATCAGCCAGCCCGACGCCGGCGAGCAGGCGCTTGAGATTTGCGACACGCTGGTGCGTTCCGGCGCCGTCGACGTGCTCGTGGTGGACAGCGTCGCCGCGCTGGTGCCGCGCGCCGAGCTGGAAGGCGAGATGGGCGACAGCCACGTCGGCCTGCACGCCCGCCTGATGTCGCAGGCGCTGCGCAAGCTCACCGGCTCGGTGTCGCGCTCCAACACGCTGCTGGTCTTCCTGAACCAGATCCGCCTCAAGATCGGCGTGATGTTCGGCAACCCGGAGACGACCACCGGCGGCAACGCGCTGAAGTTCTACGCCTCCGTGCGGATGGACATCCGGCGCATCGGCCAGATCAAGGACCGGGACAGCGTGGTGGGCAACCAGACCCGCGTGAAGGTGGTCAAGAACAAGATGGCGCCGCCGTTCCGCGTGGTGGATTTCGACATCATGTACGGCGAGGGCATCTCCAAGACCGGCGAGCTGATCGACCTCGGCGTCAAGGCGAACATCGTCGAGAAGTCCGGCGCGTGGTTCTCCTGCGACGGGCAGCGCATCGGGCAAGGGCGCGAGAACGCCAAGCAGTTCATGCGCGACAACCCCGAGATGGCGCAGTCGGTGGAACAGCGGGTGCGCGCGCAGGCCGGCATCGTCGCCGACGCCATGCTCGACGCCTCCGGCGGTGGCGAGGAGAGCGAGGAAGCGGCCGCGGCCGAGTAGCGCCGCGCCCGGTTCGGGAGAGAGGGGCGGTTCGCCGGCACGGGCCGCTTTTTTGTGCCCGCCGGCGGCCCGGCCCGCGGCTCTCTTGGCGCCGCGACAAGCCGGCCCGGAACGGTTCGGCGGGTGCGGTGTTGGACGCCGGAACCGCCGGAGTTCCCGCCATGCCCGCCAGCCGCCGCGCCCTCCTCGCCGCGCCCTTGTTGCCGGCCGCGTCCCGCGCCTTCGCGCAGGGCGCTTTCCCCGCCCGCCCCGTAAGGCTGGTGGTGCCCTTCGCGCCCGGCGGCGCGGTGGACATCACCGGGCGGCTGCTCGCCGAGCGCCTGCAACCCACGCTCGGGCAGGTGGTGGTGGAGAACCGGGGCGGCGCCGGCGGCAACCTCGGCGCCGACGCGGTGGCGAAGGGCGAGAAGGACGGCCACACGCTCCTGCTCGGCGCGGCCAGCATCCTTTGCGCCAACAAGTTCCTGTACCGCCGCTCGATGCCCTTCGAGCCGCTGCGCGACCTCCAGCCGATCACCCGCGTGGCCACCGGCACGGTGCTGCTGGTGGTGAACGCCGAACGGCCGTGGAAGAACTTCGGCGAGATGGTCGCGGCGGCCAAGGCGAGCCCGGGCCGCCTCACCATGGGCTCCTCCGGCACCGGCACCATCAGCCACCTGACGATCGAGAAGGTGAAGAAGAGCGCCGGCGTGGACATCACCCACGTCCCCTACCGGGGCGGCGGCCCGGCCATCCAGGACCTGCTCAGCGGCTCCATCGACATGATGTTCGACGTGATGCCGGCCCTCATGCCGCACGTGCGGGAGGGCCGCTTCCGGGCGCTCGCCGTGGGCTCCGCCAACCGCGTCGGCTACGTGCCGGAGATCCGCGACGTGCCCGGCATGAAGGAGCTGCTGCCCGGCGCCGGCATCGACATGCAGAGCTGGTACGCCATCGTCGCGCCCGCGGGCGTGCCGGCGGACCGCGTCGGTACGCTGCACGCCGCCTTCCGGCAGGTGGCGATGTCCGACGACTTCCGGGGGCGCCTTCAGCCAACGGGCTTCACCCCGGTCACGGACGCGACGCCGGCGGAATTCGGCGCCTACTGGCGCGCGCAGGAGCAGGTGTGGAAGGAGCTGGTGGAGCTGTCGGGCGCGACGCTCGATTGAGCCGCGTGGTGCGGCGCCGGCGCCGGGTCAGTCGCCGCGGGCGATCGCCGCTGCCCGCTCCAGGCCGATGTTCCGCAGGAGGGGGTCGGCGTGGCGGTGCGCCAGCCGCCACCCGGATGCGTCGCGGCGGAAGACCTGGGTGACGCGCAGCGGCCAGTCCTGCTCAGGCAGGCCGCCGATCTCGCCCCGCTGCCGCTCGATCGTCACCAGGACCGCCAAGTCGCCCGAGACCTGGGTTTGCACCAGCTCCTGTTCGAACGCGCCGGCTCGGAAGCAGCGTGACAACTCCGCCAAACGTTCGGGCGAGGCGTCAAAACCGCGCACTGGCGCGCCGCCGAACGGGGCCATGAGCGTGTAGTCGTCCGCGTGGGCGATCAGCGCGAGGAACCCGCCCATGTCCCCGCGCACGAACGCCGCGTTCGCGTCGGCGGAGCGCCGGACGAGGCCGGCGATCTCGTCGTCGGTGACGCCCTCCTGCGCAATGGCCATGCTACCCTGCTCCTCCCGGCAGCGGCGACGGGCGCGCCGCCGAAGCCGCCGCCCGACCGGAGCTTCCGACGCGCCCGCCGCCCCGGTCAGAGCCCGGCCTGGGACACGAACTTCGTGTTCAGGTAGGCCTCGATCGCCTCGGACCCGCCTTCGCTCCCGTAGCCGCTGTCCTTCACGCCGCCGAACGGCACTTCGGGCAGGGCGAGGCCGAGGTGGTTGATGGTCATCATCCCGCTCTCGACCTTGTTGGCGATGGCGTTCGCCGTCTTGGCGGAGCGGGTGAAGGCGTAGGCCGCGAGGCCGTAGGGCAGGCGGTTCGCCTCCTCCACCACCTCGTCGAACTCGCGGAACGGCGCGATCATGGCGACGGGGGCGAAGGGCTCCTCGTTCATCATGCGCGCCTCGCGGTCCACGCCGGTCAGCACCGTCGGCTCGTAGAAGTACCCCTTGTTGCCGATGCGCTCGCCGCCGGTGCGGACCTCCGCGCCGCGCTGCCGGGCGTCGGCGACCAGGCCCTCCACCCAGGGGATGCGGCGGTCGTGGACGAGGGGGCCCATCTGCACGCCCTCCTCCAGCCCGTTGCCGACCTTCACCTTCTTCGCCGCGGCGACGAACTTCTCCACGAACGGCTCGTAGAGCTTCTCCTGCACCAGGAAGCGCGTGGGCGAGACGCAGACCTGGCCGGCGTTGCGGAACTTGGCGCCGGCGAGCGTCTTGGCGGCGAGGTCGAGGTCGGCGTCGTCGAAGACGATGGCCGGCGCGTGCCCGCCCAGCTCCATCGTCGCGCGCTTCATGTGCTGCCCGGCCAGCGCCGCGAGCTGCTTGCCGACCGGCGTGGAGCCGGTGAACGTCACCTTGCGGATGGTCGGGTGCGCGATGAGGTAGGAGCTGATCTCCGCCGGCACGCCGTAGACGAGGCCCACGACGTCGCCCGGCACCCCGGCGTCGAGGAAGGCGCGGATCAGCTCGGCCGGCGAGGCGGGCGTCTCCTCCGGCGCCTTGACGATGATGGAGCAGCCCGTCGCCACCGCCGCCGACAGCTTGCGGACCACCTGGTTGATCGGGAAGTTCCACGGCGTGAAGGCCGCGACCGGCCCGACCGGCTCGCGGATCACGAGCTGGTACACGCCCTCGGCGCGCGCCGGGATGACACGGCCGTAGGCGCGGCGCCCTTCCTCGGCGAACCAGTCGATGAGGTCGGCCGCGGCGAGCGTCTCCATCTTCGCCTCGACCAGCGGCTTGCCCTGCTCCTGCGTCATCAAGCGCGCGATGTCATCGGCACGGGAGCGGAGGATATCGCCCGCCTTGCGCATGACCTTGGCGCGCTCGTAGGCCGAGACCTTGCGCCACGCCGCGAAGCCGCGCTCCGCCGCCTCCAGCGCCTCGTCCAAATCGGCCCGCTCGGCGTGCGCGACCTGCCCGATCACCTCCTCCGTGGCAGGGTTGATGACCGGGATGGTCTTGCCCGCGCGCGCGTCGCGCCACTCGCCGGCGATGTGCAATCGGACGTTCGGGTACATTGCGATGGCGCCCTCCATGTGCGCGCGGCGGGGCCCAGGGCCTCCCGACCGCTGTTGCAGCCAGTGTGGCCATCGGCCGCCCGCGGCGCAAACCCGGCCGAGGCACCCGCGCCACGGGACCGGCTTCTTGCGGCATCAACACGTCATGCGATCATCTTTGCCGGCTCGCGCCGGTGTCACGCCGGGTGGCCAGAGATGCCCCCGGTCCCCGCGCGGCGAGCGCGCGGGGCCGAGGGGAGCACGCACCTGCATGACCACGCCCGCGACCGGGCCTTCGACGCCCGAAACGCCGTACCTCGTCCCGGCGGCGCCCGGCGTCGCCTTCACCTCCATCCTCAGCGCCGGCGACGAGATCGTCGGCGCCACCAACCCCGACGGCACCGCGTGGCGCTTCGTCGGAATCACGGACGGCATCGGCGCCTTCGGCAACGGCGACGGCACTGGTCAACCACGGGATCGGCGCCGCCAACGGCGTGGTGCGCGAGCACGGCTCGATCGGCGCCTTCGTCAGCCGCTTGGTCGTCGACATCGACACGCTCGAAGTGGCCGCCGCCGACGGCCTCGGCGACCGGTTCTGCCGGTACGACGCCGCCACGGGCGCCTTCGCCCTCGGCACCACCGCCCTCGGCCGCCTCTGCTCGGCCGACTTGGCGCTCCCGTCGGCGTTCTTCGACGCCGCCACCGGCAAGGGGACGCATGACCGCATCCTCCTCAACGGCGAGGAGATCGGCGACGAAGGCCGGGCGTTCGCCTGGGTCGCGTCCGGCGCGGAAACCGGCAACGTCTACGACCTGCCCTGGCTCGGCAAGCTCTCCTGGGAGAACTCCGTGGCCAACCCGAACGCGGGCGAGAGGACGGTCGTGGTCGGCCTCGACGACCAGACGCCCGGGCAGGCCTACGTCTACGTCGGCGAGAAGCGGAGCGAGGGCAACACCGTCGAGCGCGCCGGCCTCACCGATGGCAGCCTCTACGGCGTCCGCGCGAGCTACGAATTGGACACGGACGCCTCCCCCGAGCAGTCCGCCTTCCTGCTGGAAGACCTCGGCGACGTCAGCGGCATGACCGGCGCCCAGCTCCAGGCCATGAGCGCCGAGCGCGGCGTGACGGAGTTCGGCCGACCCGAGGACGGCGCTTGGGACACGCAGGACCCGAACCGCTTCTTCTTCGCCACCACGGGCACCGCCGACGCCCCGACGCGCCTCTGGGCACTCGACTTCATCGACGGCGCCCGGCCGGAGCTGGGCGGCACCGTGACGCAGCTCCTAGACGGGTCGGAGGGCATCCGGGCGCTCGACAACCTCACGGTCTCCAGCACCGGCAAGGTCGTCATCCAGGAGGATCCCGGCAACGAGGCCCGGTCGGCCCGCATCTGGGCCTACGACCCGGAGACCGACAAGCTGGTCGAGGTGGCGCGGCACGACCCGGCGCGCTTCGGCGACGAGACGGGCTTGGCGCCGACGCCGCCCTTCAACACGAACGAGGAGTCCTCGGGCGTGGTGGACGTGACGGGCATCTTCGGCCGCGACGGGCAAGAGGCTTATCCTGCTCGACGTGCAGGCGCACTACCCGTTCGGCGCCCCGGGCAGCTCCGGCCGGATCGAGATGGTGGAGGGCGGCCAGCTCCTGCTGATGCGCGGGGACGTGGACGCCCTCTTCGCCTGACCGTGATTGGACGCGCGGCGCGCCGGCGACCGGCGCGCCGCCGCAGCAAGGGCCGACCAAATGACCGAAGCCATCACGCCTGCCACGCCGGCCGGCGCGGACCAGATCCAGATCCGCGTCGCCACCTTCAACGCCTCGCTCTTCCGCAATGCGGAGGGCGGCCTCGTGTCCGACCTCGCCACGCCGGGCGACACGCAGGCGAGGACCGCCGCGGAGATCGTGCAGCGCGTGGCGCCCGACCTGCTGCTGGTGAACGAGTTCGACTATGCCGCATACGACGCGGCGGCCGACCTGTTCCGCTTGAACTACCTGGAGCGCGGCCAGGACACGCTCGGCCTGGGCGCGGCCGCGCCGCCGATCGAATACCCCCCCGTCTTCGTCGCGCCGTCCAACACCGGCGTAGCCTCCGGCTTCGACCTCGACAACAACGGCGCCGTGGCCTCCGAACCGGGGGACCGCGGCTACGGCGAGGACGCACTCGGCTTCGGCGTCTTCCCGGGCCAGTACGGGATGGCGGTGTTCTCTGAATACCCGATCCTGCGCGACGAGGTCCGCACCTTCCAACCCTTCCTGTGGAAGGACATGCCCGGCGCCCGCCTGCCGGACGACCCCGCGACGCCGGGGCCGGGCGACTGGTACTCAGCCGAGGAGTTGGAGGTGTTCCGCCTCCCGTCCAAGAGCTTTTGGGACGTGCCCGTGCTGGTGGGCGGAGAGGTCGTCCACCTGCTGGCGGCGCACCCGACGCCGCCGGCCTTCGACGGGCCGGAGGACCGCAACGGGCTGCGCAATGCCGACGAGAACGGCGACAGCGTGGACGACGCCATCCGCCAGTTGCTCGACAATCCGGCCGTGGACGACTCGCTCCGGCCGGCGGCCGCGGGCGGACCGGAGCAAGCGGCGCTGCGGGGCGGCGCCAACGCGTCGCACCGCGGGGACCCGGCGTTCGACACGGCCGACTTCTCCGACACCGCGCCCGGCAACCTCCGCGTGGACTACGCGCTGCCTTCCGCTGAGGGGTTGGCGCCGCGCGGCGGGCGTGTTCTGGCCGCAGTCCGACGACCCGCTTTTCCCGCTGGTGGGCAACTTCGATCCGGCGCTGCCGGGCGGCTTCCCGGGTTCCGACCACCGGCTGGTCTGGATGGGCCTCGGCGTCGTTTGAAGGACGAGCCTGCGGGAGCCGCGCGACAGGGAAGTCGCTCACGCGATCGTTCTGAATAAAGCAAGGAAATTTGACCCAAACGCCACAGCGTGACGTAAGCGCCACGCTCTCGACGGCGTGATCTCTTGCGCCGTCGGCCCGTTGGACGCGGCCTCCCGATCCGTAGTTGGCTTGTGACAGCCGGACTCGGTTTTGAGTTGAAGTCCCAGCGCGCAACCTGGACCTGCAATGGTCGTTGCGCCACAGAGAGGACGGCTCGGGACGGGAGGAGAGGTGTTTGGGCACGTCATCGGAAACCCATGAGGATGTCAGGGTCGGGTCCCCGGCGGTCGAAGGCGCGGCGCGCCTGGCCGCGGCATCGCCCTCCTGGTCGGCGTCTCAGGAACAGTCGCCGTTCCCGGCCTTGCCGGACGGGTGGAGCGTCATCGGCCGGTGCCGCTTCGGAACGGGGGTGCCCGGGCCGCACGCGACTGGATGCTACGCGCTCGCCCACCCGAAAACCGGTGTCGCCTTGATCGACATCGTCCCGGACGCGACGCCCAACGCCGAAGCCCGCCTGCGTCGCGCCCTCACCGCCGTGGAGTTCTGGCCCGATTTCCCCGGCACCTTGCCGGTGGTTCACAACCGCTTGGACGCGGCGGCGCTCCGCAGCCTGCCGTGGGCTTTGGAGCGCTGGTTTTCGGCGCTGCCGCCGCTGACCGTGCCGGGCGGGTCCGCATGGATCGAAGGAGTACGACGAGCGATGGCGGTTGATCCTGCTTGGGAACTACCGGGGCAACCCAAACCGATGCCGGACACGCCGCCTGCCACCACCCGGGACGTCGAGGACGCGGTCGCCCCGCGACCGGGCCGGGCATCGTCGCGCGCTTCGGCACGGCCGCGCCGCTGGGGCCGGTTGGCGATCTTGCCCTTGTCCTTCGCAACGGTCTTCGGCCTGGGCCTCGTTTCGGGCTTCCTGCTCTTGGAGTCGCCCGCGTCCGTGGACCAGCCGGCCCCGGCCGCCGAGCAGCCCCAGTCCGCCGCCGTCGCTGCGCCGCCGGAGGCGCCACCGAAGCCGCTGGAGGTCGCGGCGGCGACCCCGGCTGCATCAACGGAGGCGCCCAAGCCGGTGACCGAAGCGGCCGCGGCGCCCCAAGCCGAGGCCGCCGCGTCCGGAACGGCCGCGGCGGGCGGGACCGTACCCGCGGTGCCGTCGTCCTCCGCGGCCCGACCCGATCCGGTGCCGGAGCCCGCCACCGCGGAAGCGCCGCCGCCGGCGGTGCCCGACGATCCCGCCGCCATGCAGAGGGTCGCCGGCCTGGCTCTGGGTGCCGCTGCCGGGGCCGCGGCCCCGGCCCAGGCTGCACCGCCTTTGGAGACGCGGGTGTCGCACGCGGTGCCGCTCGGCGAAGCTTTGCCGCCGGCGCCGCCGCGGGCCCCAACACCGCCGCCGGTACGGGCGGTTTCGTCGCAACCTTCGTCCCGGCCCTCGCCGGTCATCGACCGCGCGTGCAGCCAAGCCTTGTTCCGCTTCCAGCAAGGCGCACGCCTATCCGCGGCGGAACAGAATTTCATCCGGACCGGGTGCAGCACCACCCGGCGGTGATCGTCGCCGGCGCTCCACCCGCCCGCCCACCTGGCGTGGGCGGGGGAGCGCCGTCTGGCCGGACGCGCGCTGGACACGCCTCCGCCGGACCGCGAGATACGCCGGACGCGGGTGCTGGATGAACGACAGGTGGCCTCGGCGGCGGGGCGCTTGGTGAGATTCGTTCGAAGAGGCGAGGCCCGCTCCGGTGCCGTGGACGGCGGCGCGCGGTGGCCCTCACGGCGAAACTCGGCCCACGCCGGCCGTCGCTGCTCCAGGCCGGGGCGCTAACGAGGCGCGGGGCGCGCTGGCTGGAGCCGGGGGACTGGATCGGGGTGGCAATGGGTAAGCCGGTGGGCTCATCAACGACCCGACAGCGTGGGGCTCCGATCCGCGTACCGGGGTTGGCCCCCATTCCGGCCCGATCTCGGTCGGTTCGGGACGGGCCTGCTCCGTTGGCCCGGCGATGCGCGCCTCGGGTGTTTCCGCCCCGTGCGATCCAAGGTCAGCGCCGGGTCGGCCAGTCCAACCGCGGTTCCGGCCGGCCGCCCCGGGGCGGGTCGGGCCAGGAGGCCGGCGGCGGGATGGGCGGTGTCGTGCGCGGCTGCTCGTCGATGGCGGGGTTGCGCATCCGGGGCGGGTCCACCCAGTCCTCGGCGGCTGGGCGGCGCGGGCCGTCGGACATGCGGATGGACAGGCCGCGGATCTCGTCCCGGATCTCGTCGAGCTGGGCTTCGAGCGCGTCCAGCCGCCCCTTCACGCCGAAGACGCTGAAGGGCATCAGCAGGTAGGCGAGGCCCACCAGCAGCAGGGCGATCAGGGCGGCCACGCCGGTCCACTCCGGCAAGCCGGGGATGGCCAAGCGCGCCGCGAGGTCCTGGAGCGAAGCCATCGTGCCTCCCCAACGGTACGCGGGCGGGGCCTATGTATCCCGCCGCGGCGGGCGCGACCAAGCACGAAGGCGCGGGAGGCGGCACCTCAGCCGCCGGTGACGCTCATGTGCCGCGCCACCGCCGGGCGGGCGTTCCGCCGGTCGATCACGAAGTCATGGCCCTTCGGCTTGCGGGCGATGGCGTCCTGGATGGCCTCCTTCAGCCCTTCGTCGGACACGGCCGGGTCGCGCAGGACGGCGCGGAGGTCCGCCGCGTCCTCCTGGCCGAGGCACATGTAGAGGGTGCCGGTGCAGGTGAGGCGCACGCGGTTGCAGGACTCGCAGAAGTTGTGGGTCATCGGCGTGATGAAGCCGACGCGGCGGCCGGTCTCCCTCACGGTGTAGTACCGGGCGGGGCCGCCGGTGCGGTAGTCGGTCTCGTCCAGGGTCCAGACGGCGCGGATGCGGTCGCGGGCGACGGAGAGCGGCAGGTACTGGTCCGTGCGGTCGCCGGAGATGTCGCCGAGCGGCATGGTCTCGATCAGGCAGAGGTCGAAGCCGTGCTCGCCGCACCAGGCGATCATGCGGTCGTACTCGTGGTCGTTCACGCCCTTCAGCGCCACGGCGTTGATGCGGATGGCGAGGCCGGCGGCCTTCGCGGCGAAGACGCCGTCCAGCACCTGCTCCAGCTTGCCCCAGCGGGTGACGGCGGCGAAGACGGTGGGGTCCAGCGTGTCGAGCGAGACGTTGAGGCGGCGGACGCCGGCGGCGTGGAGGTCGCCCGCCATCTTGGCGAGCTGGGTGCCGTTGGTGGTGAGCGTGAGTTCGCGCAGGTCCTTGCCGACGCGGCTCCCGAGCGAGCGCACGAGGCTCATCACGTTCTTCCGCACCAGCGGTTCGCCGCCGGTGAGGCGGATGCGCTCCACGCCGAGGCCGATGAAGGCGCCGCACAGGCGGTCCAGCTCCTCCAGGCTCAGCACCTCGGCTTTCGGAAGGAAGGTCATGTCCTCCGCCATGCAGTAGACGCAGCGGAGGTCGCAACGGTCCGTCACCGAGACGCGGAGGTAGGAAATCCGCCGGCCGAACGGATCGATCATGGGTCGGTGTCCTTGGCGATGCGCGCTCGTTCGCGGGAGCGCCCTGCAATTGGGCGTCCCGGCCGCCCCTCCGCAAGACCCCGGCCCGTGCGAGTCAGCCGCGCCGCGGCTCGTCGTCCGAAAGGATGGTCAGGTCCACTACGGCCGCGTTGATGAGGACCTTGCCGGCCTCGGGGAAGTTGACCGTGACCCGGTCGCCGATCACGGACTGCACCTGCCCGTCGCCCCAGTCCGGGCGGTCGGGGTGCCGCACCCGCATCCCGGGTTCTATGTGGCTCGGCATGGCGCCGCCGGGTGTCCGCGAAGCATCGGGGAGGGAGCAGACCACCCGCCGCCGGCCCCCGCAACGGCCCCGGACCCCACGCCTTTGTTTCTGGCCGCCTCGCGATCCCGCCCAGCCGGCCTGGGGTGCGGCCGGTGCGGGGCGCTTCGGGCGACGTGCCGCCGGGTCGGGCGGGCCGGGGGCCGGACGGTCCCGCTTCCCGGCGGCCTTTTGCAGCAATCGGACAAATCGGCCGCCGGGCGGCGGATGGGGAAGGGATGCCGGGTCATCCGCGCCGCGGGGCGGCAGCCCGCGAGGCCGCGGGCCGCTCGCGGGCCGCTTTCGCGCGTTTCGGACAAATCGCCCGGAGGCGCGCGCGCAGCGGGGCCGTGTGGCTCCGCGAGACGCCGGCTCGCCGCTCGGTGCCCGCTCTCGGGCTCGTGCTGTGCTTCGACCAATGCGCCGGCCTCCGCGTGGGACATGGCGGTATCGTACGCGTTTTGTTCCGGCGGTTCCAACACTTCCGCCCTGGGTGGGAGTGTCGGGAACCGTCCTCGAGGCTTGGTTGCCGGCGGGGTGGGCGCCCGCCGTTGGGGCGATGGGCGGCGGCGGTCAGGCCGCCTGGGCGAGCGCCGGCACCTTCGATGGCATGGCCGGTTGGGCCCTGGCGGCGGCGGCGGCCGGGTCGCGCAGCATGTAGCCGCGGCCCCACACCGTGCCGATCAGGTTGTCGGCGCCGGCCTGGGCGAGCTTCTTGCGGAGCTTGCAGATGAACACGTCGATGATCTTCACCTCGGGCTCGTCCATCCCGCCGTAGAGGTGGTTGAGGAAGGCTTCCTTGGTGAGGACCATGCCCTTCCGCAGCACCAGCAGTTCGAGGATGGCGTACTCCTTGCCGGTGAGGTGGACCGGCGTGCCGGCGACCGTGGCCTCGCGTGAGCCGAGGTTCAGGGTCAGCTCGCCCACCGTCAAGTTGGGCTGGGCGAAGCCCTTGGCGCGGCGCACCACTGCCTGGATGCGGGCAACCAGCTCCTGGGTGTCGAAGGGTTTGGCGATCACGTCGTCGGCGCCGGCGGCGAAGCCCTTGATCTTGGCCTGGGGCGCGGCGCTCTCGGACAGCATGAGAACCGGCGTGGCGAGGCGCGCGGCGCGGAGGCGGCGCACCACGTCGTAGCCCTCCATGTCCGGCAGGCGCGCGGCGAGCAGGACCATGTCGAAGTCGCAGAGGCGGCAGTACTCCAGCGCCTCTTCCCCGGTGTCCACGGCGTCCACCACCATGGAAGCGGCCTTGAGCACGGCGACCAGACCCTGTTTCACGTTGTGGTCAGTTTCAACCAAAAGGATACGCATCCTGGTATCTCCGACAGAGCGTTGCTGAATCAAAACTACCACTTTTGCGTGTGTCGCAAAGATGTTTTTCACGTTTGAGGCGTATCGAAAGTTGAGACACGGCATTCGAAAGGAGGGGTCAGCGGCTATGCTCGCCAGGGTTGTGTGACCAGCTCCATATTTTCGCAAGCAAAATCAATGTGTTCGTCGCTCCCCCGCGCGGCGCTGGCCGGGCGGGTGGTCGCGGCGGGGCAAACATCTGTAACCATCGAAGGACTCGCGCCCTGGTTGTGCGTCGGGACTCGTCTCTCAATTGAGGCGCCGGGGCGGCCGCCTGTGACGGCGGAGGTGGTCGGCCTACGCGACGGGCGGGCCGAGGCGGTGGCCTTCCAGCCGCTCGACGGCGTGCCGGCCGGGTGCCCGGCGGTGCTGGCGTCCTCGGAGGCGGGCCTCCCGGTGGGCGACGGTTGGCTCGGGCGGGTGGTGGACCCGCTGGGCCGGCCGCTCGACGGCCTCGGACCGTTGCCGGCCGGCCCGCGGTTCCGGCCGGTGCGCACGGCGGCGCCCGAAGCCGGCCGGCGCAGGCGGCTCGGCCCCCGGCTGGACCTCGGCGTGCGGGCGCTGGACGCCTTCGCCACCTGCCGGCGCGGGCAGAGGCTCGGCCTGTTCGCGGCCTCGGGCGTGGGCAAGTCCACGCTCCTGTCCATGCTGGCGGCGGGCGCCGATTGCGACGTGGCGGTGCTGGCGCTGGTGGGCGAGCGCGGGCGCGAGCTGCGGGAGTTCATCGAGGACGACCTCGGCCCGGAGGGGATGCGCCGCTCCGTGGTGGTGTGCGCCACCTCCGACAGCACGGCGCTGATGCGGCGGGAAGCGGCCTACGCGGCGATGGCGGTGGCGGAGCACTTCGCCGACTCCGGCAAGCAGGTGCTGCTGCTGATGGACAGCGTGACGCGCTTCGCCTTGGCGCTGCGCGAGATCGGCCTCGCGGCGGGGGAGCCGCCGGCGACGCGGGGCTACACGCCGGGCGTCTTCGCGGAGTTGCCGCGGCTGCTGGAGCGCGCCGGCCCGCGCGGCGAGGGCTGCGCCGGCGCCATCACCGGGCTGTTCACCGTGCTGGTGGAGGGCGACGACCACGACGAGCCGGTGGCCGACGCGGTGCGCGGCATCCTGGACGGCCACGTCGTGCTGGACCGGAGCATCGGCGAGCGCGGGCGCTACCCGGCGGTGGACGTGCTGCGGAGCCTTTCGCGCACCGTGCCGGGGTGCCTGCTGCCCGGGGAGCGGGCGTTGGCGAAGCGCGCGCGCCGCTTGCTGGCGGTGCAGGCGGAGATGGCCGACCTGGTGCGGTTGGGCGCCTACCGCGCGGGGACGGACCCGGCGGTGGACGAGGCGCTGCGCTTGGCGCCGCGGATCGAGGCCGTGCTGGCGCAGGGCAAGGGCGAGCGCGGCACCGTGGAGGGGGCCTTCGCCGCGCTGGCGGCCGCCATGGAGGACGACGATGGCGGCGCGGACTGATCCTTTGGAGTCGCTGGCGCGGTTGCGGCGGCTCGAGACGGGGACGGCGCGGCGCAGGTTGGCCGAGGCGGCCGATCGCCTTTCCTCGGCCGAAGCGCGCGCCGAGGCGGCGCGCGCCGCGCTGCTGGCGGAGCAGGGCGCCGGGGCCGCGGCGGATTATGCGGCCTGGCTCGGCAAGGGCATGGCGGAGCGGGACCGGTCGACGCTGGGCGCGGCGCACGCGGTGGAGCGCATGGCGCAGGGCCGGGCTGCGCTGGCGGAGGCGCGCGTGGCGGAGCGGTGCATCGAGCAGTTGCTGGCGGAGCGCGAGGCCGAGGCGCGGGCGCGGCTGTTGGGGAAGGCGCAACTCGCCGCCGACGACGCGGCCGGCAGAAAGGCCCACAGCCTCGCCTCCGGCGGGCGCGGGCGGGGGTGAAGCGCGGCGCCCTCGGCGAGCGCCGCGCCTCATCGGAGGCGGGTTACTCCGCCGCCGGTTTCAGCACGCCCCGGCGCACCTGGTCGAGTTCGATGCTCTCGAACAGCGCGCGGAAATTGCCCTCGCCGAAGCCCTGGTCGCCCTTGCGCTGGATCAGCTCGAAGAAGATCGGGCCGATCACCGTGCCGGTGAAGATTTGCAGCAGCCGACCGCCCTCCGGCGTCGGCGCGCCGTCCATCAGGACGCGGTTGCGGCGCAGGCGGTCGATGTCCTCGCCGGTGTCGGGCAGGCGCTGGGGCAGCAGCTCGTAGTAGGTGTCGGGCGTGTCCATGAACTCGACGCCGGCGGCGCGCATCGCTTCGACGCTGGCGTGGATGTCGTCGGTGCCGAGCGCGATGTGCTGGATGCCCTCGCCCTTGTAGGCGCGCAGGTACTCCTCGATCTGGCTCTTGTCGTCGGAGCTCTCGTTGATCGGGATGCGGATCTGGCCGCAGGGCGAGGTCAGGGCGCGGCTCTTGAGGCCGGTCAGCTTGCCCTCGATGTCGAAGTAGCGGATTTCGCGGAAATTGAAGAGCTTCTCGTAGAAGCCCCACCAAACGTCCATGCGGCCGCGGTGGACGTTGTGCGTGAGGTGGTCGATCACCGTGAGGCCGTGGCCGCGCGGCGCGCGGTCGGCGCCGTCGAGCCAGGCGAAGTCGTGGTCGTAGATGGAGCCGCGCGGGCCGAAGCGGTCCACGAAGTAGAGCAGGCTGCCGCCGATGCCTTCGATCGCCGGGATGTCCAGCTCGCCCGGCCCGTTGCGGCCCTTGAAGGGCTTGGCGCCGAGCGAGACGGCGCGCTTCATCGCGGCGTCGGCGTCGGCGACGCGGAAGGCCATGGCGCAGGCGGAGGGGCCGTGCTCGCGCTGGAAGGCTTGCGCGAAGCTGCCGGGCTCGGCGTTCAGGATGAAGTTGACGCCGTTCTGGCGCCACAGCGTCACCGCCTTGGAGCGGTGGCGGGCGACGGGCGAGAAGCCGAGGCGGCGGAACAGCGCCTCCAGGCCGGGCACGTCGGGGCCGGTGAATTCGACGAACTCGAAGCCGTCCGTGCCCATCGGGTTGTGTTCGGACAAGACGCCGGCGAAGGCGGTGCGGTCGGGGGCGATGTCCATGGCGGGGTCACTCCTCTCCGGTGGGGGCGTAGGGCTTGTCGTCGGGCGAGGCGGCGCCGGGCGGGATGGGCTCGGCGTCGCGCGCCGCTTCCAGCAGCGCCGGCAAGCCTTCCATTGCCGCGAACAGCTCGGCGTAATCCTCTATGACGAAGAAGGTCGGTTGCAGGTCGTCGATGAAGTAGTCGGAGCGGAGCACGCGCCACGGGTCGAAGCGGAGCCGTCGCGGCTTGTCGCTTTCCGTCGCGTGGATGGTCTCGGCGGCGGAGGACAGGATGCCGGCGCCGTAGGCCACCATGCGCCCGCCTTCGCGGAGCAGGCCGAACTCGACCATGTGCCAGTAGAGGCGGGACAGCGGCTTGAGGGCGCCGAGGCGCTTGGCGTGCGCGCCCATGCGGCCGTAGGCGGCGAGGAATTCGGCGAAGTCGGGTTGCAGCAGGATCGGGACGTGGCCGAAGGCGTCGTGGAAGATGTCGGGCTCCACGATGTAGTCCAGCTCTTCCGGCTTCCTGATCCAATGGGTGACGGGGAAGCGGCGCTCGGCGAGGTGGTCGAAGAAGGCGTCGTCCGGGATCAGGCCGGGGACGGCTACCAGGGTCCAGCCGGTGGCGCGCTCCAGCACCGCGGAGGCCGCGGCGAAGTCGGGCACGCCGTCGCGGAAGGGCAAGCGGTCCAGGCCCTCCAGGTAGGCGGTCGCGGCGCGGTCGCGCAGGATCTCCGCTTGGCGGCGGTAGAGCGTGCGCCAGGTCTCGTGGTCGGCTTCGGTGTAGGACGCCATGTCCTGGGCGACGGTGAAGTCGGGCCGCGCCGCGGCGTAGTCGCCGCGCAGGCCCTCGGGCAGCGCCGGTGCGGGGGCGTTCGCCAGCATGTCCGAGTCCTCCTGTTGTTGCTGGCATTTTCCGCGAGGGCGCGTAGGGTTGCGAGGCGGAAAAACGGCTCGACCACGGCCGATCGTGGTGGAAATCACCAAAAATGGACGGCAAGAGAGGAAAAAACGCTCCGGAGCTGGACGCCGTGGATCGGCGCATCCTGCGCGCCTTGCAGCGCGACGGGCGCCTTTCGATCGTGGCCCTGGCGGAGGAGGTCGGCTTGTCGCCGACGCCCTGCCAGCGCCGGGTGCGGCGGCTGGAGCAGGAGGGCGTCGTCGCCGGCTACACGGCCGTGCTCGACCTCGCGCGGCTCGGCTTGCCCTTGCAGGCCTTCGTGCTGGTGTCGCTGGACAGCCACGCCGAGGACGTGGTGGCGCGCTTCCAGGCCGCGCTGTCCGGGCGGCCCGAGGTGCTCGCCGCCTACTCCATGAGCGGCGAGATGGATTACCTGCTCCACGTCGCCGCCGCGGACTTCGAGGCCTACGCCGACTTCGCGCTCAAGGCGCTGCTGCGGATGCCAGGCGTGAAGGAGACGCGCAGCTCCTTCGTGTTGCAGGCGCTGAAGCCGCCGGGCGGGGCGCCCTTGTGACGGCGGTCAGGCCGTGGCGACGGCCGGCGCCGGCTTCGGCCCGTCGCGCACCGGCAGGTGGATGAGGGCGGCGAAGGCGGCGGCGAGGATGCTGATCGTCCACATCAGGTCGTAGGAGCCGGTGCGGTCCAGCACGAGCCCGCCGAGAAAGGCGCCGGTGAAGCCGCCGATCTGGTGGCCGAGGAAGACCAGGCCGAAGATCGTCGCCAGCCAGCGCGTGCCGAAGTTGCGCGCGCAGAGCGCCACGGTGGGCGGCACGGTGGAGAGCCAGAGCAGGCCCATCGCGGCGGAGAAGACCAGCACCGTCGCGGTGGTCTTCTCGGCGAACATGAACGCCGCGATCACCACGCCGCGGCCGGCGTAGATCGTCACCAGCAGCTCCCGCCGCTTCCAGCGCCCGGTCAGCTCGCCGGAGATCAGCGAGCCGGCGACGTTGAACAGGCCGATGAGGCTGATGGCGCCCGCGCCCACCGCGAGGGGCAGGTGGCAGGAGGCGACGAAGCCCGGCAGGTGGACGGACATGAAGCTGACGTGCATGCCGCACACGAAGAAGCCGAAGAACAGGCACCAGAAGGTGGTGTCGCGCAGCGCCGCCCCGAGCGCTTCCCGCGCCGACCCGTCGCCGACCGCGCCCGCGGTGCCGGCGGCGGGCGCGGGCGCCGGCGCGTCGTTCAGCGGCAGGGCGAGGGGGATGATGAGCAGGGACGCGGCGGCGACGCCCAGCAGCGCCGCCTGCCAGCCGAAGCCCTCGATGCCGAGGCCAGCGAGCGGCACCACCAGGAACTGCCCGAAGGAGGAGCCGGCGGTGCCGAGGCCGGTGGCGCGGGAGCGCATCGACTCGGGCAGGAGGCGCGTGAGGCTCGCCATCACCACCGGCATCCCCGCGGCCGACACGGCGACGCCCATGACGATGCCGGCGAAGAAGGTGAAGGCGGCGAGCGAGGAGGACAGCGCCATGCCGGCCACGGCCACGGCCTGCAACGCGGCGCCGGCCATCAGCACCGTCCGCCCGCCGATGCGGTCGGCGACCTGGCCGCAGATCGGCTGGGTGATGCCGTTGACCAGCACCTGGAGCGCGATGGCGAAGGCGAAGCCGGAGGCGGTCCAGGCGTGGGCCGCTGTCATGGGCGCGAGGAAGAGGCCGGAGGTCTGGCGCAAGCCCATGCCTAGGGCGGCGGCGAGCATGGCGCAGGCGAGCAGGACGCCCACGGAAACGCGGAGGCCCGGGACGCGGTCGGGGGCGGCGGCGGTCGTCATGCGGTTCGGCGTCTCCACATCCGCGCGTCGTCAGCCGCGCTCCCGGAACAGTGGCAAGGAGGGGAGCGCGGCCGCAATTGCGCGGGGCGCATGGCACCGCAGGTGCGCCATGCACCGAACGCGTGCCGGCGTCACTCTCGCCAGGGGTGCTCGCGCCAAAGGCGTTCGTAGCCGGCCTTGAGCGCCATCAGCTCGGCCACGTACTCGTCCGGGCCGAGGTAGCGCAGGGGCAGGAGTTGCTGCGCGGCCGCGGCCCTGAATTCCGGGTGCTCCACCGCGCGCTTGACCGAGAGCGCCAGCCGGTCGAGCACCGGGCGGGGAAGGCCGGCGGGGGCGCCCACGCCGCGGAGCGAGCTTTCGACGACGTCGAAGCCCTGCTCGCGGAAGGTCGGCACCGCGGCCGCGCCCTCCCAGCGGCTCGGCGCCATGGCGCCGAGGGGGCGGACCAAGCCCTGGCGCCAGTCGGCGACGCCCTCGGCCATGTTGACTACGGCGAGGGCGAGTTGGCGGGACAGCAGCGCGGTGCGGACCTGCGAGGAGCCGCCGAAGGGGACGTGGAGGAAGCGCGTGCCGGTGAGGCGTTGCAGCGCCAGCATCGCCAGGTGGTCGTCGGAGCCGACGCCGGTGGTGCCGTAGGAGATCTCGCCGGGCCGGCGGCGCGCTTCTTCGACCAGCGCGGACAGGGAGGCGATCGGGCTGCCGGCGAGGACCCACATGCCGCCGGGGTCGTCCACGATGTTGGCGATGAAGGCGAAGTCCTCGAAGCGGAAGCGCGCCTGCCGCTCGATCGGGACGGTGATGATGTTGGGGGTGTTGGTGAAGCCTATGGTGTGGCCGTCCGGCTTGGCGCGGGCCAGTTCGCCCCAGCCGATCTCGCCGCCGGCGCCGGCGCGGTTCACCACCACGACGGATTGGCCGAGGTCGCGCTCCATGAAGCCGGCCAGGGTGCGCGCCGCCGTGTCGGTGCCGCCGCCGGCGGCGAAGGCCACTATCATCGTGACGGGGCGGTCCGGCTGCCACTCGGCCGCGCCGGAGGGGCGCGGCAGCGCCGCGGCGGCGGCGAGCAGCGCTCGGCGGGTGGTCATTCGTTTTTCCTCCCTGGGGCGGTGCATGCGAGAAGGGCCGGCGGTGCGACCCGCCGGCCCTTCGGAATGTCGATCCCGCGCGCCGCCGCGGCTTCAGTCCGCGGCGAGCGCCATGCGGCTGCGGTTGAGCACGGACGAGACGTGGTCTTCCGTCATGTCCACCACCTGCGCGGTCTGGTCCGGCGTGAACACATGGCCGGCGCCGGCCATCACGCGGTAGTCGATGGCGATGCCGCGCTGGGTGTTGAGCTTCTCCACCAGCTTCTTCACGGCGCCTTCGGGCACCAGCTCGTCGTCGGCGCCATGCAGGATGAGGCCGTTGCAGGGGCAAGGCGCGAGGAAGCCGAAGTCGTAGTGGCTGGCGGGCGCGGCGATCGAAACGAACCCCCCCATCTCCGGCCGGCGCATCAGGAGCTGCATGCCGACATAGGCGCCGAAGGAGTAGCCCGCGACCCAGAGGCTTTGCGCGTTCGGGTTAACCGCCTGGAGGAAGTCGAGCGCGGAGGCCGCGTCGCTGATCTCGCCCACGCCGCCGTCGTACCGCCCTTGGCTGCGGCCGACGCCCCTGAAGTTGAAGCGCAGCACCGAGAAGCCCATGCCCTGGAAGCGCTGGTACAGCGCGTGCACGACGCGGTTGTTCATCGTGCCGCCGTGCAGCGGATGCGGGTGGAGCAGGAGGGCGACCGGCGCGTTGGGCTTCTTGGCGTGGTGGTACCGGCCCTCAAGCCGTCCGTCCGGACCGGCGAACATCACCTCAGGCATCGTGCAGGAGCTCCTGTTCCGCTCACGCCACGAGGGCCCGGCCAGCGGCCCGGCGGAGGCATGCCCCCGACGACCCGGCCCGAGCGCGCGTGGCGCTAGATGGGGAAACCTTCCCGGCGGCGCCACGCCGGGACCACACGCGACAAACGCCCCCCGCGGCACGGCGGTTGACCACCGGTGTCGGGCGAAATAGCCTCGGTCCGATCCGACGCTTCCTGGTCAGACACGCCACCTCGGCCGCGGTTCAAACGCTGTCGTCGTGCGCCCCGGACAGGCTTCCGGATTCCGAGGCTCCTTGAATATAGGCAGTTACCGCTAGGTTTCATAACGGATTTACCGGCGTGGACGCGTGCCGGCACGTCCCGACCACCACACATCCGTGGCGGTGAACCGGTACGAGAGAGCTGCTGAATGAGACTTTCCACCAGAGGTCGCTATGCCGTCATGGCGATGGTGGAGCTCGCGTCGCGCAATGGCAGCCGTGGCACGAAGCGGGATGCCGGGCGGCCGGTCAGCCTCGCCGAGATCGCCGACGCGCAGCTCCTGTCCCTGGCTTATCTCGAACAATTGTTTGCCCGGCTGCGCCGCAGCGGCCTTGTCGCGTCCGTGCGCGGACCGGGTGGCGGCTACCGGCTCGGCCGGCCTCCGGGGGAGATCACCTTGGCGGAGATCACCGAGGCGGTTGAGGAAACCATCCGCGCCACGCGCTGCGAGGAGGGCGGACCCGGCTGCGCCGCCGGCAAGCGGTGCCCGACGCACGACTTGTGGGTGGAACTCGGCGAGCAGATCCACCTGTTCCTCGCGCATGTGACGCTGCTCGACGTCGTCGAAGGGCGGGTGCTCGGCCGCGCCGCGCGCCCCCTCCTGGCGTCCGACGCGTGCGACGACGCGCATCCCGTGGACATCTCAGCGGGTTCGCTGTGACGGCGGGGGAGCCGCTCTACCTGGACGCCAACGCCACCGAGCCCCTGCGGCCGGAAGCGCGGCGGGCGACGGTCGAGGCCTTGGACCTCACCGGCAATCCGTCCTCCGTCCACGCCTCCGGGCGGGCGGCGCGGCGGCGGTTGGAGGACGCGCGAGAGGCGATCGGCGAACGCTTCGGCGCCGATCCCGGCGACGTGGTGTTCACCGCCGGCGGCACCGAAGCGAACGCGCTCGCCCTGGCGGGGCTGGGGCGGGAGCGCCGGGTGCTGGTGGGGGCCACGGAACACGCGGCCGTGCTGGCCGCCGCGCCGGCCGGGGCGGCGACGGTGCCGGTGCGGCGCGACGGGACGGCGGATTTGGACGCCCTGGCGGCGCTGCTCGCGGCCGACGCCGGCGCGCCGGCCCTGGTGTGCCTGATGGCGGCGAACAACGAAACCGGCGTGCTGCACCCGCTGGCGGACGCGGCGGCGCTGTGCCGGGCGCACGGGGCGCTGCTGCACGTGGACGCGGTGCAGGCGGCGGGGCGGGTGGCGCTCGATCCCGGCCTCGCCGACAGCACGGCCCTGTCGGGGCACAAGCTCGGCGGACCGCCGGGGGCCGGGGCGTTGCTGCTGCGGCCGGGGCTGCACCTGCCGGCGCTCATCGGGGGGGGCGGGCAGGAGCGGGGGCGGCGCGGCGGCACGGAACCGCTGCCCGCCATCGCCGGCTTCGCCGCGGCGGCGGTCGCCGCCAAGCCGGAAGCCGCGGACAGACTCGCGGCGCTGCGCGGGCGGTTGGAGGCCGGTGCGCTCGCCGCGGCGCCGGAAGCGGTGGTGGTGGGCGCGGACGCCCCGCGCCGGTTGCCGAACACGAGCTGCATCCTCCTGCCCGGCGTCGCGGCCGAGGCGCAGGTGATCGCGCTGGATTTGGCGGGCGTGCGGGTCTCGGCCGGCGCGGCGTGTTCCTCCGGCAAGGTGGCACGGAGCCACGTGCTCGCGGCCATGGGCCTGGGGGCGGAGGCGGGTTGCGCCATCCGGGTGTCCCTGCCGTGGGACGCGCCGGACGACGCCCCGGAGCGTTTCCTCCTCGGGTGGTCCGCCATGCGCTCGCGCCTCTCGCGCCGCGCCGCCTGAAGGCCCATGTCGAGGGCGCCATGCGCCCGACGAACCGCCCCGTTTACCTGGACAACCACGCCACCACGCCGCCCGACCCGCGCGTGCTCGCGGCCATGCGGCCCTGGTGGGAGGAGAATTTCGCCAACCCGCACAGCGTCGAGCACGCCATGGGGCGCGAGGCCGAGGAGGCGGTGGAGGCGGCGCGCGGCCATGTCGCCGATTTGGTGGGGGCCGAGGCGCGCGAGGTCGTCTTCACCTCCGGCGCCACGGAGGCGAACAACATCGCCATCAAAGGTGCCGCGCGCTTCGCCGCCTCGCAAGGGAGCGGGCGGCAGCGGGTGGTGACGCTCGCCACCGAGCACAAGTGCGTCCTGGAGTGCGTGCGCGACCTCGCCTCCGAGGGCTTCGAGGCGGTGGTGCTGCCGGTCGGGGCGGACGGATTGCTCGATCTGGACGTTCTACGCGGAGCCTTCGCGGCCGCCCCGACCCTGCTGGTCTCCGTCATGGCGGTGAACAACGAGATCGGGGTGGCGCAGGACCTCGCCGCAATCGGCGCGATGGCCAAGGAGGCGGGCGCGCTGTTCCACACGGACGCGGCGCAGGCCGCCGGGCGCGTGCCGCTCGACGTGGGGGAGGCGGGCATCGACCTGCTTTCCCTGTCCGGGCACAAGGTTTACGGGCCGAAGGGCATCGGCGCCCTATACGTGCGGCGGCGGCCCCGCGTGCGCTTGGCGCCGCTCTTCTCCGGCGGCGGGCAGGAGCGGGGCCTGCGCTCCGGCACCTTGCCGGCCCCGCTGGTGGTGGGGTTCGGCGAGGCGGCGCGGCTGGCGGCGGCGGAGATGATCCTGGACGGTGGGCGGGTGGCCAGCCAGCGGGACCGCTTCATGGCGGCGCTGGGGGCCGAGGTGTCGGGCGTGCGGCTGAACGGCCACCCGGAGCGGCGCGTCCCGGGCAACCTCAACCTGACCTTCCCCGGCGGCGTGGACGCCCAGGCCTTGATGGCGGCGGCGCCGGAGGTGTGCGTGTCCACCGGCTCGGCCTGCTCCTCGGCGGCGGTGGAGCCTTCCTACGTGCTCCGGGCCATCGGGCTGCCGGAAGCGGAGGCGCGGGCCACCTTGCGGATCGGCATCGGCCGCTTTACCTCGCCCGCGGATGTGGACCGGGCGGCGGCGGCCCTCGCCGCCGCGTGGCGGCGCGTGGCTGCGGGGACCGAACCCGCCCGCGCCCCCGAGGCGGTGGAGTAGGCCCCAGATATGCCCAAGATGGTTTTCGTCGAGCAGAACGGTTCGCGCCGCGAGGTGGAGGCGCCGCTCGGGCTGTCGGTGCTGGAGATCGCGCACAAGCACGGCGTGGACATCGAGGGCGCCTGCGAAGGCTCGCTCGCCTGCTCGACCTGCCACGTCATCGTGGACGGCGCCTGGTTCGGCAAGCTCGCCAAACCGACCGAGGACGAGGAGGACATGTTGGACCTCGCCTTCGACCTCCAGGAGACCAGCCGGCTCGGCTGCCAGATCATCATGACCGAGGCGCTGGACGGCCTCGTGGTGAGGCTGCCGGCCGGGACGCGGAACGCGCAGGGGTAGGCACGCCGTGGACCGCTGGAGCACGGAGTTCGGCGCCAAGGGCGGGCTGTTCCGCCGCTTGCGCGACGGCTGCGCCGCGGAGTGGGAGGCTTACACCTGGCACCCCTTCGTGCGGGCGCTGTCGGACGGCACGCTGCCGCTCGCCGCGTTCCGGCGGTATCTGGTGCAGGACTACCTTTTCCTGCTCCACTTCGCGCGGGCCGAGGCGTTGGCGGTGGTGAAGGCCGAGAGCGTGGAGGCGATGCGCGAAAAGGCGGCGGCGGTCGGCGCCATCCTCGACGAGACGCGGATGCACCTATTGTACTGCGCCGACTGGGGCTTGCCGGAGTCCGGGGTGCGGGCGGAGCCCGAGTCGGCTGAGACGGTGGGCTACACGCGCTACGTGATGGACCGCGGCCTGTCGGGCGACATCCTCGACCTGGAGGTGGCGCTGGCGCCTTGCGCCGTGGGGTACGGCGAGGTGGCGTTGCGCATCCTCGCCGACGACCGGCGCATGGCGCGCGGCAATCCCTACGAAAGCTGGATCGCCATGTACGCCGGCGACGAGTACCAGCGCCTCGCGCGCGGCGCGGCGGCGCGCATCGACGCGCTCGGGCGGAGCCACGGCGGCGAGGCGCGCTTCGCCCTGCTCGCGCCGGTGTTCGCGGAGGCGGCGCGGTTGGAGGCGCGGTTCTGGCAGCAGGGCCTGGACGCGGCGCGATGAGGATCCTGGTCGCCATGTCCGGCGGCGTGGACAGCAGCGTCGTCGCGGGCCTGCTGCACGAGCAGGGGCACGAGGTGGTCGGCGCCACGCTCCAGCTCTACGACCATGGCGCCGCCACGGCCAAGCGCGGCGCCTGCTGCGCGGGGCAGGACATCCACGACGCGCGGCGGGTGGCCGACCGGCTCGGCATCCCGCATTACGTGCTGGACCGCGAGGAGCGGTTCCGAGACGCGGTGGTGCGCGACTTCGCGGACGCCTACGCGCGCGGCGAGACGCCCATCCCTTGCGTGCGCTGCAACCAGACGGTCAAGTTCCACGACCTCGTGGAGCTGGCGCGCGATCTCGGTTGCGAGGCGCTGGCCACGGGCCACTACGCGCGCCGGGTGGACGGCCCCGACGGGCCGGAACTGCGCCGCGCCGCCGACCCGGCGCGGGACCAGAGCTACTTCCTGTTCGCCACCACGCCGGACCAACTCGCCTTCTCCCGCTTCCCGCTCGGCGGCTTCCGGGACAAGGCGGCGGTGCGGGCGGAGGCGGCGCGGCTCGGCTTGCGCGTGGCGGAGAAGCCGGACAGCCAGGACATCTGCTTCGTCCCTTCCGGGCGCTACCACGAGGTGGTCGGGCGCTTCCGCCCGGACGCGACGGAGGGGGGCGAGATCGCGCACATCGACGGCCGGGTGCTCGGGCGGCACGCGGGTGTGGCGCGCTACACTGTGGGGCAGGGGCGGGGCCTCGGCTCCGCTTCCCGCGACGGGGAAGAGCGCCTCTACGTTGCGGCGGTGGAAGCCGGTCGGCGGCGCGTGGTTGTCGGGCCGCGCGCGGCGCTGCCGCGGGAGGAGGTCGTGGCGGGCGAGGTGAACTGGCTCCGCCCGCCGCCCGCCGGCGTCTTCCCCTGCGAGGTGAAGCTGCGGGCGCGGGAGGCGCCGCAGCCGGCGGTGGCCGAGTGGGACGCCGGCGCGGGGCTGCTGCGGGTGCGGCCCGCGTCGCCTTCGGTCGCCGCGCCGGGCCAAGCTTGCGTGCTTTACGGGGGCGAGCGGGTGCTGGGCGGCGGCTTCATCCGGCGGGCCGAAAGCGTTGACACCGCTGGGGCAGCGGCCTAACTCCGGCCCGGTTTCGGCGACGTAGCTCAGCTGGTTAGAGCACGGCACTCATAATGCCGGGGTCGGCGGTTCAAGTCCGCCCGTCGCTACCAAGCCCCTCCCCAAACCCGCCGCTTCCGCGACCTCGGCCAGCAACCGGGCTTCCTGCCCTTGGTAGCGCGGCGAGAAGTGGAACGGTTCGACGCGGCGCGCCCTCGCCGCCCGTGCGATCTCGCCCGCCGCGCGCGTCGTGAGGTGCCGGCGGTCGGCGGCGATGGCGGCGTCTTCGGCCGCGAAGGGCGCCTCGATGAACAGGATGTCGGCGTCGCGCGCCAAGGACACTGCGACGGTGCGATTTTCCGGCGTGTCGGCGAAGTCCGTCAGGTAGGCCAAGCGCTGCCCGGGCGTGACCTCGACGAGGTCGCGGAGCGCGCCCAGCGGCAGCGACGGGGCGCCGGGCGCGTCGGACGCCCGGGCGAAGACCGGGATCGGCAGGTCGTCGGGGCCGTTCGCGGCCACCGCCGCCTTGAGCGCCGCGAGCCACGGGCCGGTGGGCAGGCCGCGTTCCGCCAGCCTGGTCCGCCAGACGTTCACGTGCATCGCCTCCTCCACCGCGAAGCCGAGGGACGGCGTGCCGTGGTAGAGCGCCGCCGCGCGGAGGCGGAGCGGGCCGAGGCGCAGCACGGCGCCGTCCGGCCCGGCCGGCGATGGCGGCAGGGCTTCAGGCCGGAAGCCGCCGTGCAGCCCGAAGCGGGTGCGGGGCCACCCGGCTGCGCCGGGCAGGGCCACCTCCGTCACCTCAAACGCCAAATCGGCCGGGATGCGGTCGGCCAGGTTCCACGTGTAAGCCTGCAACCTGTGGAACAGCCGCTCCGCGAAGCCCGCGGGGCCCACCACAGGCAGACGCTTCTCGCGGCCGACCAGCAGCCGCAGCAGCCGGTCGAAGCCGGCCCAATGGTCCATGTGCGCGTGCGACACCGCGAGAGCGCCGACCCGCAGGAGGTGCCGCGGCGACAGGGCCGACAGGTCGCCGCAATCGAGGAGGATCGCTCCGGGCAGGTGGAGGGCTTCCAGGTAAACGCCTGGATCGCCGGTCCGTCCGTTCAGCAGGCGCGGGTGCAGGGTCGGGCGCATCCGGCCGGAACGCCCCGACGGCCGGTCAGGCGCCCGCGCTGGCGAGACCGTCGCCTGCGACTGCGCAAAAAACATGATGCCGTCTCATAACGAAATCGCGACGTGTATGGGCCGGGTCTCTCCAGATATCATATCGATATCCAAACATGCAGACTGTCTCCCCCCGATGGTCCGTACCCGCCGATCCTTCGTCAAAACCCTGGCCGGAGCCGTCGCGCTCCCGGCCATCGCCGCTTTGCCCTGCGCCTCCGCGCGTGCCCAGGACGGCGCCGCGGCCGCGGCGTCCGAGGGCGCCGTCGACTTCGCGTCGCTCGTCCGCCAAGCGTCCCTCGCGTCGCCCGGTCTCGACGGCCGCACGAAGGCCGCTGTCGAGGGCACCTTGGCGCGTTTGGACGTGCTCGCCCCCGACCACGCGCGGGGCCGCTTCGTGCTGGCCAACATCGCGGCCGCCGAGGTGGTCGCCTACGAGGACGGCCGCGAGGTGCTGCGCTCCCGCGCCATCGTCGGGGCGGGTCGGACCCGCACGCCGCAACTGGCCAGCGCCGTGCCCTCCGTCCGGCTCAACCCGCCTTGGTACGTCCCGCCGAGCATCGAGCCGTCGGTCCGCGCGTCCGGCGCGGCGGGTTTCCGCACGGTGAACGGCCGCCTCGTCCAGCCGCCGGGCCCGCGCAACCCGCTCGGCCCAGTCCGGATCGGCCTGGAGAATTCGGACGGCGTGTTCCTGCACGGCACGAGCGATCCGCGGCTGTTCGCGCGCGAACACCGCACCCTTTCCCACGGTTGCGTCCGGGTGGAGCGGGTGGTGGAACTCGCGGCCTGGATGCTCGACATGACGCCGGAGGCGCTGCGGGCCGCCGTGGCGACCGGCCGCACCCGCGAGCTGGTGCCGACGCAGGAGGTCCGCGTCGCCATCGCCTACCTGACGGCCTGGCCGGGCCTGGACGGGCGGCTCGTGCTGCATCCGGACCCCTACGGCCTGGACCGTCTCCCCCGCAGAACCGCGCCAGCCCGCATCGCGCCGCCGCGCCCGGCCCTGCCCGAGCCGGCCATGAATCAGGACGTCGGCTTCGAGCGGCCCGCCTGATCGCCGGGGCATGGCGCGCCGCGCCGGCGCCGCATCAGGCGGTCCGGCGCGACTTCGGCCCGCCCGCCGCCGGCAGCGCCAGCACTTTGCTCGAGTAGCTACAGAACCGCAGGGCGACGCAGCGCCAGCACTCCGGCATCCGCGCCTTGCAGACGTAGCGCCCGTGCAGGATCAGCCAATGGTGGGCGTCCCGCAGCAGCTCCGGCGGGCACTGCGCCACCAGGCCGTCCTCCACCTCGCGCGGCGTGCGGCCGGGCGCGAGGCCGGTTCGGTTGCCCAGGCGGAAGATGTGCGTGTCCACCGCCATGGCGTCCTCGCCAAAGGCGACGTTGAGCACGACGTTCGCGGTCTTGCGCCCGACGCCGGGCAGGGCTTCCAGCGCGGCGCGGTCGCGCGGCACTTGGCCGCCGTGCCGCTCCAGCAGCAGGCGCGAGAGCGCCGCTAGGTTGCGCGCCTTGCCCTGCCACAACCCGATGGAACGGATGAAGGGGGCGATGCCGGCCTCGCCCAGCGCCGCCATGGCGGCCGGGTCGGGCGCGGCGGCGAAGAGGGCCGGCGTGCAGCGGTTCACCGCGGCGTCGGTCGCTTGGGCGGAGAGCACCACGGCCACCAGCAACTCGAATGGGTCTTGGTGGGCGAGTTCGCTTCGGGGCAGCGGGTTGGCCTCCGCCAGCGCCCGGATGAAGGCCGCCGCCTGCGCAGCGTCCATGCGGGGGGACGGGGCGAGCGGCTCGCGCACGGTGCCGTGCACCGCCGCCGTCGTCGGGGTTCGCCGGACCGGGGCGCCGAGCGCCGGCGGGTGCTTGGTGGTGGGGGCCGGGGCCGCGTCGTCGGCCGGTGGAGCGGCGGCTTTTCGCCGCGGGGCGGGGCGGAGGGGCATGGCAGGTCTGGGTGCCTACCCCAGATATCCTTGCGATGTCAGCCCACCCGACGCCGCCGCAGCCGGAGCCCGTGCTGTTCGAGGCCGTATGCACCGCCCACCAAAGCCTCGATGACCGGGGGATGCGGGCGGTCGCCATCCTGGTGATCGTCGCCTCCGCCGCGGTGGCGATCCTGTTCTCGGCCCTGGGCGCTTGGCCGGTGATCGGCTTCACCGGCCTGGAGGTGGTTTTGGTGCTCGGCCTGCTGTCGCGGCACCGGCGCGGCGCGCGGCGGGCGGTGGAGATCCTGGCCCTGGTCGGCGACCGACTGGAGGTGCGCCGCACGGACGCGCGGGGAAGGCGGGAAGAGTTGACGCTCGATCCGTATTGGGCGCGCGTGTCCGTCGAAGAGCGGCCCGGCACGGTGAGTCGGCTCGTGCTCAGGGAGCGCCGGCGCGACGTCGAGATCGGGGGGTTGCTCGGAGACGCGGAACGGCGGGAGTTGGCCGCGATGTTGTCGGAAGCCTTGCGGCGCTACCGCGAGCCGGTGTTCGACAATCCGCAACTCCGGGAGTGAAGGCGCCGCCGGGGGGGGCGGGCGTCACTCCGTCGGCGTGAGGCTCTTGATGAGGTCGAAGACGCGCTTGCGGACCGCCGGGTCGGTGATGCGGTAATAGGCGCGCACCAGCTCCAGGGTCTCGCGGCGGTGCAACGTGTCGTCCTCGAAACCGTCCTGGGAGTCGGCGAAACCGCTCACGGACCGGCGCGGGAGCCCGGGGGACGCGCCGCCTCCCACGCCGTCGGGCATGTCGTCGAAGAAGAAGCCGATCGGCACGTCCAGCACGCGCGCGAGGTCGAACAGCCGGCTCGCGCCGATGCGGTTGACGCCGCGCTCGTACTTCTGGACCTGCTGGAAGGTGAGGCCGAGCGCCTCCCCGAGCCTTTCCTGGCTCATGCCCATCAGCGTCCGACGCAGGCGCACGCGGCCGCCGACATGCACGTCTATGGGGCTGGGGCGGTGTTCGCGGTCGGGGCGATCGGCAATTTCGTCGCTTTGCATGTCCGCTCCGCCCCGGTTGTGGATGCCGCTCACGCCCATTCGCCTCGAATACCGTTTATTCAGCATACTGCAACGAAGGTCAATGAATTTGAGAAATCTCAGTTTTAAAGACGTCCTGCAATGGTTGGTGGCATCGGCTCGGGCACAACCCTTCGCGACGCGCGATGTACCGCCGCGAAGGCCGCGAGGAGGCACAACCCGGCCAGCGCTCCCGGAATGAGCAGGCCGAAGCGGCCGAACGGCGTCGGCGGAAGGGCGCCCGGCAAGCCGATGTCCAGCGTCCCGGCGGTGCCGAGCGGCAGAAAGGCGAGCCGCCGCCCTTGCGCGTCGAACACGGCGGAGATTCCGGTCTGCGCCGCCCGCACCAGCGGCAAACCTTCTTCGGCGGCGCGCATCCGGGCCGCCGCCAAGTGCTGCCAGGGACCGGACGAGAAGCCGAACCATGCGTCGTTGGTGATGTTCAGCAGCCAAGCGGGGCGCGGCGTCGGCGTCACCGCGCCGGGGAAGATCACCTCGTAGCAGATCAGGGCGCCGAAGGGCGGCAGGCCCGGCACCGACATGGTTTCCGGCCCCGGCCCGGCTGAAAAGTCCATGCCGCCCACCACCATGCGGATCGGGATCAGGCCCGCGAGCGGCATGTACTCGCCGAAGGGCACGAGGTGGAATTTGTCGGCGAGCGCCGCCACCTCGCCCTCGTCGTCGAGCGCCACCAAGCTGTTGAAGACGCGGCGGAGGATGCGGTCCTCGCCCCATTCGCCCCGTATGGTGCCGGCCAGGAGCACGCCGCCGGGCGGCAGCGTTTCGGCGATCAGGCGCTTGGCTTCGGGGTCTTGCGCCAGCAGAAAGGGGCTGGCGGTTTCCGGCCAGATGGCCACCACGGACGGTTGGTCGCCAGGACCTTCGGCGACGGCGGCGCGGCGGGCGGCCTCGGCCGTCATGTCCAGGTAGCGCTGGAAGATCGCGACGCGCTGGTCCTCGCGCCACTTCACCTGCTGCGCGATGTTGCCCTGCACCAGCACCAAGCGCGGGCCCGGAGCCGCGGCGGGAGGCGGCGGTTCGGACATGCGCCACGCACCCAGCGCCGCCGCTGCGGCCACCGCCGCCGCGCCGACCATCAGCGGGCGGACGCGGCCGAGCAGGGGCAGGCAGGCAAGCAGCACCGTCGCCAAGGACAGGCCGTGGACACCGACCAGGGCGGCGCCTTGCACCGGCAGCGCGTCGAAGGCCCAGACGCTGCCGATCAGGTTCCAAGGGAACCCGGTGAACAGGACGCCGCGCGCCATCTCGGAAAAGACCCAAACGCCGGCGAAGCCCAGCACCCGCGGCCAGCCCGCCGGCAGGGCGCGCGCGGCGAGCACCGGCGGCACGGCGAACAAGGCGAGCGGTATGGCGAGGCCCGGCGCCGCCAGGGGCACCAGCCACCACCAAGTCTCGACATCGGTGAGGATGGCGTGCGTCACCCAGTAGATGCCCGCGAGGTGGTGGCCCCAACCCCAGGCGAAGCCGACCAGGGCTGCGCCGCGCCAAGTGCGGTCGCGGCCGGCCGCCAAGGCCAGCAGCCCGGGAAAGGCGACCAGCAGCACGGGCACGGCGTGGATCGGCGGCAAGGCCAGGGCCGACAGGAGGCCGAGGCCGAAGGCCGTCGCCAGCGCCGGACGCGCCGGCAGCCGGGACAAGGATGCGAAGAAGGGCGCGAACATCGGTCGCACCTACCCAACCGCCGAGGGCGCCGCAAGCGGCGCGCTGGCCCGCTCGGCGCCCGCGTAGCGTTTGAAGGCGTGCAGCAGCGCCGCCGCCGAGCGCGCCCGCGCGGCGGCGAGGCCGGCGGCGCGCGGCACCACGCCGACGACGCCGTAGAGGTCGAGGAGTTGCTCCAAGGCGGCGGGTCGGCCGCTTTCAGTGCGGCGCGGCGCGGACCGTGAAGGGCACGTCGCCGCGGGTGATCTGGCCGTCCAGCGCCAGCGCCTGCCAGCGCAAGCGCCAAGCGCCGGGCTTCCAGGGGACGATGTCGGTCCGGGCTTCCAGCAGCGTCGGGTCGCTCCCCGAGGCGAGCGGCAACGGCGTTTGCCCGCCGTCCGGGGCGTGCAGCACGAGGCGGCTGCGGGTCCGGTCGATGCGGCCGTTGAAGCGCAGCCGCACGCGGGGCGGCGGCTCTTCCGCGAACACGGCGCCGGCGGCCGGCTCGGCCTCGACCACCAGCATGTGCGCCCACGCGCGCCGCAGGAGCAGCGCGGCCAGCGCCAGCGCGGCGGACGCCGGGAGGACAAGGCGGCGGGTGTTGGGCGGCAAGGGCGCGTTTCCTGCGGCGGCGGGCGCCTCCGTTGGCCGGACGCGGTCGTTCGGTCGGTCGGCACGGGCACGGGCGGATGTGCCGCCGCAGAATGACGCAAAGCGCGGCGGAGGCAACCGGGCGCGGGCGGGGCGTCCTAGCCGGGCCGTTCGCCTTCCGCGGAAAGCCAGGCGATCACGTCCGCGGCGCCCCGGTCCGGCGGGAACACGGGGTAGAAGACGCGCTCGACGGCGCCGTCGCGCAGCACCAGCGTCAGGCGCTTCAACAGCACCATCCCGGCGGCTTCGAAGGTCGGCAGGCGCATGGCGCCGGCGAGGGCCAAGCGCCTGTCGGACAGCAGCGGGAAGGGGAGGTGGAGGCGCTCGGCGGCTTCGCGCTGGTAGGCGGTGTCCTGGGTGGACAACCCGAACAGGCGCGGGACGCCGAGGGCCTTCAGTTCGGCGAAGTGGTCGCGGAAGGCGCAGGACTGGGGCGTGCAGCCCCGCGCGCCGGGGATCATGTCCCACCCTTCGGGATTGGCGCCGTCGGGCGGGCCGGTGCGCGGGTAGGCGTAGACCACGGCGCGGCCGGGCAGGGCGGACAGGTCCACGGTGCCGCCGTCCGTCGCGGCGAGCGGGATGGAGGGCACGCGGGAGCGGGGCAGGTGGCGGGCTGCGCCGTCGTCGGTCGGCGCGGGGATTTCGGACCAATCCGGCGCGTCCATGCGATCCTCCTGCGGTGCCGGGGTGCCACGGCGTATGCGCGAGCACCGCGGCCCCCGCAAGCCAGGGGCGCGCGACCGGCGTGGTGCGTTCGCTGGAAGGCTGTGCTACCAGCGCCGCTCGCACGTCTTCACGCCTCGACGGAGTCCGCCACGCATGGGCATCCCGCTGCGCCAGCAGATCAAGGTCGGCGCCTACGTCCTCCGCCAGCACCTGCGCGGCCGGAAGCGCTACCCGCTCGTGCTGATGCTGGAGCCGCTGTTCCGCTGCAACCTGGCCTGCGCCGGGTGCGGCAAGATCGACTATCCCGACCCCATCCTGAACAAGCGCCTCTCGGTCCGGGAGTGCCTGGACGCGGTGGACGAGTGCGGCGCGCCGGTGGTGGCGATCGCCGGGGGCGAGCCGCTGTTGCACAAGGAGATGCCGGAGATCGTCCGCGGCATCCTGGCGCGGGGCAAGATCGTCATCCTTTGCACCAACGCGCTGCTTTTGGAAAAGCGGATCGGCGACTACGCGCCGCACCCGCGCTTCACCTGGGACATCCACCTCGACGGCGACCGCGAGCAGCACGACTGGGCGGTGAGCCAGAAGGGCGTGTACGACCGTGCCGTGTCCGCGCTCAAGCTGGCGAAGGCGAAGGGCTTCCGCACCGCCATCAACGCCACGCTGTTCAACAACGCCGAGCCGGAGCGCATGGCGCGGTTCTTCGACGACGTGACGGCCATGGGCGTGGACGCCATCATGGTCTCGCCCGGCTACGCCTACGAGCGCGCGCCGGACCAGCAGCACTTCCTCAACCGGCGCAAGACCAAGGAGCTGTTCCGCGGCATCTTCGCGCGCGGCAAGGGCAAGGGCTGGCGCTTCGGCAACTCGCCGCTGTTCCTCGACTTCCTCGCCGGCAACCAGCGGTACCACTGCACGCCCTGGGGCAACCCGACGCGCAACGTCTTCGGCTGGCAGCGGCCCTGCTACCTGCTGGGAGAAGGCTACGCGAAAAGCTTCACCGAGCTGATGGAGACCACCGACTGGGACCGCTACGGCACCGGCAACTACGAGAAGTGCGCCGACTGCATGGTCCACAGCGGCTTCGAGGCGACGGCGGTGGTGGACGCGATCAAGAAGCCCTGGAAGGCGGTAGCGGCGCAGCTCCGCGGGCCGAAGACCGAGGGCGGGATGGCGCCGGAGATCCCGTTGGACGGGCAGCGGCCAGCGGAGTTCGTGTTCAGCCGCCACGTGCAGCAGGCGTTGGCGGACATGGCGCACGAACCGCCGCCGCCCACCGCCCGACGCCGCGGCGCGAAGCACGGCGGCGCGGCGGCGGCGGCGACCGTCGCGGCCAAGTAAGCCTTCGGCCCCGGGGCTCCGCCCCCAGCGCAAGGTCCGAGGCGGTGCTTCGCTCGACAGGGCGAACCGTCATGGGGCGCCCGTGGCGTCGGGTTGAACCGCCGGCCGGTCGGGTCGAGCGCGGGGACGGGGCAGGTCGCCGCCCGCCGACTGGACTTCGGCGGCACCGACGTCCTTTATCGGGCCTGCCGCGACGCCGGCGAGGGGCGACAGGGCCCGGGTTTGCAACGCTCCGGGCGTTTTTGGGTAGTGGGTCAGTTTGAATAGTTTCCTAGATCACGCTGACCGGTTTGGCTCGCCCTTGGCTACGGCCTTAACTAAGGTCTTAGCTATGGCTCAGAAGCGCATCCCCAGACCCCGCGATCCGATCGCCTTGGCGAAGCTCGTCGGCGACATCGCCACGGGGCAGGTCGAGGATCGCGTTGAAGACGGGAAGGATCCCGCCGCGTCGGAGTTGGGGAGGAGCGGCGGGCTGAAGGGCGGCAAAGCGAGGGCTGAACGGTTGACGCCTACGCAACGGGCTGAAATCGCCCGGGCTGCCGCCGCTCGCCGTTGGGGAAAGAAATAGAAGCTCGTTCTATGCCCCAGGCCGCGGATTGGGTTTCTCAACGATTCTCCAACGCCTCCGTTGACACGTTGGGGATGGCCTGCATATAGGGCGGGCCATGGACCAATTCCGTAACGCGCTTGAGCAGGAGTTGGCGCGGCTCCAAGAGGAGCTTCGCAACGACCCGCGCGCGCGCAGGGCGGAGAAGATCGTCGAACTGTTGACGCTCTACCCGGCGGGAGACGACGGACCGCCGAACGCCGCCCTTGACCCGACCTCTCCCCACCACGCGACATCGTTCCCGATCCCGCCCACGCCAGCCCTGCCGGCCGTGCCACGCCCGGAAGTCCAAGACGGTCGGACCAAGGCCGCCCGTTTGAAGGCAGCCGCCAGGGGCCTTTTGGCCGCCAACGGAACGCTGCACCGCTCGGCCCTACTCGAACGCCTGCAAGACGCAGGGATCATGACCCGGGAAGGCAATCCGATGGCGACCCTCGCCGCTTACCTTTCCGACTGGAGGGATGAATTCGCGTCCGACGGCAAAGGCAATTTCAGCCTGCGGCCGTCCGTGACGTCCGAGCCGCCACCTGCGCCCGAGAGTGGCGCGGGTTCCGCGGAGGGGAGGAACCCCGGATCGGACCCGGGGCTCCCCTTCAACCGACACTAGTTTGCGAAGAAAGGAGGCCGCGTTTCATGGGCTGGCAGCCCAGCAACAGACCCGTTTCCTGACGCCCACTGTCCCGCACGGGATCTCGGCGGACCAGTAGGCGGCGCGGCGCCGGGGCCATCAGGTCCCGGCGCTTTTGCGCGTAGCACACTCCGGAATCGCTCGGCAAGCCGTGATGGACCGTTGGATTTCCAACGCTTAACTGACCTTTATGCTTGACCGACAAATGCAAAGGTCACAACATGGCCGCATGAACAAGTTGCCCCCGGAACGGCGTGCCGAGATCCTCGGGATGATGGTCGAGGGCGTTTCCATCCGCGCCATCTCGCGGATGACGGGGGCCAGCAAGAACACCGTCGTCAAGCTGCTGGCGGACGCCGGGGAGGCGTTCTCGGACTACCAGGACCGCACCCTGCGTAACCTCACGTGCAAGCGCATCCAAGTCGATGAGATCTGGAGTTTCGTCTACGCGAAGCAGAAGAACGTCCCGAGCGCGAAGGCCGCCCCCGCGGACGCGGGCGACATCTGGACGTGGACGGCCATCGACGCCGATACGAAGCTAATCCCGTCGTGGTACGTCGGCGCCCGCGACGGCGCCGCCGCGCAGCACTTCATCGGCGACTTGGCGGGGCGCCTAGCGAACCGGGTGCAGCTAACGAGCGACGGCCACAAACCGTACTTGGAGGCCGTGGAGCAGTCCTTCGGCGCCGACATCGACTACGCGATGCTGGTGAAGATCTACGGCGAAGCCCCCGGCCCGGCGGGTCGCTACAGCCCCGCGGAGTGCGTCGGCGCCGTGCAACGCCGCGTGGAGGGCAACCCGAACCCCGCGCACATCAGCACCAGCTATGCCGAGCGCGCCAACCTGTCGATGCGTATGGGAATGCGGCGCTTCACCCGTCTGACCAACGCCTTCTCGAAGAAGGCCGAGAACCACGCGCACGCGCTCGCCATCTACTTCATGCACTACAACTTCGTCCGCATCCACCAGACGCTGCGTGTGACCCCGGCGATGGCTGCCGGCGTGACGCGGAGGCTTTGGGACCTCGCGGACATGGTCCGGGTCTTGGAAGAGTGGGAGGCGAAGGCGGATGCCTGACGGGGAACAGCCGTGACGCGACCGATGCCCGACGTGCCCGGCACGCGCCGCAAGATGATGTCGGCCGTGCGCGGCAAGGACACCGGTCCCGAAATGCTCGTGCGCCGGATCGTGCACGGCCTTGGATACCGCTACAGGCTGCACCGCCGCGACCTCCCCGGACGACCCGACCTCGCATTCGGTCCCCGGCGCAAGGCCATCGAGGTGCGCGGGTGCTTCTGGCACCGCCATCCCGGATGCGCGCGCGCCTCGCTCCCGAGCACGCGGCGGGATTGGTGGAGGGAGAAGCTGGATGGCAACGCCGCACGGGACGCGCGCAACCTGGCTGCGATCGAGCGGATGGGTTGGGAGGTTCTAGTGCTCTGGGAATGCGAACTCACCGACACGCGCGCCCTCTCGGGACGCGTCCGCGATTTCCTCGGCCCTCCCGCGCGCGGGGTGTCGGGCGCCACCCCGCACGAAACCGGGAAGCCGGGAAGCCGGCCGGTGTGCTACGGTCCGGGCATGGCGGGAGCGAATCCGGAGCATGAGGCCGCCGCGGCAGAGGCGGAGCCCCGCGTGGTCGTGGACCTCTTCTCGTGCGGCGGCGGGATGAGCGCCGGTTTCGCCGAACGGCCCGGTTGGCGGCTCGCGGCGGCCGTTGACTTGGAGGTGGCGAAGCCCTCGGGCAAGGCGGCCGGGGAAACCGGCTGCAACGACATCTACGAAGCCAACCATGGAATCCGCCCCATTTCGGCCGACCTCGCGGTCATGGAGCCGGCCGCGCTCCTGGAAGCGGCCGGGCTGCGGCGCGGTGAGACGGGGTGCCTGATATCCTGCGCGCCGTGCACGGACTTCTCGCGGGCCAACCCGGACAACCACATGGCCGACCGCGACCGCAACACGCTGGTCGGACGCTCCGGGGACTTCGCCGCCGCCCTCGACCCCGCCTCCTTCGTGATGGAGAACGCGAGGGAACTCATCACCGGGAACCACCCTCAGCACTTCCGCGGGTTGCGCGAGCGGCTGGTCGGATCGGGCTACGACGTGCGGGCCGACGTGCACTTCCTCAGCCGCTTCGGGCTGCCACAGGTCCGCGAACGCGCGCTCATCGTGGCGTCTCGGGTCGGCCCGGCGCGGACCCTCGAAGACCTGTGGGATGGCTGGGAGGTCACCCCGGAGGCGGTGACCGTCCGCAGCGCCCTGTCGCGGCTGGACGAATGGCTGGTGGAGCATCCGGACGATCCGGACGGCTCGGCCGTTCCGGGGATGCGGGAAGACGTGCTGGCCCGGCTCGCGGCCACGCCCGCCGACGGCGGGGGTTGGGTGGACGTCGCCCGCGACCCGGAAACGCGGCACCTCTGCACCCCGGACTGTCTGCGGCGTTGGGAGATACGCGACCTCGGCTCGCACCCGGACGTCTACGGCCGCATGTGGTGGGACCGGCCGGCTCCGACCATCAAGCGCGAATGCGCGCACGTCGGGAACGGCCGCTACGCGCATCCCGAAAGGAACCGCCTCCTGACCGTGCGCGAGATGGCGACGTTGCAGGGCTTCCCCTTCACGTATCGCTTCCCCACGAAATCCGTCGCCAATCGCTACAGGGCGATCGGCGACGCCGTGCCGCCGCTGGTCGCGTGGCAGATCGCCGCCTGCGTCGATTGGTCGGTGACGGGGCGGAAGCCGGACCCGGCGGAGTGGGTGATGCCGAGGACGTGCCTGCGGCTGTCGGACCTGCGGCGCGTGGCGGGCGCGCCCGTGACTGTGCGGCGAGCGGCTTAGCGCCTCAGAGGCGGCACCACCTGCGCACGCTGGAGACGAAGTGCCCCCAATGGTCTGGGTGCCGCGTGCGGCCCCCGTCCCACCCCCAGCAATGGTGCAGGTTGAAGACGTGGCTGAACCGGGTGAGGTCACGGTTGTTCATCGTCCTGCGCTGGACGCCGCCCTCCAGGATCTCCCGGTTGAGCACGGCCATCATCAGGAAGCGGTCGGTCCTCAGTTCCGTTTGCGTCTCGCGCGACGCCAGCCCCAAGCGCTCGTGCAGGTTGGCTAGGTCGGTCGCGGTCTTCACCTCGCCCACCGCGAACTCGTGCAGGACCTGCGATCTCGCCTCCTGGTCGTTCCTGACCTCGTTGAACCGCGCCAGGGCGTCGGCAGCGTCGGCGAAGGGCGCTTCGCCGCCGAGCGGCATGAAGATGTTCGCGTCCTTGCTGCTGGCGAAGACCAGCGCGCGGCCGTTCCGCAGGAGCAGGGCCTTGAGCGTCGCCTTGGCGTTCGCCGCGCGCCAGTCGGATATCTCCTGTGGCGACCGCACGCGAGCGGGGGGCATTTCCCCCGCATGATCGACCACGGCCGCCGCGTCGAGGCCGCGGATGGCGTCGAGGAAGGCGATGGCGGCGCCGGTCGCGCCGATGGCGCCGGTCAGGTTCTGCGTCTTGCCGTGCGTCGTGAGGCTGCGTTGGTAGGTGATGAACGCGGTGGGATCGAAGCCGCCGCCACGCACCCACCGCAGCCATGCGTTCAGCCGCACGACTTCCTCGGACAGCCGGGCACGATCGCGCGGCGGCTGCGAAGAAAGTTCCGGGAACAGGGTGGATTGCAGCTTGGCCGACAGGCCGGTGAGGGCGAGGAACGCCCTGGTGGCCCGGACGCCGCTTGCGGATGCCGCCACGTCTATATGGAGGTGGCGCGTACCCGCGCGGACGTCCTCGTCCACCTGCTCCGGATGGATGCCGCTTTCCAAAAGGCGGTGCGGGTCGTCCCAGTCCGGACGCAGGCCACGTTCGGCACGCGCGACCTCGGCCGCGGGCGTCCCCAGCCCGCGGCGGATCACCTCGATGTTGACCCGGGCGAAAGCTTCGATGAAGGCGACGGCTTCCTTGTGCGACTGCGCGGCGGAAATGAGGGTCGGTGCTACGGCCATGCGCCTCGGGACGGGAAAGATGAACGATGCGGCGGGCACCGTGGCCCGACACCCCGAAATCGGGCAAGGGAGACATGCGTCCTATCTTCCAGTTCGGCAACATTCAAACTGACCCACTACCCGTTTTTGCACGCGCTTGCCCAGGATGTCTGGCCGTGGGTGAAGGACCCTGACGGGCAACCGGTCTGGGAAGCCCGGACGGCGCCGAGGCCGCAGGTCCAAGCGAGGCGGACGCGGCGAGGACCGGAGCGGGGCCGTCCCGCCCCGATGCCGTCTGCCGCTCGGTGCGGAGCGCCCTCGCGGCCGCCCTCCGGCGATGTTCGCGGTGCACGGCGGCGGGGCGCGAGGTCTCCCGACGCTTTCCCGTCACGGACGCCGGGCGGTTTCCTTCCTGCCGCCGCTTCATCGCCTCCACGGTCGTCTGTAGACCTTTGGCCAGTCCCGGATGGGCGCGCACGACCCGGCGGTCGCGCGCCCCGGCACTGGCACTCGCAACTCCCACCAGGATGCACGCGGCGTTGTTGCCTTATGGTTGAATAAGCCGTAAGATTTTCGTCATTATGGCCCCGTCCGGTCGGACCCTGTTGGGCGGCAAGCCTTTGGCGAAGGAAGGAATCCAGCGCGTGCGTAGACGCTCTCTCATCACCGCGGCGAGCCTCGCGGCGGCCTCCCCCTTCCTGCCTCGCTTGGCGCTGGCCCAAGGGGCGAGCATCGTCGGCGGCGGCGCCGTTTCGCCCCGGCAAGCCTATGAAAAATGGGCGCAACTGGCGCAGGCCGCCCTGGGCATCCAGATGACCTACCAGGGCAGCAACTCGAACACCGGCGCGGACCAAGTCGTCGCCCGGCAGGTGGACTTCGCCGGGACCGACAACCCGAAGCGCCCGGGCATGCTCCGCGAGCAGCACCTGATCCAATTCCCCGCCGTGCTCAGCGCTTACGTGCCGGTGGTGAACCTGCCGGGCGTGCAGCCGAACCAGCTCAAGCTGACCGGCGAACTGCTGGCCGACCTGTTCCTCGGCAAGATCACCAAATGGAACGACAAGAAGCTGGCCGCCGAGAACGCCGGCCTCCGCCTGCCCGACATGCCCGTGGTGCCCGTGCATCGCGCCGACCCGTCCGGCCCGACGTATTACTTCACCACCTACCTGACCCGCGTGTCCGAGGCTTGGGCACAGGGGCCGCGCGCCTCCAACAAGGTGAACTTCCCGACGGGTCAGAGCGTGACGGCCGACGGGGGCATGATCGAGAAGGTGAAGGCCACGCCGGGCGCGATCGGCTACACCGGGGCGTCCAACGCCAAGAGCGCCCAACTCGCCACGGTGTCGCTCAGGAACCGCGCCGGCGCCTTCGTGGCCGCCGACGCCGCCGCCTTCGCCAAGGCCGCCGAGGCGGGCGACTGGTCGGCGCCGGGCTTCGTCACCGAGATGGTCGACCTTGAGGCGGAGGGTGCGTGGCCGATCGTCACGCCGACCTTCATCCTGATGCCGTCCAACCCGGAAGCCGACAAGGTGACGGCCAGCCTGAACACCATGAAGTTCTTCGATTGGGCGTTCAGCAACGCCGGCGAAGCCACCACGGGCCTGGGCTTCGTCCCGCTCCCGGCCGCCCTGCACGATTCGATCAAGCAGGTGTGGCGCCGCGTGAAGGGGCCGGACGGCAAGCCCATCTGGGAAGCCTGAACGACGGCAGGCGGCGCGCGCGGCCCGTGGCCGCCCGCGCCGCCTCACCGCTGGCCTCTCCGTCCGGCCGGCGGCCGCGATCCGCTGGAACTCGGCCCGGTGCGCGGTTACGGACGGGGACGCCGGAAGAGGATCGGGCGGCGGCGGCACCGACCGCGCGCCGTTCCTTTGCGCGTGCCCGCGGGCCTGGACGACGGGCGAGCATCGGACAATCGGCCTGCTTCGTCGCCGTCCGCGCGCCTGTGCTCCGGGCCGCTCCGCTTGGAGCGACGCGGGCGCGGCACCGGCTTCCCGCTGCCCTTGCCGACGCGTGGGCGACCATGCGCCGCAGCGGTCGGCGAACCGCCGGTTCCGGTGCTCGAAAAGTGTGGTGGAACGCGGCCCGGTGCTCAGCGGCATCAGGCGCTCGATCCTTCGGCGACGCGCGGCTCCCCGCGGCGGGCCGGACATGCCTCGATGGAGAGGGGCGCCGGGCGCGACGCCGCGCCGTTGCGTGACGCCGGCAGCCGCTTCGGAGGCTACCGGCCTTGTCGCTGGCGCCGCCGCGGCGGCGGACCTTTTTTCGGGCACCGGCCCCGCACCTCCCGCGCCGCGCCCGCGCCGTCGTCGCACCCTGGCGCTCGGCAGCGGCGTTCAGGCGGTGACGGGTTTCAGCCCGCCATGCGGTGCGCTCGCCTCGCGCGGGGCGAGCTGGGCGGCCGCGTCGGGCGGGGTGCCCTTCTTCGCATTGAACGAGAAGGCGTCGTCCCTGAACTTGATGTGCCGCTCGTTGACGACGACGAGCATTCTGAACCGGGCCCGCATTTCCGGGCCGCTGAACAGCGCGGTGTCCGGTATGCCGCCGGCGCGTTCGATCTCCGCGTCGGTCACGGCGAAGGGCTGGTCGACGCTGGTTTTGTAGCCCCGCACGATGTCCCAGAAGTTCTTGATGCGGGACCGCCACTCGGCGTAGTCGGCCCGCCAAGCCTCCGCCGAGGCGTGGCTGCGGCCGTCGGCGTAGAACAGCCGGTCGAACAGGTCGGACGCCTCGGCGTCTAGGCGCCGCAGCACCTCGTCGGCATCGCGCGCGCGCAGGATGTCGAAAACCTGCCCTTCGAAGTCGCGCATGCGCGCGTCCTTCTCGGCGAGGGCGTGGCGGAGTTGGGCCACCTGCTCCTCCAGCCCGGCCACCTGGGGCAGGACCGACCGTCTGAGCGCCTCGACCTGAGTCTTGGACCGGCGCTCCGCGTTTTCCGCCTCGGCCATGATCCGCGCGAGGATCGCGCCCTGCTCCCGCTCCATCCGTTGCACCGCGCGCAGGAGCGCCTCCTGGGCCTCCCGGCCCGCACCGCCGCCGCCCGTCGCCGCGGTGCCCAGCTTGTCGTCGAGCCGGGCGAGCTGGGCCGAGACCGCGGCGACGAATTCCCGCACGATCGGGTCGCCCCCGGCGGCGGGGGCGGCGGACGGGCCGCCGCGCGGCGTCCCCAGCCGGACCGCGGTGGCGAAGGCCAAGCCCGCCGCGCAGGCGCCGCCCAGGCCGGCGAACACGACGGCGCCCGGGCCGAGTTCCACGATGGGCTCGACCGTCGCGGCGGCGAGGCCCGTCACGGTCGCGGCCCCTGCCCAAAGCGCGATCCAGCTCCAGGCCGCTTGGCCGATGCCGGGCGCGCCGGCGGGTCGGCCTGTGGGGTGGGGAAGCTTGATGGGCATGGCGACCACAATGCAGGGTTCGTTCGGTTTTTTTCAACCTCTGCGTTGGTGCGCTGCGAGGATTGGCCGGCCGCGACGCGCCTTCAACACGCCACCCGCAACGGCGCGGGCGCGATGCGGCGGAACAGCCCGACGACCGCGGCCAAGTGCGCCGCCCGCGGGTCGGTGCGGCGGACGGCCAGGGCGACCTCCCGCCCGACCTCCGAGGCCAATTCCCCGTACGCGAGCGACGGCGCATCGCCGAGCGCCGCGGCGGCGAGGGCCGGCATCAACGCGTAGCCTTCTCCGGCCGCGACCATCTGCCGCAGCAACTCCAACCCGGCGGCGTGCCGCCGGCCCGGCGGGGCCTGCAAGCCGCAGATGGCGAGCGTCTGGTCGCGGAGGCAGTGGCCTTCGTCCAACACGAGCAGCCCGTCCCCGCCGTCTTCCGGCCAGCCGGGTTGCGCCCCGGCGGCGTGCATCATCAGGAAGGGCTCGAAGAACAGCGGGTGGAGCGCGAGCGCGGGGTCCTCTTGCGGGAGGCAGAGCAGCGCCGCGTCGAGCTCGCCGTTCTTCAGCCGGTCCACCAGGTCGACGGTCCGGGCCTCCGACACGACCGGGCGCGTGTCCGGGAAGGCCTCCCGCATGGGCCGCAGCGCGTGGGGCAGGAAGTAGGGGCCGATGGTGGGGATCGCGCCGATGCGGAAGGCGCCGGCCAGCGGCGCGCCGGCGGCGCGTGCTAACTCCACCAAGCCCTGGGCCTCGGCCAGCACGCCCCGCACGCGGGCCAGCAGGGCGGCGCCTTGGCCGGTCAGCAGCACGCGCCCCGGCGACCGCTCGAACACCGTCACACCGAGCCAGGATTCGAGTTTGCGGACCTGCGCGGAAAGCGCCGGCTGGGACACGCCGCACCTTTCCGCAGCCCGCCCGAAATGGCGGCACTCGGCGACCGCCACCAAATATTCAAGGTCGCGCAGGGACAAGCCGGCAAGTGACAGGGTTGACGCTCCGGGCTGTGCCAAACACGATAGGCAACGGCTATCGGGCCGACAAGATCAATCTCTTTCCCCTATCGCGCCGCCGCCTCCACGTTTCGCTCCGCGGCGGGCGGCAGCAGCCTCCCGTCCACCGAGAAGGAGGACGCATATGTTCCTGAGGATCGACCGCTTGCAGGTGGAGATGCCCCTGCCGAAGGAGCCGGACCCGGTCGCGGCCGCTGCGGTGCAGGAGCTGATGGGCGGGCGCTTCGGCGAGATGACCACGCTCAACACCTACATGTTCCAGAGCTTCAACTTCCGCCAGCGCGAGAAGCTGCGCCCGTTCTACGCGCTGATCGCCAACATCGCGACGGAAGAGCTGGGCCACATCGAGCTGGTCGGCGCCGCTGTGAACGGGCTGCTCAACGGCATCCAGCCGAAAGGCGACATGAGCAAGGGCGAGCCGTCCTTCGCCGGCATGTTCACCGGCGCCGCGCTGAAGGCGCACGTCGCGCCGGGGCCGCACGCCGGCATCATGTGCGCCGACAGCCTCGGCAACCCGTGGAAGGGCGACTACATCTTCAACTCGGGGAACCTGATCCTCGACCTGCTCCACAACTTCTTCCTGGAGAACGGCGCCCGCACCGCCAAGCTGCGCGCGTACCAGCTCACCACCAACCCGGCGGCGCGGCGGATGCTGGGCTACCTGTTCACCCGCGGCGGCGTCCACGCGCACGCCTACGCGCTGGCGCTGGAGCAGCTCACGGGCGTGGACATGAAGAAGATGCTGCCGATCCCGAATCTGCAACCGGAGCAGATCCCGGAAAGCCGCCCGTTCCTGGAGGAAGGCTGGCACCGCCGCCTGTACCGCTTCTCCACGAACGACTACGACGAGATCAAGTCCATCTGGCAGGGCCAAGCGCTGGACAACTCCGGCCCGCTGGAGGTGCGCGACGGCCCGCCGGAGGGCGGCCCGCAGTACGACCTGGACGGCTCGTCCGAGGCGTTCATCCCCGACTACCACCCCCAGGAGATCCTGGAGATGGCGCAGAAGCTGTACAACAAGGCCAAGGGCTGAGCGGCGTCCGCTAGCCCATGTCGTTGGCCGGGAGGGGCGCCGCCCCTCCCGGCCGCGGCAGATCGCGCGCCGCCCTGGCGAGCGACTCCAAGGCGGTGCGGCTGCGTTTCGCCACCTGCACCAGCGCCGGCAGCTCGCCCGGCCGGCGCAGCAGCGCCATAGCCACGCGGCCCGGCGCCGGGCGGCCCGTCCGCGTGAGGCCGACCGCGGCGGCGCGCGGCAGCACCTCCTCCGCGGTGTCGGCCACCGCGCGCAGCACCGCGAAGGGCAGGCCGCGCGAGGCGGCGAAGGCCGCGGCCACCGCGCTCTCCATGTCCACCACCAGAGCGTCCGTCATCAGGCGCAAGGAGCGCTTGGCGTCGGGCCCCGAGACCACCGCTGACGCGCCGGCGACCACGCCGAGCCGCGCGCCGCTCGCGCGCACCAGCGCCGAGGACCAAACCGTGTCGGCCGGCCAAGCGCCGCCCGGCGCGCGCACCCGCGTCGCCACCACCAACGCGCCGGGCTCCAACGCGGTGTCGAGCCCGCCCGCGATGCCGAAGCTCAGCACCGCCGTCGCGCCTTCCGCGGCTTCGTCCAGCTTGCTTCGCAGGCGCGCCGGATCGCCGCCGCTGACCACGACGCGCAGGCCGGGCGGCAGCAGCGCCGCTTCCGCCCGCATCCCTGTGGCGACGATGACCGTCATGGCGCGGGCGGCGCTTCCGACACCGGCGGCAGCTCGCGTTCCGCCACCGCGGCCAGCACGCCGGCACCGTAGGGGATCGCGGCGTCGTTGAAGTCGTACTGCGGGTTGTGGACCTCGGTGCCGCCCGCGTCCCCGCCGACGCCGTTGCCGGTGACGATGTAGGCGCCGGGGCACTCGGCCAGCATGTAGGCGAAATCCTCCGACCCCATCACCGCCGGCCGGTCCCGCTCGACGCCCTCCTCGCCCACCAACGAGGCGGCGGCGTCCGCGAAGACCTCCGCCTGCTCGGCGGCGTTCACCACCGGGATGGTGACCTCGCGGAAGTCCAGCGCGGCGGTCGCGCCGAAGCCGGCGGCGATGCTCTCGGCCAGCGCGCGCATCCGCGCTTCCACCAACCGCATCGTTCCGGCCGCGAAGGCGCGCACCGTGCCGCGCAGCGCCACCCGCTCCGGGATCACGTTGTAGGCGCGGCCCGCGTCGAAGCCGGTGACGCTCACCACCGCGGCTTCCGCCGAGGGGACGTTGCGCGCCACCACGGACTGGAGCGCGGAGACGATCTGCGCGCCGCAGACCACCGGGTCCACCGTGTTCTCCGGCCGCGCGCCGTGGCCGCCCTTGCCGTGGACGTGGATGTCGAAGAAGGCGCAGCCCGCCATCATGGCGCCGGGGCGGATGCCGTAGCGCCCGACCGCCAAGCCGGGGCGGTTGTGCAGCCCGTACACCGCGTCGCAGGGGAAGCGCCGGAACAGGCCGTCGGCCACCATGGCGCGGGCGCCGCCGCCGCCCTCTTCGGCGGGCTGGAAGATGAAGTGGACCGTGCCGTCGAAGCGGCGCGTCTCGGCGAGGTAGCGGGCGGCGCCGAGCAGCATTGTCGTGTGCCCGTCGTGCCCGCAGGCGTGCATCTTGCCGGGCACGGTGGAGCGGTGCGGGAAGCCGTTCTCCTCCTCCATGGGCAGCGCGTCCATGTCGGCGCGGAGCCCCACCGCCCGGTTGCCGCGGCCGTTCCGCAAGGTGCCCACGACGCCGGTGGCGCCCCCGATCCCGGTCCGGACCTCGATGCCCCACGAACGGAGGCGTTCCGCCACAAGGGCGGCCGTGCGGTGCTCCTCGAGGCCGAGTTCGGGGTGGGCGTGGAAGTCGCGGCGCCACGCTGCGAGCTGGTCCTGCCAGCCGCGGATGTGCTCGATGGGGTTCAAGGGTGTCTCCTGGTCTCCCCATTATCCCCCGTCCGGCGGGGCCGGGCAAACCCGCCGGGGCCTCCGGCGCGTTTCTCGCTTGGTCGAGGCGCCGATGCGACACACGAGGGGAGATCGCAACCCGCCGGCGCCGGGGCCGTTCTCGCGGCGACCAAGGGAGCACCGCCGCCATGCGCCGTACACCGTTCCTCGCCGCCGCGTTCCTGGTGCCGCTCGCCGCCGCCGAAGCGCGCGAGCCGGCGCCGGAGATGAAGGCCCGCATCGAAGCGGCGCTGCGCGAGCAGGGCTACACCGCTTGGGAGGAGATCGAAATGAAACGGGACGGCCGCGTCGAGGTGGACGACGCCCGCTCCACCGACGGGAAGGAGTACGACCTTGAACTCGACCCGCAAACCCTGCGGGTGACCAAGCGCGAGGAGGATTAGCGTTCGGCGTCCGGGGCCGCGCCGCCGCCGCCCGCCGCGCGCGCGAGCGCGATGGCTTCCCGGAGCACGGCGTCGTCGCCGATGTGGTTGGCCAGCAGAATGACCAGCCTGGCGTCCAGGCGGCGCGACGCCGCCTCGTCCAGGTCGCGGTGCGCTTCCATCAAGGCGGCGTAGAAGCCGTCCGGGTCCGCCAAGCGGGGTTCGGTGCGGAGGACCGTCATGCCGCGGCCGCCGCTACCGCGTTCCCGAGCGCCCGGGCGTGGGCGGACCGCACCGCTTCGGGCGTGGGCGCGCGGAAGCCGGCAGCGACGTGGCCGTCCGGGCGCAGCAGCAGCGCCTCGCCCGGGACGCAGCCCCAGCGGCGCGCGGCGAGGCCGGAGTGGTCCACCAGCACGCCTGGGAGGTGCCCCGGCGCCGCCTCGCGCTCGGCGACGACGACGAGGTCCACACCGGGGGGCGCAGGGGGCGCCCGCAGCCCGGTTTCGTCGAAGGCGAGCAGGGTGAAGCGGCCGCCGGTGTTCAGGTGCCGCAGCAGCCAGTCCGGCCGTCCGTCCCGCAGCACCGGCGCGTCCACCGGCGGCGACCCGGTGGGCAGCGCCGCGGGCGGGGCGCCGCCGTCCGGCGTGGAGAGCGGGCTCCCGGCCAGCACGGTCGGGCGCGACAAGCGGCCGGAGTTCACCAGCGGCCGGGCCAGGGCGTGCGTCTCCGCGAGTTCGAGCACGGCGTCGCGGTAGGCGAGGGCGGCGCCGGACTTGGGCGTGATGAAATCCGTGCTGCGGGAGGAGTGCAGGATGTTCTCGTCCGCGGCCGGGCCGCGCTCGGCGTCGTAGCTGTCGAGCAGCGGTTCCGGCGCGCCGCCTTCCAGCACCGCCGCGAGCTTCCAGCCGAGGTTGTCGGCGTCCTGCACCCCGCTGTTGCCGCCGCGCGCCCCGAATGGGCTGACCTGGTGCGCGGAGTCGCCCACGAAGAACGTGCGGCCGTGGCGGAAGCGCTCCAGCCTGCGGCAGCGGAAGGTGTAGACGCTGGCCCAGCCGATCCCGACCGGCACGTCCGGACCGAGCATCGCGCGCAGCCGCGCTTCCACGCGCTCCGGCCGCCGCTCCGCCTCCGGGTCGGAGTCCGCGTCGAGCTGGAAGTCCATCCGCCACTCGCCGTCCGCCTGGCGGTGCAGCAGCACCGTTTTGCCGGGATGGAAGGGCGGATCGAACCAAAAGCGGCGCTCGGCGGGATAGGGGAGGTCCATCCGCACGTCTGCGATGAGGAAGCGGTCTCGGAACACCTGCCCGACGAACGGGAGGCCGAGCGCCTGGCGGATGCCGCTGCGGGCGCCGTCGCAGGCGAGCAGCCATCCGGCGCGCAGGCTGTAGGCGCCGTCCGGCGTCTCGACCGTCAGCAGCGGGCCGTCCGGGCGGTTCTCGATCGCCGCCGCGCGGTTGCGCCAGCGGAGGTCCACGAGGCCGGTAGCGGCGCAAGCCTCCACCAGCCACTCCTCCACGTAGTATTGCTGCAGGTTCACGAAGGCCGGGTAGGCGTGGCCCTGCTCCGGCAGAAGGTCGAAGCTGTAAGCTTCCGCGTCGCGGAAGAAGACCCGGCCGGTGTTCCAGGTGACGCCCTTCTCCAGGAAGCGCTGGCCGAGCCCGAGCCGGTCGTAGATCTCCAGCGTGCGCTTGGCCCAGCAGATGGCGCGGCTGCCGACGGAGACGGTGTCGTCCTCGTCGAGCAGGACGGACGCCACGCCGCGCCGCGCCAAGTCGAGCGCGAGCGTCAGCCCTACCACGCCGCCGCCGACGACCACGACGCGCGCATCCTCCGCCCTCCCGGGGCCGTCGAGCGCGGCCGGGCGGCGGTAGGCGTAGCGCGGGCAGACGTGGGAGGACGGCATCGCGCGGTCAGGGCCGGGCTTGGGCGGACTTCACCGGCGCGTCGCCTTCCAACGCGCGCCACATCTCGAGGTCGCGCTCGGCCGTCCAGATGCGCGGGTGATGCGTGCCCCCCGCCTCGTCGTAGGCGCGCGACACGTTGAACGGCATGCAGTGGTCGAAGATCACCCAGTGGCCGAAGCGCGGGCGCATGTGGTCCACCGTGTCGCGGTAGATCTCCCGCAGCGCCCAGCCCTTGGCGACGCCCTCCTGCACACGGGCGAAGAGCGTGCTCGTGAACGCCTCGGTGTCGGCCAAGCCCTGCGCCACGTCTTCGCGCGTGAGCAGGGCGCGGCCCCGCCCAGGCACCAGCTTCTCCGGCCCGAGGTCGCGGATGGCCCGCAAGGTCGCGGGCCAGTCGGCGAAATGGGCGTCGCCGCAGTAGGGCGTGGCGCCGAACTCCACCGTGTCCCCGGCGAACAGCACGCGCTCCTTCGGCATCCACACCACCGTGTCGCCCGCCGTGTGGGCGCGGCCGATGTGGATCGCCTGCGCTTCCCGCTCACCGAGCCAGAGCGCCATTTTCCGTTCGAAGGAATGCGTCGGCCACGTCAGGCCCGGGATGCTCTCGCGGCCGCGGAACAGGCGCGGGAAGCGGCCGATCTCGCTTTCCATGTCTTGCTGCCCGCGCTCCACGATCAGCGCGCGCGTCGCGTCGGAGGCGATCACCGCGTGCGCCCCGTAACCGGAAGCGCCCAGCACGCGCACCGCGTGGTAGTGCGAAAGGACAACCTGCGTCACCTTGCGGTCGGTGACAGCGGCGATGCGCCCCATCACATCTCGCGCAATCGCCGGCGTCGCCTGCGCGTCCACCACGACAACGCCATCATTGCCGACGATGATGCCGGAGTTGGGGTCGCCTTCCGTGGTGTAGGCGTAGAGGCCGGGGCCGAGTTCGTCGAAGGAAACGGCCTTCTCGGCCGTGTCGGTGGTGGAGGCGAAGCCGGCCATGTGGTGCCCTCCCGCGCGCCGCTGCGACGGGTGACATGGCGCGCCGCGGCCGCCTTGCCAAGCGCGCCGGCAGGGGGCGGGGCCAGGGGACGGGCTGAGGGGGAGGAGCCGATGGAACGGAGGCTCGCTGCGCAACGGCCGGGGGCCGGGGGAGCGGGGGACGCGCCGGCGGCGTTCGCCTTGGAGGAATTCCTGCCCCACAGGCTTTCCGTGGTCAGCGCCCGCGCGCACCGCCTGTTCGCGCGCGCCTACGCGGACCGGGCCGGGCTTTCCGTGCCGGAATGGCAGGTGCTGTCGGTGCTCGCGCGCTCCGGCGACCTGTCCGCGACCGACGTGGCGAGGCAGGCGGCGATGGACAAGGTGAAGGTGAGCCGCGCCGTGCGGTCCCTCATCGAGCGCCGGCTGGTGCGGCGCGCGGAAGACCGGCGCGACCGGCGCATGCGGCGGCTCGCCATCACCGCGCCCGGGCGCCGCGTCCAGGCCGGCACCATGCCGCTGGTCCACGCCTTGGAAAGCGAGATGCTGGGGCCGCTTTCCGCCGACGACCGGGAGCGGTTGCGCGCGGTGTTGTCGCGGCTCGACCGCCATTTGGCCGCCCTCGGCGCGGATGCCGCCGAAGCCGCGGACGAGGATTGAAGGGCAGTCGGCGCGAACAGCGTGCCGCGCAGCCTGGGCCGGGTCCGGGCCGTCCTCCCGGGCGTGCCGACGCCGCCGGTACGGCGTGCGGCCGGCGCACGGCCGTTGTAGGATGGCGGCGCACGCATCCGGAGGACCGCATGCCCCGCCGCCGCGCCTTGACCGTCGCCGCGCTCCTCGGCGGGCCCTTGCTCGGCTGGTCGGGTGCGCCTGTTTACGCCCAGTCCAAGGACCCGTCCTTTCGCGTGGTCAACCGTTCGCCGAGCGCGGTGCAGGAGCTTTACGCCTCCCCGTCCACGCAGCCGAACTGGGGGCAGGACCGGCTCGGCACCGACGTCGTCCAACCGGGCGCCAGCCACATCGTGCGGCTGCCGGCGGACGGGAATTGCGTTTACGACCTCCGCTTCGTGTACGAGGGCGGCAAGAGCGAGGAGAAGCGCAACCTCAACACCTGCGACCTGGTGGACGTGGTGCTGGACGGCGGCGGGCAAGCGGCGGCGGCGCCCCAGGCGGCGCAGACCAACCCGTCCTTCAACCTGGTCAACCAGAGCGGGCGGGTGATCGAACAGTTCTACGCGTCGCCCTCTTCGCAGCAGGGCTGGGGGCCGGACCGGCTCGGCAACGACGTCGTCCAGCCCGGAGCCCGCTTCGCCGTGCGCCTGCCGCTGGGCGAGTGCCGGTACGACCTGCGCGTGGTGTGGCGCGGCGGCGACGCGCAGGAGCGCCGCAACATCAACACCTGCGAGATGAACGACTACGTCGTGCGCTGAAACCGGCCCTGCAGGTCAGGGCGCGAAGCGGGCGGCGTCGCCGCGGCCCCGCCGCCCTGGACCGAACACCGCGCCGAACGCCGAAACGAGCAACTCCGCCACGAACGAGCCGGCGACCAGCCCGGCGATCCCGTAGACGGCCGCCGCCGCGCTGAGGACGACCTGCGGCACGTGGGTGTCGAAGGCGGTCCGCAGCACCGCCCATTTGTCCCCTCCGGCTGGGTCCTCGGCCGCGTCCACCAGGGCGGTGACGGGCCGCAGCAGCGGCGGCGCGGCCTCGATGCGGTCGTGCGCGGCGCGGAGGGCGCGGGCGCGCTCCACCGAAGCCGCCAGCGCCTGCGCGTTGGCCGGCTCCACGGCCTGTAGCGCCGCGATCACCGCCTCGTCGGCCTCCCCGGCGCCGCGGTAGAAGCGTCGAGCGGACGCCTTCCTTTGTTCGATGTCGCGCCGCGCGTCCTCGGCGATCTGCAGCAGCGCGGCGGCGTAGCCGTGCGCCACGGCCGGCACCTGCATCGCAAGCAGGGCGAGGGCGAGCGGAAGCCCTAGGCGGAGGGCGTCCGACAGCCAGCGCCCGACGAAACCCGCCATCCGCCGCCGCTCCCCAAGGCCCTACTAGAGGCGGGCGGAGGGCGTCTCCGCCCTGCCGCCCGCCTTCGCTCAGGCCGCCTTGGCCCCGTGCAGGGCCTTCCACACCGTCTCCGGTGTCGCCGGCATGTCGATGTGGTTCACGCCCGCGCCCGCGAGTGCGTCGACCACGGCGTTGATCAGCGCCGGCGGCGAGCCGACCGCGCCGGCCTCGCCGGCTCCCTTCACGCCCAACGGGTTCGTCTCGCAGGGCACTTCGATCAGATCCACCTCGATGTCCGGCAGGTCCACCGCGCGCGGCAGGCAGTAGTCCATGAAGGAGGCCGAGAGGAGCTGGCCGCTGTCCTTGTCGTAGGCGGTGCGCTCCAGCATCGCCTGGCCCACGCCCTGCGCCACGCCGCCGTGGACCTGGCCCCGCACGATCATCGGGTTCACGGCGTGGCCGACGTCGTCCACCACGATGTAGCGCGGCACGTCGATGACGCCGGTGTCCGGGTCGATCTCCACCTCCGCCACGTGGCAGCCGTTGGGGAAGGTGTGGGACTTGATCTCCGCCACCTCCGCGGCGTCGAGCAGCGTCGCCGGCTCGCCCTTCGCCGCCCGCTCGCGCTGGATCTTGGCGAGCGACATGATGTCCACGCCGCGGTCGGTGCCGACGACCGAGAAGCGGCCGCCGCCCGAGGGCGCGAACTCGATGTCGATCACCGCCGCTTCCAGGTGCTCGGACGCCGCCTGCTTGCCCTTCTCGACCACCGTCGCCGTGGTCAGGAGGATCGCCTGCCCCTCCGAGTAGAGGGAGCGGGCGCCCCCGGTGCCGCCGCCCGTCGGGATCTGGTCCGAATCGCCTTGCACGATGCGGATGCGGTCGATCGGGATGCCCAGCTCGTGGCTGGTCAGCATCGCATAGGCGGTCTCGTGCCCCTGGCCGGTGCTCTGCGTGCCGACCAGCACCTCGACCATGTCGTCCTTGGCGAAGCGCACCTCGGCGCGCTCCGTCGGCCCGCCGCCGGTGGCCTCGAGGTAGTAGGCGAGGCCGATGCCGCGCTGCTTGCCGCGCTGCTCGGACGCCGCCTTGCGCGCGGCGAAGCCGTCCCAGTCCGCCTTGCGCAACGCCTCGTCCATCACGGTCCGGAAGTCGCCGCTGTCGTAGCGCTGGCCGATGGCGGTGACGTAGGGCATGGCGCTCTGCGGCACCATGTTGCGCTTGCGGATCTCGATGCGGTCGATGTTGAGTTCGCGCGCCGCCGCGTCGATCAGCCGCTCCACGAGGTAGTTGCTCTCCGGCCGCCCGGCGCCGCGGTAGGCGTCCACCGGCACCGTGTTGGTCAGCACGCCGAGCACGCGCGCGTGGATCGCCTTGAAGTCGTAGACGCTGGCTAGGACTTTCGTGCCGGCCCCGGTCGGGATGAAGGGCGCGAAGGTGGAGAGGTAGGCGCCCATGTTGGCGTAGTTGCGCGTCCTGAGCGCCAGGAACTTGCCGTCCTTGTCCACCGCCAGCTCGCCCAGCGTGATGTTGTCGCGGCCGTGGGTGTCGGACACGAAGGCCTCGCTCCGCTCCGCCGCCCAGCGCACCGGCCGGCCGAGGCGCCGCGCCGCCATGCAGACCAGCGCGTACTCGGCGTAGAGGTACAGCTTCATGCCGAATCCGCCGCCCACGTCCGGGGTGACGACGCGGAACTTCTCCGGCGGAAGCTTGAAGACGGCGTCGGCCAGGAGGTTCTTCACCAGCCAGGAGCCCTGCGTGCCGCAGTGGAGGGTGAACTTGCCCTCCGCCTTGTCGTACTCGGCGGTCGCGGCGCGTCCCTCCATGCTGGCGACGACCACGCGGTTGTTCACCACCGTCAGCCGCGTGACGTGCGCGGCCTTGGAGACCAGCTCGTCGGCCTTCGCCTTGTCGCCCGCTTCCCAGTCGAAGACGATGTTGCTCTCGATCCCGTCCCAGACCTTCGGGGCGCCGGGCTCGTGCGCCACCGCGAGATCGACCACGGCGGGCATGGGGTCGTAGTCCACCGTCACGGCTTCCGCGCCGTCTCGCGCAGCCTGCGCCGTTTCGGCAACCACGAAGGCCACGGCATCCCCGACGTGCCGCACCCGGTCCTCGGCGAGCGCGATGCGCGGCGTCTCGGCGCGGTCGGAGCCGTCGGCGTTCTTGAGCGGGATGATGCAGGGGATCTCGCCGAGCCCTTCCTCGCGCCACTCCTTGGCGGTGATCACGGCGAGCACGCCCGGCACCTCCAGCGCCGCCGCCGTGTCGATGGACAGGATCTTCGCCGCGGCGTGCGGGGAGCGCAGGACCACACCGTGCGCCGCACCCGCCGGCGCCAAGTCGTCGGTGTAACGGCCGCCGCCCAATAGCAGGCGCGGGTCCTCGATGCGACGCAGCGGCTGGCTCAGCCCGAACTTTGCCATGAGGTCGTTCCCCCGTTCCGGTTCCTGCCCATCATGTGTTGAGGACGGCGCCCTTGGGAAGGCCCCGGGAAGCGGCGGGCGTCACTTCGCCATCTCCGGCACACGCTGGTCCGCCGCCGGCTTCGGCCCTTCCCCGGGGCCTTGGCCCGGCGGCTCGACGGGGCGCACGCCGAACCAGCCCTTCACCCGCTCCCGCATGGTTTGGAACACCACGTAGAGCATCGGGATCAGGAAGATGCCGACCAGCGACGCCGCCAGCATGCCGCCGAAGACCGGGGTGCCGACCGCGCGGCGCGACAGCATGGCCGCGCCCTCGGCCCACACCAGCGGCACCAGGCCGAGCACGAAGGCGATGGAGGTCATCATCACCGCCCGGAACCGGAGGCGCGAGCCCTCCACGGCCGCGTCGCGGATGCCCATGCCGCGCTCCCGCGCCTCCTTGGCGAATTCGATGATGAGGATGCCGTTCTTGGCCGCCAGCGCGATCAGCACCACGAGGCCGATCTGCGCGTAGACGTCCAGGCTCAGCCCGGCGACCTGGATCGCCAGGAAGGAGCCGAGGCCGCCCACCACCACCGAAAGCAGCACCGGGATCGGGATGGTCCAGCTCTCGTAGAGCGCCACCAGGAACAGGTAGGCGAACAGCACCGCGAGGGCCACGACGTAGATGGTCTGCCCCGCGGCCAGCTTCTCCTGGTAGGCGGTGCCGGTCCACTCGAAGGAGTAGCCGGCGGGCAGCACGCGGGCGGAGAGTTGCTCCATCGCCGCCAGCGCGTCACCGGAGGAGACGCCGGGCCGCGGCGCGCCGTTGATGGTGAGCGAGCGGAAGTTGTTGTAGCGCTGGATCGTCTGCGGCCCGACCACCGTGCGGATCTCGGCGAAGGCCTGCAAAGGCACCATCTCGCCGCGACTGCTGCGCACGCGGATGCGCCAGATGTCCGGGATGTCGTTCCGGTCCTCCGCTTCCGCCTGGATGTTCACCTGCCAGGTCCGGCCGAACTGGTTGAAGTCGTTCACGTAAAGGCCGCCGAGCGAGGCCTGGAGCGCCGTGAACACGGAGGAGATCGGCACCCCGAGCGCCTGCGCCTTGTCCCGGTCGATGTCGAGGAAGATGCTCGGCGTCGTGGGCGAGAAGGTGGAAAACACCTGCGCCAGCCGCGGGTCCTGGTTGGCCTGCACGATCAGGCCGAGCATGGCGCCGCCGAGTTCCGTGGCGTCCCGGCCCTGGAGGTCCTGGAGCTGGTACTCGAAGCCGCCGCCGGTGCCGAGGCCGATGATGGGCGGCAGGTTGAAGGCGATCACGTTCGCCGTGCGCACCGCTTGCCCGGCGCCGAACACCTGGCCGATGGCGGCGAAGACCGAGTCCTGCGCCGCCGTCCGGTCCTCGAACGGCTTCAGCCGCGCCACGACGAAGGCGGAGTTGGACTGCGCGCCCTGGTCGATCAGGCTGAAGCCGACGATGGCGAGCACGTTCTCCACCGCCGGGATCTGCTTCAGTATGCCCTCCACCTGCACCACGGCATCGCGGGTGCGGGACAGGGATGCGGCCTGCGGCAACTGCACCTGTACGAAGAAGGTCCCCTGGTCCTCCTGCGGCAGGAAGCCCTGCGGCGTCTTGGAACCGATGGTCCACACGGCGAAGGCGAGCCCGGCCGTGGCGACGAGCGACAGGATCGAAACGCGCACCAGCCGCCGCACAACCGCGGCGTAGCCGTCCCGCACCGCGTCGATGCTCCGCAGCACGTACTTGATCGGGCCCCGCTTCGGCCCGTGGTGGGGCCGGAGGAACAGCGCGCAGAGGGCCGGCGACAGGGTGAGGGCGTTGATGGCGGAGATCACCATCGCCGCCGAAATCGTCACCGCGAACTGCCGGAACAGCACGCCCGACAGGCCGGGGATGAAGGCCACCGGCACGAACACCGAGAGCAGCACCAGGGTGATGGCGATTATCGGCGCCGTGATCTCCCGCATCGCCTGCTTGACGGCTTGGGCCGGCGTCCAGTCCGGGTGCTCCGCCATCACCCGCTCGACGTTCTCCACCACCACGATGGCGTCGTCCACTACGATGCCGATGGCGAGCACCATGCCGAGCAGCGAGATCGTGTTGGCGCTGTAGCCGATGGCGAGCAGGACCACGAAGGCGCCGACCAGGCTGACGGGCACCGCGATGGTCGGGATCAGGGTGGCGCGGAGCGACCCCAGGAACAGGTACACCACGATTACGACCAGCACGAAGGCTTCGAGCAGGGTCTTGATGACCTCGTAGATGGTGTCCACCACGAAGGTCGAGCTGTCGTACAGGACCTGGGAGCGCATACCTTCCGGGAAGCGGCCGCCGAGCTCGTCCAGGGTGCGCTGGACCGCGCCCGAGACCTGCACGGCGTTGGCGCCGGGCGAGAGGTAGACGCCCATGGTCACCGCCGGCTGGCCGTTCAGGCGGCTCTGGGTGTCCATGGACTGCGCGCCCAGCTCCACGCGCGCCACGTCCTTCACCCGCAGCACGGAGCCGTCCGGGTTGGCGCGCACCACGATCTCGCCGAACTGCTCGGGCGTGACCAGGCGGCCCAGCGTCTGGATGTTGATCTGGAACTGCTGGGTGTCCGGGATGGGCTGCGCGCCGATGCGGCCCACCGCGGCCTGGACGTTCTGGCTCCGGATGGCGTCGGCCAGGTCGCTCGGCGTCAGGTTCAGGTTGGTCAGCCGGTCGATCTCGAACCAGACCCGCATCGAGTAGTTCATCAGGCCGAACAGGTTCACCTGGCCCACGCCGGGCGTGCGGGCGAGCCGGTCGATCATGTTGATCGTGGCGTAGTTGCTCAGGAACAGCGGCGTGTGCGCCGGGTCCGACGAGGCGAGCGCGATGAATTGCAGCACGGAGGAGGACTGCTTGCGCACGATCAGCCCGGCCCGCTGCACCTCCTGCGGCAGGCGGGCGATGTTCGCCTGGATGCGGTTGTTGACGTTGACCGTGTTGATGTCCGGGTTGGAGCCGAGCAGGAACGAAACGTTGAGCTGGTAGGTGCCGTCGTTGGCGCTGTTCGAGCGCATGTAGATCATGTTCTCGACGCCGTTGACCGCGCTCTCGATGATCTGCGCGACCGTCGCCTCCACCACCGCCGCCGAGGCGCCGGGGTAGGTCGCCTGCACCGAGACCTGCGGCGGCACGATGTCGGGGAACTGCGCCACCGGGATGCGCAGCAAAGCGAGCAGCCCCGCCAGCGTGGTCAGGATGGCTATGACGATGGCCAGCCGGGGCCGGTCGACGAAGGTGCCGGAGATCATGGTGGTTTCAGCCCTGCTGCCGGCTGGCGGCAGCGGGGC